>NZ_JBAMHQ010000001.1:912391-1216521 GCF_037081775.1 Haladaptatus sp. ZSTT2
TCGACAACCAACCAAACAGCGTAACCAGACCGAGCGCGCACCGCTGCACAAGCGTCAGCGCCAGGTTCGTGCCACGCTCTCGGACGACCTCCGCGAGCAGTACGGCAAGCGAAACGTCCGCGTGAACGTGGGCGACACCGTCGAGGTTATGCGCGGCGACTTCGCAGGCGTTGAAGGCGAAGTCATGGAAGTTGACCTCAAAAAGACCGTCATCTACGTCGAGGGCGTGACCCTCGAAAAGGCAGACGGCGAAGAGGTCCCCCGTGCACTCGACACCAGCAACGTCCGCGTGACCGAGCTGAACCTGGAAGACGACGTCCGCGAGGCGCGCCTGGAGGAAGACAATGAGTAATCACCAGAAGCGACTCTCAGTGCCAAAATCCTGGCCGGTCGAGCGTAAGACCGCCACCTTCACCGTGAAAGCGGGCGCAGGCCCCCACGGCGAAGAGGGTGTGCCGCTGCTCATCATCCTTCGCGACGTGCTCGGCTACGTCGATTCGAAGAAAGAAGCACGCTACGCGCTCAACCAGGGAACGGTACTGGTCAATGGCAAGCAAGTAACCGACGAGCGTCGCCCAATCGGTATGTTCGACATCCTGTCGTTCACCGAGCGCGACGAATACTACCGCGTCTTCCCCGACCAGGGAGGTCGCCTCGCACTCTCCGCGATTCCCGAGGAGTCTGCCGGCTCGAAGCTCGGCAAAATCACGGGCAAGCGCAACGTGCAGGGTGGCAAGACGCAGCTGTCACTTCACAACGGCCAGACGCTCCTCTTCGACGAGGACCCCGGCTACACCCGCGGCGACTCGCTCGTCGTGGACAGTGACGCAGCAGTCGTCGCCCACTTCGTCTACGAAGAGGGTGCACTCGTGACGGCAATCAAGGGCCAGCACGCTGGCGAAATCGGAACCATCGAGGAGATCCATATTTCCCCATCGTCTGCGCCGAACCGTATCGTCGTCGACCAAGAAGACGGCTCCTTCGAAACAATCGAAGACTACGTCGTCGTTATCGACGAGAACTTCACCGGAGGTGACGACGAATGAGCGAGGCTGATTTCCACGCAATGCGACAGCCACGCGTCGAAAAGGTCGTCGTCCACATGGGTGTCGGCCGCGGTGGGCGCGAGCTCGCCAACGCAGAGGACATCCTAGAAAGCGTGACCGGCCAGCAGAGCGTTCGGACGCTCGCAAAGCGCACGGTTCCGGACTTCGGCATCCGCGAGGGTGACCCAATCGGTGCCAAAGTGACGCTCCGCCACGAGGACGCCGCAGAGTTCCTCGAGACGGCACTCACGCTCGTCGATCTCAAACCGAAGCAGTTCGACGACAACGGCAACTTCAGCTTCGGCGTTCCGGAACACACGGAATTCCCGAGCCAGGAGTACGACCCGAACATCGGGATTTACGGGCTTGACGTGACCGTCAACCTCGTTCGTCCCGGCTACCGTGTCGCAAAGCGCGACAAGGTCAACCGACAGATTCCGTCGGCCCACAAGCTGACGGTCGAGGACGCAATCGCGTACCTTGAATCGACGTATGACGTGGAGGTGAACAAATGAGCGAGGAACTCGGCGAGCACGCCACGAAGCGAACGGGCCAGCTCCAACAGTGCCAGCGATGCGGTCGCAAACAAGGCCTTGTTGGCAAGTACGACATCTGGCTCTGCCGGCAGTGCTTCCGTGAGATTGCCCGAAGCATGGGCTTCAAGAAATATAAGTAACATGGCAGATAACGACCCACTCAGCAGCGCACTCTCCGGCATCGACAACGCCGAGAGCGTCGGTCATCTGACCCAGACAGTTGAGCCCGCCTCGAATATCATCGGCAGCGTGCTTGAGGTCTTCTACGACCGCGGGTACATCAACGGCTTCGAGTTCGTCGAAGACGGCAAAGCCGGTCGATTCGAGGTTGAACTAAAAGGCGCGATCAACGAATGTGGTTCGGTCAAGCCCCGCTACTCGGCGGGTGCAGACGACTTCGAGCGATGGGAGAAACGGTTCCTCCCAGCCCGTGACTACGGGACGCTTGTCGTGACTACCAGCCACGGGATCATGAGCCACTACGAGGCCCGCGAAGCGGGCATCGGTGGCCAAATAATCGCGTACGTGTACTGAACCATGGCACGAGTAGAACTCGAAATTCCAGACGATGTGACGGCCGAAGTCGACCGCTTCGACCTCACAGTAAGCGGCCCAGAAGGATCGGTAACGCGCCGACTCTGGTACCCGAACGTCACCGTCTCCGTTGACGACAACGTTGTCGTCGTCGAGAGTGACGTTGAGAAAGCCAAGATGAACGCCACCATCGGGACGTTCTCGAGTCACATCGAGAACATGTTCCACGGCGTGACCGCAGGATGGGAGTACAAGATGGAAGTCTTCTACTCTCACTTCCCAATGCAGGTTCGCGTCGAAGGTGACGACGTTGTCATCCAGAACTTCCTCGGTGAGAAGTCCCCGCGACGGACCACCGTTCACGGCGACACGGAAGTTCAGATCGACGGCGAGGAGCTGACGCTTTCCGGTCCCGACAAAGAACACGTCGGCCAGACCGCAGCGGACATCGAACAGCTCACGCGCGTCAAAGGCAAAGACACTCGGGTGTTCCAGGACGGCGTCTACATCATCGAAAAACCACAGCGAGGTGACGCCTGATGGCAGACGAAGACCAACCACAAGAACTGACCGACATCAGCGGTGTCGGCGAGGCAAAGGCAGAGGCACTCCGCGAAGCAGGCTTCGATACGGTCGAAGCCGTCGCGCGCGCCTCCCAGTCTGAGCTCGCCGAGGTTGATGGCATCGGTAACGCCCTCGCCGCCCGTATCAAAGCGGACGTCGGCGGGCTCGAAGTCTCAGAGGAGACGGAAGCCGAAGTCGAAGACGAAGACGCGGAAGCCGAGGAGGCAGCCGCAGAAGACGTCGAAACCGAACTGCAACCACGCGGCCTGGTCGATAAGACCCCCGACCTCGACGACGAGGAAGCACGCCTGCTTCAGGCGCGTTCCCGCGCGGGCAAACCGCAGTTCAACCGCCAGGACTACCACAAGAAAAAGCGCACGCCGACCTCGTGGCGCAAGCCACGCGGTGGGCTCTCGAAGCAGCGCCGCGGCATCAAGGGCAAGGGCCCGATGGTCGAGGCAGGCTACCGCACCCCGAAATCGATTCGTGGGCGGCACCCAAGCGGCTTCGAAGAAGTGCGCGTCTTCAACGTCGATGACCTCGATGGTCTCGACGGTGACACGCAGGCAGCCCGTATCGCTGGCTCCGTCGGTGCTCGCAAACGCGAACGCATCGAAGAGGAGGCAGAGGAGATGGGCGTCCGCGTGCTCAACCCAACCTACGTCGAAGTTGAGGTGACAGAAGAATGAGCGACCTGAAAGCCCAGCGCCGTCTCGCAGCCGACGTCTTAGACGTCGGGAAGAACAAAGTTTGGATGGACCCAGAGGCCTCAGCCGAGATTGCAGAAGCAATCACGCGCGAGGACATCCGCGAACTCGTCGCGGACGGCTCCATCACGGCAAAGGACAAGCGCGGGAACTCCCGCGGTCGTGCCCGTGAGCGCAACAAGAAGCGCGCCTACGGACACCGCAAAGGCCCCGGTTCCCGCAAAGGGAAGGCTGGCGCACGGCAGAACAAGAAAGCAGACTGGACGAGCCGCATTCGCGCACAGCGAAAGAAGCTCAAAGAACTCCGCGACGAGGGTGAACTCAACCGCACCCAGTACCGCTCGCTTTACAACAAGGCAAGCGGTGGCGAGTTCCGCAGTGTCCAGTACCTGCTCAACTACATCGAACAACAGTACGGTGACGAATAATGGCTAACGGACCACGATACAAGGTTCCGATGCGGCGCCGCCGCGAGGTCAGAACGGACTACCATCAGAGGTTGCGCCTGTTGAAATCCGGCAAGCCTCGTCTGGTCGCTCGAAAGAGCAACCAGCACATCAGGGCGCAGCTGATCACGGCTGGAGACGAAGGCGACGTGACACTTGCGAGTGCAACGTCTGCCGACCTCGCCGATTTCGGCTGGGAGGCCCCGACTGGTAACCTGCCTGCAGCGTACCTGACCGGCTATCTCGCCGGCAAGCGTGCGCTCGCAGCAGGCCTCGAAGAGGCAGTGCTTGACATCGGCCTTAACACGGCAACCCCCGGCAACAAAGTGTTCGCAGTTCAGGAAGGCGCAATCGATGCAGGACTCGACATCCCGCACAACGAGAGCGTCCTCGCTGACTGGTCTCGCACCCGCGGCGAACACATTGCCGAGTACGCAGAATCGCTCGACGAACCACTCTACAGCGGAGAGTTCGACGCGACCGAACTCCCCGAGCACTTCGACGAAGTGCGTGAACGACTGGAGAACGAACTATGAGCAGAAACAACAACGGCTGGGAGCCACGAACCCGTCTCGGTCGGAAAGTCGCAGAGGGCGACATCACCACGATGGAAGATGCCCTCCGCTCGGGTCTCCCGCTTAAGGAGCCCCAGATCGTCGACCAGCTCCTCCCGGGGCTCGAAGACGACGTGCTGGACATCAACATGGTCCAGCGCATGACTGACTCCGGCCGCCGTGTCAAGTTCCGCTCGGTCGTCGCCATTGGTAACCGCGATGGTTACGTTGGCTACGCCCAGGGCCGGGACGACCAGGTCGGTGGCTCCATCCAGAAGGCAATCGAGCGCGCAAAACTGAACATCATCGACGTCTCGCGTGGCTGCGGGTCGTGGGAATGTGGCTGTGGGCGACCCCACACCGTCGCACTCCGCACGTCCGGTAAGGCAGGCAGCGTTGAGGTCGAACTCCAGCCCGCACCACGTGGGCTTGGACTCGCGGGCGGGGAGACCGTCCGTTCGGTGCTCGAACTCGCCGGTATCGAAGACATCTGGACGCGCTCGTCGGGGAACACCCGCACGACCGTCAACTTCGCAAAAGCAACCTTCAACGCGCTTCGCAACACGGCTGAGGCCCGCGTGCCCCAGCACGCCCGCGAGCAGCGTGAGGTGATTGAATAATGCGAGCACTCGTCCAGATTCGCGGTGAAGTGAACATGAAACAGGGCATCCGCGACACGCTCTCCATGCTCAACATCCACAAAGTCAACCACGCGACCTTCGTCCCCGAGACGGAGGCCTACCGTGGCATGATCACCAAGGTCAACGACTACGTTGCCCACGGTGAGCCAAGCAAGGACGTCGTCGTCACGCTCCTTCGGACGCGCGCAGAGCCGCTCGAAGGCGACGCGACGGTCGACGACGAGTGGGTGGCAGCAAACACCGACTACGACGACATCGAGAGCCTCGCAGACGCGCTCTTTGCAGAAGAGACGAACCTCCGCGAGCAAGGCCTCTCTCCCGTGCTTCGCCTGCACCCCCCACGCAAGGGACACAAAGGCATCAAGCACGTCACTAAAGAGGGTGGCGAACTCGGTAAGCACACGACAGAGGAGATCGACCAGCTCCTCGAGGCGATGCGATAACCATGACCAGTAAGAAACGACGCCAGCGTGGCTCGCGCACCCACAGCGGCGGTACCCACAAGAACCGGCGTGGTGCCGGAAACCGTGGTGGCCGCGGTCGCGCCGGTCGCGCAAAACACGAGTTCCACAACTACGAACCGCTTGGTAAACACGGGTTCACCCGGCCGCCGTCACTCCGCGAAGACGTCCGCACCGTGGACGTCCAGACGTTAGACGAGAACGCGGTGCTCTACGCCGCAGACGGTCTCGCAGAAGAGACCGACCACGGCTTCAAGCTGGACGCCCGCGACATCGTCGAAGACGGTCACGACGTCGATGTCGTGAAGGTGCTCGGTGGAAGCCAGATTCGTAACCAGCTCGTCGTAACGGCTGACGACTTCAGCGAGAGCGCACGCGAGCTCATCGAGGGCGAAGGCGGCGACGCCATCCTCAGTGAGCGCGGCCAAGAGCGCCAGGCTGAACTCGAAGCAGACGACGAAGACGAAGACGAGGACGCGGAGTAGACCCATGGGCTGGAAGGAGGCTGCTGAACCGGTGCTCACCCGAATGCCGTCGGTACGCAGACCGGAAGGTCACGTGCCGTTCCGGCGCAAGCTTGGCTGGACAGCGGGCATTCTGGTGCTGTATTTCTTCCTGACGAACGTGTTCCTGTACGGACTCGGCTCCGGACAGTCGGACGTGTTCGGGCAGTTCCGCTCCATCCTCGCGGGTGGTCAGGGAACCATCCTGCAGCTCGGTATCGGTCCGATCGTCACCGCAAGCATTGTGCTGCAGCTACTCGGCGGCGCCGACCTCTTGGGCCTCGATACGAGCAACCCACGAGACCAGATTCTGTATCAGGGCCTCCAGAAGTTCCTGGTGGTCGTGATGATTTGTCTCACCGGCCTCCCGATGGTGTTCGCAGGAAGCTTCCTGCCCGCAGACCCACAGGTCGCCCAGAGCCTCGGCATTGGACTCACGGGCGTCAAGTGGCTCATCTTCGCGCAAATCTTCGTCGGCGCAATCCTCATCCTGTTCATGGACGAGGTCGTCTCGAAATGGGGCGTCGGCTCGGGGATTGGCCTGTTCATCATCGCCGGTGTCAGCCAGAGTCTCGTGGGTGGCTTCTTCGCCATTCCCGGACTCGGCTCGAACGAAGCCGGGCTGTTTGCGACGTGGTTTGGCATGCTCACCGGCAGCGTGGACATGCCAAGCATTCTGTCGCTTTCGGGCCTCCAGGTGCTGTTCGTCGGTGAAGGGCAGATTCTCGCGCTCATCACGACCCTCCTCATCTTCGGTGTGGTTGTGTACGCAGAGAGCGTCCGCGTCGAGATTCCCCTCTCGCACTCGCGCGTGAAGGGTGCTCGCGGGCGCTTCCCGGTCAAGCTCATCTACGCGAGCGTCCTGCCGATGATCCTCGTTCGTGCGCTCCAAGCGAACATCCAGTTCCTCGGGCGCATCTTAGAGGCCCAGTGGGCCGGCATGCCCGGCTGGGTCGGCACGTACGCCCAAGGCCAGCCCGTGAGCGGGCTGTTCTACTACCTCGCACCCATCCAGTCACCCGGACAGTGGATGTGGTGGCTTGGACAGACAACGGCCGAGCCGTGGATGATCATGATCCGCGTGCTCATCGACCTGACCTTCATGGTCATCGGTGGCGCAATCTTCGCCATCTTCTGGGTGGAGACCACCGACATGGGGCCGGAAGCAACCGCGCGTCAGATTCAGCGCTCGGGGATGCAGATTCCCGGCTTCCGCCAGAGCCCCGGTGTCATGGAGAAGGTCTTAGAACGCTACATCCCACAGGTCACCATCATCGGCGGTGCCCTCGTGGGCCTGCTCGCCGTCATGGCGAACATGCTCGGCACCATCGGTGCCGTCTCCGGTACGGGCTTGCTGCTCACCGTCTCCATCACGTACAAACTGTACGAGGAGATCGCAGAGGAGCAACTCATGGAGATGCACCCGATGATGCGCCAGATGTTCGGCGGCGGCGACTAACTCCGGTTCGCAGTTTTCATTTTTTGTGCGCTGACCGGTGAGCCACAGGGTCACCGACGCCGCACACGGACGTTTATCCACTCGCACACGAATCCGAGAGCATGCGCGCTGCAGTGTTGCGAGAGTACGGAGAACCGCTCGAAATCGAAGAGCGCGAGCCACCGACACCGGAGCCACACGGCGCGGTCGTCGCCGTAGAGGCGTGTGGCATCTGTCGCAGCGACTGGCACGCGTGGATGGGCCACGGCGAGTGGGCCGACGACCAAGTGCCCCGCGGGCAGGTGTTGGGACACGAACCCGCAGGCGAAGTCGTGGCGGTTGGCGAGCAGGTCACAGCCCTCTCAGTCGGAGACCGTATCGCGGTGCCGTTCAATCTCGGTGACGGGACGTGCCACTACTGTCGAAATGGGTACGGAAACGTCTGTGTGAACGACCGGGCACTCGGGTTTCAGCCGGAGGCTCCCGGTGCGTTCGCAGAGCAGGTACACCTTCCGTGGGCGGAGTACAACGCGATGCGGTTGCCAGAGGGCGTCAGCGTCCGCGACGTGGCCGCACTTGGGTGTCGGTTCATGACGGCGTTTCACGGCCTCGCACACCGCGCCGCCCTCGGCCCCGGCGACTGGCTCGCGGTGCACGGCTGTGGCGGGGTTGGCCTCTCTGCGGTGCACATCGGACACGCACTCGGGGCGCGTGTCGTCGCGGTGGACGTAAACGAGAGTGCACTCGGTCGGGCGAGTGACCTTGGTGCGACGGAAGTCGTGAACGCAACCGAGTGCGAAGTTCCCGCGACAGTACAGGCACTCACGGACGGTGGGGCACACGTTTCGATGGACGCACTCGGTATCGCGGAGACGTGTCGGAACTCCATCCGGTCGCTACGGCGGCGCGGCGAACACGTTCAAGTGGGACTTTCGACCGACACAGAACGCGGCGAGGTATCGGTGCCGACCGATTACATGGCGAGACACGAACTCTCCTTTCACGGTTCTCGTGGGATGCCGCCGACGCGCTACGACGAGCTGTTCGGTCTCATGCAGGCAGGTTCGGTCACGCCCGGAAAGCTGGTCAGTCGCGAGGTCGCCCTCTCAGACGTTTCAGACCGCCTCGACGCGATGACTCGCTACGAGGTCGAAGGCGTAGAGGTCGTGACCGACTTTGCGAACTGAGCTCAGTCGAGGGCGTCCCAATCAATCGGTCCGCTCACGAAGCGCTCTCTGAGCCGCGGCAATACCGTTTCCGCCCACGCCTCGACGAAGTAGTCGTAGGCCTTCGTCCACTCGGGGCCTTCACCCCACCCGCTGTGGGTGAGGCTGACCTGCGTGCGGTCGTTCGGGAGGTCACGGAAGCGGACGACGACGCTCGTCCGTTGGTCGCGGACAGTGGGCAGTGAGGGCGGGGCGTTCCAGGTAAAACTCAGCATCCGCTCCGGTTCGATGGCGAGGATGACGTTGCCTTCGCCCCCACGGAGGCCGTCCGCGCCCTCGGGATTGAAAAACATCTCGTAGGCACCCATCTCGATGAGGTCAATGGTACAGTCGGGCGCGAAGAAGCTTCGCGCGCCCGCGTCGGTGGTCCAGGCGTCCCAGACGGCGGCTCTGCTGGCCGGGACGGTAACGGTTGCGTGGATGACGCGCTCTCTGCCGACAGAACGAAGCTGCATGTAGAGCATAGGCTGGCAGAGAGCGTAAAGTCGTGCTCTCGCCACCCTGTTGAGGCAGCCGTATCCACAGACAAAGACGCCGCGAGTAGAGGCCCCCGCATCGAGCGACGACCGTTGGCCGGT
The DNA here is from genome assembly GCF_037081775.1 of Haladaptatus sp. ZSTT2. Classification (NCBI taxonomy): domain Archaea; kingdom Methanobacteriati; phylum Methanobacteriota; class Halobacteria; order Halobacteriales; family Haladaptataceae; genus Haladaptatus; species Haladaptatus sp. ZSTT2. The sequence continues at coordinate 921,626 of NZ_JBAMHQ010000001.1, forward strand.
CGCTCACACCCCCATTGGATATTGCAATACCCAATAATGGAGACGCGTGCTGAGATAATGAGCGCTACTCAGGGCGATTGACCGGTCAACTGCCGATAGTTCGGCGTGAGATTGAAATCCATGGTACGCTAACTCACACCACATGTGGGTGTTAGAAATCGGCCTCGAAGCCGCCGGTGTCGAGACGGGAATGGGAGACCTCGTCGCCGCGGCAGTCGTCTGGGTGAGCGTACTCGCGCTGCCGCTCTTGCTGGGAAAAGCCTACGACTTCTGCTATGACTTTTTCAATCCTGTTGTCGAAGACGACTGGGAATAACAAGGGGCGAAACCGGTGGGCGTTAGTCGAAGCTGAAGAGACCGCCGTCAGAGTCGTCTGATTCGGTCGTCGTGGTCGTTGAGGTGGTCTCCTCGGTGGTCGTGGTGGTTGTCGTCGAATCGGTGGTGGTCGTTTCGGTGGTGGTCGTCTCGGTAGTGGTCGTTGATTCCGTCGTCGTTTCTGTAGTCTCGGTCGTCGTGGTGGACTCCGTCGTCGTCGTGTCCGTAATCGTCACCGTTGGTTCGGCCGTTGTAGTCGTCGTACTCGTGGTCGTCGTTGACGTCTCCGTCGACTCGGCTGGCTCGTCGGTCGTCGCCGTCGTGGACGTGGTCGTGTCTTGGGCGGTCGTGGCTTGCGTCGTGGTCGCCGCAGACGTGGTTTGCGTCGGGGTTGCCGTGTTGGCCGTGTCAGATTGGTTGCCCTCGGCGAGGTTGCTGACGGACGACCCCATCTCGGGGGCAAAGGGGGCGATACCCGTCGAGACGGCGATGCCAGAGATGAACAGCAAGAGCCCAACCGCGAAGAGAGATTTTTGTGTCACACCCATCGTTGATTACTCCTTACCTGTCACCCCTCGTTATTATCGGGAGGCTAAACGCGTGAAACGGAAGAAAAAGCGCGCCAGTGTGGTCGATTACCGACCGAATAACCGCTCGCGGAGGGTGCGACTGCGGCCCTTCTCTGCGAGCAACACCGAACACGAGATGTCGTCGACCACGTCAAGGACGAGCGACCCGCGAACGAGGCGAGTGAGCAGGCCCTTTTCGGTCGCACCGATGATGACGAGCGAGGAGTCTTTCGCCGCCGTCTCGATGGCTCCCTCGACGTCGCCCGTGGTGTCGATGCGGAGGTTCACGTCCGCGAGGTCGTGTTCTCTGGCCCACTGTTCTAAGAACACGCGGCCATCTGCCTCCTCGTCGGGTGAGTCGACGGCGTGGAGCAGGGTAATCTCGGAATCGTACTCTGCGCGCAGCATCGTCGCCACGGCCGCAGAGAGGTCTGAATCCGGGCCACCGGCGGTCGGGACGAGCAGCTTCGAGGGGTCGAACCCACGGTCTTTGAGCACGAGGAAGTCACACGGGATGTTCTCGGTGAGTTCGTCTAACGCGCTCTCTGCGCGACCGGGTGCGCCGTGGGAGTCTGCCCCCCAACCCATCACGACGAGGTCTGCCTCGTGGGTTTTTGCCGCGTCGAAAATCTCCTCGAACGACCGGTGTGAGAGGATGGTGTGAGTGTCCACGTCCACGCCGAACGTCGTCGCGTCTTTGCGGGCGCGTTCAAGCAACGTCGAGGACTCCGCGTCGAGTTGGTCTTTGTACGCCGCCGCCCCCGCAAGCGCCGTCTGGTCGGGTACGGTGATGATGTGGATGGCGTCTACGGTGCCACCTTTCTGTTTTGCCACTGCGCTCGCAAGCGAGATGAGGTCTTTCTCGCTCGCGGGGTTTGCAAGCGGCACCATCACGCGATACTGGCCGCCGTCTGGCTGGACGGCCCCCGCCGCAGAGACAGCAGGTTCTGGCATCACGTCAGAGCGATTCAGGATGTACTGGCTCAGGATGCCCTGTTTCTCCGTGCGCGAACGGGCGTAGAAGACGTACCAGAGGGCGGCGAAGGCGACGAAGGCGAGACTGAGGGCGACGATTTCCGGATTGATGAACGCGATGAGCGCGAACGAGATGACCGCCCCGAGAATCGGCACGACGGGGTAGAACGGCACCTCGTAGTCGGGTTTGTAGCCCGCCGGATTCGCCTCGCGCATCACGATGAGCGCGATGTTGAGCAGGCCGTAGATGATGAGGTGGAGCGTACTCCCGGCCGTCGAGAGCGTCGCCAAGTCACCGAACAGGATGAACAGCAAGATGAACCCGCCGGTGAGCGCGATTGCGCGATACGGCGTCCCGAAGCGGGGGTGAATCGTGTTCAGGTCTTCGGTGACGATTTTGTCCCGCCCCATGGCGAAATTGATGCGTGAGGAGGCGAGAATCGAGGCGTTCGCACTCGACGCCGTTGCGAGCAGGCCGCCAAAGAGGAGGGCAACTGCGCCAATCGGCCCGAGGAGGATGCGCGCCACGTCCACGACGGCGGTGTCGTTACCCGCGACCACGCTGTTTGGCACGGCGGCGAGGACGACGAGCAAGACAAGCGCGTAGATGGCGGTGACGAGCAGGACGCTCCCGATGACGGCGCGCGGCAGGTTGCGGCCGGGGTCTTTGATTTCCTCTGCAACCGACGTAATCTGGACGAAACCCAGATACGAGACGAAGATGATGCCCGTCACGGGGAGCAGCGGTCCGTAGCCATCCGGCGCGAATGGCCGGAGAGAGGAGATGTCTGCTTGCAGCGCCCCGACTAGCGTGAACACCGTGAGGATGCCCACGAGCGTGACGACGATGATGTTCTGCAGGCGGCCCGTCTCTTTTGCGCCCACGTAGTTGATGAACGTGAACAGCGCTGCGCCCACGAGCGCGATGATTTTCGCACCCGTCAGGGTGAGCGGCCCAAGCGCGAGGGTGGGCACGTCTACGAACACGGAGACGTACTGGCCAAAGCCGAACATGTAGAACGCAGAGGCAAAGGCAAGGCCCATCCAGTTGGCCCAACCTGCAATGCTGCCGAACAGCGGCCCGAGGGCGTGATTGACGTAGTAGTACGCGCCCCCGGCTTTCGGCATGGCCGTGCCGAGTTCACTCGCGGAGAGTGCGGTGAGCAGGGCAATCCCGCCACCGAGGACGAACGCCGCGGCGGCGAGTGGGCCGGCGGTTTCGACGGCCACGCCAGGCAGGACGAAGATGCCCGCCCCAATCATGGTGCCCACGCCGATGGTCAGCGCGGCGAGCGGCCCGAGGTCTTTTGCGAGTTCTTCGTCACTCATTTGTCAGTGACGTCCGGCAAGACGACCACCGGCCGGTCGGTGTCGGTCACGAGAGACAGTGCAACGTCCCCAGAGAGCAGGCGAACCCACCGGCTCCCTCCACGCGGCGAGAAGGCGATTGCCGTCGCGTCTACGTCCGAAGCAGTGTCGAAAATCGTCTCTGCAACGTCCGTCCCGTAGCGCAGTTCGGTCTCGACGGTGACCGTGGTGAGCGTGTCTTTGACCACGGCGAAGATGTCTGCTGCGCCCTCCTGCCGTTGTTCGACGGAGGCTTTGTCGGGTGCGCCACCCGCTTTTTCGATGACGTGAAGCGCCACGACGCGGCTGTCGGCGTCGAGATACGGCGCGAGCGCGAGACACGTCGTTCGCGCGTCGGTCTCGTCAGCGACCGGGACGACGACGCAGTCGACGAGGGAGTTACCCATCGACACCACCGCCCGGTGGCTCGTGTTCGATAGCGAGGCCGTGACAGTTCCCGTTGCTGGCGAGTGAATGGTTCATGATAGGTGCAGACAGACTACTCGAACTTAACTGGTCGGTGTCGTCGGTCGATACGTGAGCAAGTTGCACACTGAGACGGTCTGAGGAATAGAAATGAACTTACCTCCCCCGGCAAAACACGACAACCATGAAGAGTCTCGCTCGTGAGGGGTCTGGATGCGAGTAATCGTTGTGGGAGCCGGTGAAGTCGGCTCCAGTATCGCAGCGAGCCTCGCAGACAGCCACGAAGTGGTCGTGATTGATATTGACCGCGACCGCGTCGAGGCGCTCACCTACTCCCTCGACGTGCTCGCTATCGAAGGCGACGGCGCAGACCTCGACACGCTGAGAGAAGCCGGTATCGAACAGACCGACATGGTCATCGCTAGCACGGACGACGACGAGACGAACATCGTGACCTGTGGCACGGTCAAAACCACGAGTGACGCCTTCACCATCGCCCGGGTGAAGAACACGAAGTATCTCACGACGTGGCAGAGCAAAGAAGGCGCATTCGGCGTCGATTTCCTCGTGTGTACGGACTTGCTGACCGCAGAGAGCATCGTCCGCGTCGTTGGCCTCCCCGCGACCCAAGACGTAGACGCCTTCGCGGGCGGAAGCGTCCTCATGGCCCAGTTTGGCATCTCGGCTGAAAGCCCCATCACCGGTCAGACGATTCGAGACGCAGACCGCTTCGACTCGCTCACCTTCGCCGCCATCTTGCGGGGAGATGCGGTCGTCATCCCGCGCGGGGAGACGACGATCGAAACCGACGACCAAGTCATCGTCATCGGCAGCCCCGAGAGTGTCCGCGGCTTTGCGATGGAACTCGCCCCCGGACAGGGCGGCAACGGCCAAGACGTAGTCATCATCGGCGGCAGCGAAATCGCCTTCCAGACCGCCCGCCTGCTCGAAGCCCGCGGCTTTCATCCCCGTCTCATCGAAGACCGAGAGGCGCGCGCGCTCGAACTCGCAGAGCGTCTGCCGAACACCACGGTCATGGAGTCAGACCCGACTGACATCGAGTTTCTCACCCGTGAGATGGTTGGACAGGCAGACATCGTCATCGCGGGCCTCGAATCCGACGAGCGCAACCTGCTCGCCTCGCTGCTCGCAAAGCGCCTCGGGGCAAAACGCACCGTCGCCATCGTCGATGCCGGCGAGTACGTCGACCTGTTCGAGGCCGTTGGCGTGGACGTGGCCGTAAATCCCCGTGAGGCAACTGCAGAGGAGATTACGCGCTTTACCCGCGACGAACAAGCAGAGAACGTCGCACTCATCGAATCAGACCGCGCCGAGGTGCTCGAATTCGAAATCGACGCAGACAGCATCCTCGCGGGCCGCCCGATTCAACAGTCGGTCGCAGACCTCCCCGAGGGCGTCGTCATCGGCGCGGTGACGCGCGACAACCGCATGATTACCCCCCGTGGTGACACCGTCATCGAGGTGAACGACCACGTTGTCCTGTTCGTTGACCACGACGCAATCGACGCGGTGACCGCGAGCGTATGAAACGGCGCGTAAACTGGTGGACGAGTGTCAGTCTGACCGGCACCGTCATCAAATATCTCTCCGTTGCGCTGTTGCTACCGCTGTTCGTCGCGCTCGTAGACGGAGAGGGCGTCATGACGTTCGTGGCAACCATCGCCATCACGCTCACCGTTGGCGTGGCCCTAGAACGCTTCGAACGCGACGACGAACTGGGCTTTCGTGAAGGCTTCCTGATGGTCGCACTGACGTGGTTCGGCGTCGCCGTCATCGGGACGATTCCGTACCTCATCGCGGGCTACGGCACCGAATCCATGCTCGCAAATCCCGTGAACGCGCTGTTCGAGTCGATGAGCGGGTTTACCACCACAGGCGCGACGGTGATGGGCGACTTCACCATCCACTCGCGCGCCATCCTCATCTGGCGACAGTTGACCCAGTGGCTCGGCGGCATGGGCATCGTCGTCCTCGCCGTGGCAATCTTGCCCGAGCTGTCTGTGGGGGGCGCACAGCTTATGGACGCAGAAGCGCCCGGCCCCGGCCTCGAAAAGCTCACCCCGCGTATCGCAGAGACGGCGCGGGCGCTCTGGGGGGCGTATCTCGGCTTCACCATCCTCCAAATCGTGTTGCTCTACGGGCTGCATCTCGGCGGGATGGCCCCGAACATGGACGTTTACAACGCCGTTGCCCACGCGCTCACGACGATGCCGACGGGCGGGTTCTCCCCGGAAGCCCGGAGCATCGAAGCGTTCTCTGCGGCCGTCCAGTGGGTCATCATCCCGTTCATGGTCGTCGCCGGGACGAACTTTGCGCTGTTCTGGCACGTCCTCACCGGCGAGTCAGAGCAGTTATTCGAAGACAGCGAGTTTCGCGCCTATCTCGGCGCGATGGCCGTTCTCTCTGCGGTGATTGCTGGCTTGCTGTTTACGGGCGCAGGCCTCGGCGCCATCGCTGGGCAGGTGCCGCCAATCATCGGTGAGAGCGAAGACGCGCTGCGCCACGCCACCTTTCAAGTCACCTCGATTATGACGACGACGGGCTACGCCTCGATGGACTTCAACACGTGGAGTGCGCCCACCCAGTACCTCCTCCTGTTCGCCATGTTCATCGGCGGCAGTGCGGGGTCTACGGGTGGGGCAGTCAAGGTCGTCCGCTGGCTCGTCATCCTCAAATCGCTCCGTCGGGAGCTGTTTACGACGGTGCACCCCGAAGCCATCTCGCCGGTGCGCCTCGGTGGGCGGACGGTCGATGAGCGCGCGATTCGCGGCATCTACGCCTTCACGCTGCTGTACGTGCTCATCTTCTTCTTCGGCGTGCTGTTCGTGCTCGTGGACATGACGCGCATCCAAGACTCGCTGTCGGTGCTCGAAGTGATGAGTGCCGTCGCCGCGACGCTCGGAAACGTCGGCCCGGGCTTTGGCGCGGCCGGACCGATGAACAACTACCTCGTGTTCACCCAAGAGAGCAAGCTCCTGATGGTGTTTTTGATGTGGGTTGGGCGACTGGAAATCTTCCCGGTGTTCGTCCTGCTCACGTCGGCCTACTGGCGGAGCTAGGGGTTGAGTCCGTAAACGGCCGCCCGGATGAACACGAGGATGGGGATGATTTCTAAGCGGCCGACCCACATGTTGAGAATCAACATCCCTTCTGCGAGGCGCGGCATCGTCGGCCCGGTGATGCCGGTCGAAAGCCCGACGTTCCCTTGAGCGCTCGCCACTTCGAACAGTGCGTCTGCGAAGGAGAAATCGGGGCCAGCGAGGTTCGTGAGGACGACGCTTGCGACGAGAAGCAAGATGAGCCAGAGGATGGTGACGATGGCCGCCTCTGCGAACTCGCGTTCCATCTCGTTGCGGTGGAGCGTTCGGCCGTCCATCTTGAGCGTGATGACGGCGTTTGCGGGCAGAAACACCCGTCTGAACTGCCAGCGAATCCCGCGGCCAATCGTGTAGCCACGGATGATTTTGATGCCGCCAACCGTACTTCCGGCGGCCCCGCCCATCGTCATCGCGCCAGCGAGGATTACCTTCCCGCCTGAAGACCACGTGCCGATGGGTGCAGACTGAAAGCCCGTACAGGTGAGCGCGCTGATGAACTGGAAGGTCGAATCGCGCAACGAGAGCGCGGGCGCGAGCGTAGCGAGGTTCTGAATTGTGAGCACGGCGACACCGAGGCCGAAAAGGATGAACAGCCAGCGCGTCTGAAGGTCCGAAAAGAAGTGACGCGGGTCGCGCTCTGAGAGGACGAGGTAGTGGATGGGGAACGCAATCGCGCCAATCGCCATCACCGGCAGCAAGACGACCTCGATGAGCGGCGAGTTATAGGTACCAATCGAGTTGTCGGTGACGGAAAACCCGCCGGTCGAAAGCCCCGTCATCGCGTGGTTTATCGCCTGCCACGCGACTTCGGTCGTCGGGAGTGTGCTGCCGTATTCAGAGAGACGAATCGCCACGAACAAGAGCGCAATCGACAGGAGAGTGTAGCCGAGGAACATCTTCCAGACGGTTCTGACTGTTGAGACGATGCTCGGGTGGATTTTCTCCTCGCGTGTTTCACTCTGGTAGAGTGCGTAGCTCCCACTGCCGGGGCGGGCGAGAATCGAGACGGTGAGGACGATGACACCCACGCCACCGACCCACTGGATGAGCGAGCGCCACCAGAGCAGCGCCTTTGGCAGGGTTGGCTCGTGAACCGCCATCGTCAGTCCACTGCCCGTCCACCCGCTCATCGACTCGAAAAAGGCATGCAGCGGCGAGCGAAAGTAGGCGAGACTCGAGCCGTAATCGACGCCCGCGGGGACGTAGCTTGCCGCGACGGACTGGGGGACGAGGTAGGCGGCGAACAAAAAGGGTAACGCACCGAAAATAGCGGTCGCAAACCAGCCTGCGGCGGCGATGACCATCCCGTGTTTCATCAGCGGGGCTGGCGCGTCGTCGAACAGTTTTCTGGCGAGGCCGCCGACACCGGCGGTAACCGTGGCGGCGAGGACGAACGCCCCGGCGACGTAGAGTTCTCCGAACGCGAGCGCCACGCCCGCAGAAAGCGCGAGCAGGGCGGCTTCCATCAACACGAGCGCGCCGACGTCGCGGAAGATGGTGGCGAGGTCGGTCGGCACGATACCGTCGTGGGCTGGGTTCGCCATCTCAGTCGTGGTCCTCGTAGTGACCGAAGATATCGGTAATCTCCGGTGTTGCGCCCTTGCCCGAATACACGGTCAACAGGTCGCCCGCTTCGAGTCGCGTGTTCCCGCGGGGTGTAATCGGATGGCCCCCACCGTTTCGCTCGATGGCCACGATGAGCATTTCCGCCGAGAGAAGCCCAGCCGTGTCGGCTTCCTGCAGCGTCTTGCCATCGATTGGCGAGTCCTCTTTGACGGTGATTTCAAACACCTCGGCCTCGTCACCGATGCGCATGTAATCGACGATTGCCGGGCGTTTGACCGAGCGATAGAGATACTCTGCGATGAGGCGCTGTGGGTTCTCCATCGTGTTCACGCCAATCTGGCGGAAGATGTCCATGTGGTCTGGGTTGTGCACGACGGAGACGATTTTCGGGATGGACAGTTCCTTCGAGAGCAGACAGACCATGATGTTCGTCGCATCCTGGTCGGTCGTGCTGATGAGCGCGTCTGCGCGGTCTGCGCCCGCATCGAGGAGCGTGTCTTTGACCGTGGCATCGTCGTGGATGACGAGACAGTCGAACGACGAGGCGACGAGTTCGGCCTTAGCCTCGTCGCGTTCGATGACGACGACCTCATTTCCCCCCGCGGTCGCAATTTCGATGAGCGGAGTGCCAATGTCACCAGCACCAACGATGACGATATACATCTGGAATCGGGGTTCTCCGCCGGTTATTGAAAGTGTGTCGCTTCTCAGATTTGCGTGACCCACGCGACGTAGTCGTCCGACCGCTCATAGACAGTACAGAACGCCACATCGACGAACGCCGCGACGCGTTCTGGGTCGGTGCGCGCGGCGATGCGGACGTTCGCACCCTCTGCTTCCTCAGGGCGGGTGAGCTCGTCGATTTTGAACGCCGGATAGTCTGCGAGCAGGGCTTTGAGGCGGTCGAGTTCGGCCGCGGTGCAATCGAGGTTGAGCGTGCCCGAGGCAAACTGTATCCACGGAGCGAGGGACTCGCCCTCGACTTCGGCTTCGATGGTGAGAAACTGGCTGTCTCGACTGTCGTGTGCGGCAATCGCATCGACGAAAAGTGCCCGACGCGTGTCGGCGGTATCGGCGGCAAATCGCGTCATGCGGACGGCTTTGTCGCGGAGGAGTAAAAGCGAGGGGGCCGCAGGTTGGCAGGACCTTCGCCCGTTTCCATACGCCTTTTAGGGCTGGCCTCAAATTCTCGGCTATGAGTCAGCCGCACATCCTGTTGCTCGGCGCACCGGGCGCTGGTAAAGGCACCCAGAGCAGTCGAATCGTGGAGGCGTTCGATGTCGAACACGTCACGACAGGTGACGCACTGCGCGCCAACAAGGACATGGAGACGGAGTACGGCACGCCTCGGTCGTTCATGGAAGCAGGCGAACTTGTCCCCGACCCGGTCGTAAACGCCATCGTCGAAGAGGCGCTCACGAGCGCGGACGGCTTCGTCTTAGACGGCTACCCGCGCAACTTAGAGCAGGCAGAAGAACTCGACGACATGACGAGCCTCGATCTCGTTGCCTACCTCAACGTTGCAGAAGAGGAACTCGTAGAACGTCTGACCGGCCGCCGCGTTTGCAGTGAGTGTGGCACCAATTTCCACATCAAATTCAACCAGCCCGCAGTACAGGGCGTCTGCGACGAGTGTGGCGGCGACCTCATCCAGCGTGACGACGACACCGAAGAGACCGTCCGCGAGCGCCTGCGCGTCTTTCGGGAGAACACGGAACCGGTCATCGAGTTCTACCGCGAGCGCGGCCAGCTCGTCGAAATCGACGGCGAAGGCACGCCCGACGAGGTCTGGGGGAAGCTGAAAGCCGCCATCGAAGCCGCACAGTAAGCGACTTTTCTTCCGGCGCGAAGCCGGTTTTCCGGCGCGCGCAGAGTAAAAGGTTGATTAACAGCTAGTGCCAAGAGAGGGCAATGGCACGGACAGCGGAAAAAGTGACCGCACTCGTCAACCAAGACGGGTCGATGGCCGACGCCCTCAACGTCGTCCTCGAACACGCCCAAAACGGAGATGGCTCCGTGACGTGGGGCGATGTGAAAGGCGAGATTACGAGCGGCGAGTGGGGTCGTCTCATCGAGAAGGGCATCCTGGTGGAGGGGAACGGCGAAGGGTTCGTCGTCAACAACCCAGACCAGGTGCGCGCGGCGCTCGATGACACCACCCCGGGCACGAAAAGTCGGTCGCGGTCGAAGAAGTCGAACAGTAGCGACACAGATTCGAGTTGGTCATCCTACGACAAGGCCGCAGCCCTCATCACCGTGGGGCTGTTCGCGGGCTACTCCTATGGCCCCGTTCGCGACATCATCGGTGGGGGGATGAACGTCCTCCTTGGTCCGCTCGAATCGATGTTGCCGTTCTACGTCGTCGTGATGGTGCTTGCACTCTTTACTGGGCTTTACTCGACGCTCTTGCAGGCGAACCTCATGGACATGGAGAAGATGGGCGAGTACCAGTCTGCGATGAAGGAGATTCAAGAGCGGCGCAAGGCCGCCCAAGAGCGCGGCGACGACGCCGAACTCGAACGCATCCAAGAAGAGCAGATGGAAGCCATGGGCGACAACCTCGGCATGTTCAAAGAGCAGTTCCGCCCGATGGTGTGGATTATGCTCCTGACCATCCCGGTGTTCCTCTGGATGTACTGGATGCTCCTCACCCGCGGTGACGTGATTACGCCGAACCAAATCACCATGCCGCTGATCGGGACGGTCGGCTGGGAAGAGGGTGTCCTTGGCCCACTGCAGGCGTGGATTCTCTGGTACTTCGTCTGCTCGGTGAGCTTCACCCAAATCATCCGCAAATCGCTCAACATCCAGACGACGCCGACGTAACGAACTTCTTTTTACTCCCTCGCTCGGAGGGTGTATATGCTAATTACCGTCTCCGGACCAGCCGGAAGCGGCAAGAGTACCACCGCGAAAGCGCTCGCCGAGGCACTTGGCTACGAGCACATCAGCGGTGGCGACCTCTTTCGCTCTCTTGCAGAAGAACGTGGACTGACACCGCTCGAACTCAACAAGCGCGCAGAAGAAGACGAGCAAATCGACCGCGACTTGGATCGAAGACTGCGCGACATCGCCCGCGACAAAGACGACGTGGTGCTCGAATCGCGCCTCGCTGGCTGGCTCGCAGGCGAGTACGCAGACCTCCGCCTCTGGCTTGATGCGCCACTGCACGTCAGAGCCGCACGGATTGCAGACCGCGAGGGCAAACCCGTAGAGCAAGCACGAAAGGAGACGCGCGCTCGCTCAAGCAGTGAAGCCCAGCGATATCAAGAGTACTACGGCATCGACATCACCAACCTCTCTATCTACGACCTGAACGTCAACACGGCGCGTTGGAGCCCGGAAAGCGCGCTCGCCATCGTCCGAACTGCGGCCGAAGAGTACACCGCAGCAGACGACGAAGGGACGGTCGAGATAACCATCGACTACCAGTTCTAATGCACACACGCGGCCCACCCGAAGAACGACGCCCCACAGACCGCCTCCAGTTCGGGGTCATCAACCTCGACAAACAGCCCGGCCCGTCGGCCCATCAGGTGACCGGCTGGGTGCGCGATTTGGCCGGAGTCGAACAGGCCGCCCACGCGGGAACCTTAGACCCGAAAGTCACGGGCTGTCTCCCGATTTTACTCGGTGACGCCACGCGCATGGCACAGGTGTTCTTAGAGGGCGAAAAGGAGTACGTCGCGGTGCTCGAACTCCACGGCCGCGCACCTGCGGACCTGGAAGCGACAGTGGAGGAGTTCGTCGGCCCGATTTACCAGAAACCGCCGCGCAAGAGCGCCGTGGTTCGTCGCCTGCGCGTCCGCGAGATTTACGACATCGACGTGCTCGAAGTCGCAGAGCGCCAAGCCCTCCTGAGAATTCGCTGTGAGAGCGGCACGTACATCCGGAAACTGTGCCACGATATCGGCCTCGCGCTCGGAACCGGCGGGCACATGGGCCACCTCCGCCGGACGGCCACGACGCCGTTCGACGATTCGACCATGGTGACGCTCCACGACTTCGCAGACGCGCTTGCCTTCGCCGAAGACGGCGACGAAAGCTGGCTCGACGAGGTGGTGCAGCCAGCAGAGCGCGCGCTCACTCACCTGCCGAAGGTTACGATTGCGCCAAATGCGGCCGAACAGGTCGCAAACGGCGCACAGGTGTACGCCCCCGGCGTGATTTCAGTCGAAGGCGTCGAAGACGGCGCCGAGGCAGACCGCCCACTCGTGGCGTGCTACACGCCGGACGGCGCGGTCGTGTGCCTCGGCAGACTGGTCGGTGCCCCGTCTCGGGAGACGGGCTGTGTGGTCTCCTTAGAGCGCGTTCTCGTCTGAGGAAACCCGTAGGCGGGACGCCGAAGCGAAGGGCTTAATGTGCCCACTCACATCTGCCGTATTGCGGGACCGTGGGGTAGCCTGGTATCCTCTGCGGATGGGGTCCGTAGGACCTGAGTTCGAATCTCAGCGGTCCCACCTTTTGACGCGAATAACGCTACGAGCGCCGCGTAGCGTGTGCGAGTAACTCCGTGAGCGTCGAAAGGTGGACAGAGCCTTGGCGTCTTGCGCGAGCGTGAAGAGCGACTGGCATCCACATTCAACCTCGCGTCCACCTTGCACATGCAAGCCCCAACCCGCCGCCGTACAGGACTTTCAAGCCAATCGGCCCAAGCACATACAAGTGGTCGCGCCAAATCAGTGGTATGGGGTTGGGTAAATTACTGAACTCTCGGGGAATAAAGCGGCTAAGTACGCTGTCGATGATTGCAGAGGCGGCGGTTGCGTTCCGTCGTGGAGAGAAGAAGATTGGAGCGATGCTCATCGGGGCGGCCGTGCTCTCCATGCGCTGGAGTGCCGTTGGGCTGGCCGGTGAGGGATTGATTCGACTGTACCGTCGGAAACGACCACTCTAAGCAAGCCAATGACAGACGATAACTCCGAAGACAAAGCCGAGGCAGCACAGGCACAGCAAGAAGCGCGAAACGAGCACGAACAGGAGCGCAAACAGGAAAAGCTCGAACGCGAAGACCAGAAACGAGAGCAGGAAGCCGAAAAAGCGGAGAATCCGGACAACCACCGCGACGGCGAGCCGTTCCAGAGCTGATTTTTTAGAGCAGTCCGGCGACGACGAGCAGCGCAAGGGCGACCGCGCCCGCGGTGAAAAACAGCGGGAGGTTCTGCTCTACGGCCACCTTCGCGGTTTTACTGCCGAGTTCGCGGCGGAGACGGCGGAGACCGACTTGGAGGAGGCCGGAGAGAATCACCCAGAGGACGACCATCGAGATGACGAGGTGGCCCCGCCCGGTCGAGGCCAGCGAGCCAAAGGTGTAGAAGTTCCCGGCGAGGTGGCCGCCGGTGATAAGCAAGAGAAGAATCGAGGCGGTCGTCACGGTGGTAAAGCGCCCGGCAATCCACTTGAGACCGTCAGTGCTCATCTGCCCGGCGCGGGCGGCGGGGAGGATGATACCGACGAAAAAGAGCGTGCCGCCGACCCAGATGCCGGCGAACAGCATGTGGAACACGGCCATAATCGTATCAATGAGTGCCATGTTCCGAGTATGGCACCGGGGTGTCCAAATTGTTCCGGTTGCTGAATTGTTTGGTCAGGCCGGGACCCATTGCGACCCAGAATTGCGGGTGACGATGATGCCTTCTGCTCGCCATTCGTCACAGACGGCCGGTATGCCGTCGTGGATTGTTGGGTAGTGTGGCGTCCAGCCGGTCGCGTCCCGAAAGTGGGCGGCCGAGGTCGGCATCGGGCGGGTCAGAAAGCGGACGAGGCCGCTGCCAGCGACGAGGCGTCCCAAAAACGGTGGGATGTGTCTCGGTTCCGGGGCATCGAGTGCCTCCGCGAAGGTGTGTAGGTACTCGGCCAGCGAGACTGGCGTTTCATCAACGACGTGATAACGTCCCACTGCTCCGGCCTCCATCGCATCGACGAAGGCACGTGCTGCGTCCTCGACGTGCAGGTGGCTGAGGAGGGCGTCGCCTCGGCCAATGATGGGCATCCGTCGAGAGAGCACCCGTTGGGCAATGGTCTGTGTCTGGGTGCTGCCAGCGGAGTAGAACCAGCCACAGCGCAGGATTGTCGTGTCGAACTCGTTCGTGGTTCCCGCCGCGGTGACGATGTCCTCTGCGTCGAGCGCCGAGGCAGTCGTTCGGTCGGGGTGGGGTGGTGCGGTCTCGTCGTAGAAACTCCCGTCTGGCTGGCGGGCAACCCAGACGATGCTTTGTTGGAGGAACTGCGAAGCGTCCACCGCCGCGGCCACATCGGTAAGGTTTCGCGTTCCCTCGCGGCGAACGCGGTCGTTCAGTTGCCATGCAGCCCGTTTGGGGCGAGCAGTCGTGGGGATGGCGGTCGCAGCGTTGATAATCACGTCCGCGCCGAGCGCCGCTTCACGGAGTGAGTCGGGGTCTAACACGTCCCCGCGTCGAGGATGCCCGCCCGCCAATTCGATGCGTCTGTCACCCGCTGCCCCCCGCGACAGACCAATCGCTTCGTGACCACGGTTCGTGCACGCTTCGACCAACCTTTGTCCGAGGACACCCGTTGCTCCCGCAATGAACACCTGCATAGCTGGAAGTAGGAGTGCAGTAGGGATACTCGTTACCAGAAACGGGAAATAGTCGAGTTAGTCGTGCTTTGCGGCGGGGTTGGTCACCGCGCCGATTGCGGCCGAGCCGAACAGTTGGCCGTACTTTGCGAGCACGCCCGAGTCGTAGTTCGGTGCGGGTGCCTCCCAGTCGTCGAGTCGGGCGGCGAGTTCGGCCTCAGAGAGGTCGATGTCGAGGGAGCGTTCCGGGATGTCCACCGTAACGATATCGCCCTCTTCGAGGACGGCGATTGGCCCGCCGACGAACGCTTCGGGGGCGACGTGGCCAATCATCGGGCCACGCGTGCCGCCGGAGAACCGGCCGTCGGTGATGAGCGCCACGTCGTCTTCGTGGCCCGCCCCGACGACGGCGGCGGTGACGCCGAGCATTTCGCGCATGCCGGGGCCGCCCTGTGGCCCTTCGTTGCGGATGACGATGACGTCGCCCGATTCGATGTGACCCTCTTGGACGTAGGCCATCGCGTCCTCTTCGTCTTCGAAGATGCGGGCGGGGCCTTCGTGGTGGAACTTGTCGTCGCCGGTGACTTTGAGCACCGCGCCGTCGGGCGCGAGGTTGCCTTTGAGGATTTTGATGGCTCCCTCTGCCTGTTTCGGTTCCTCGACAGTGTAGAGGAAGTCTGTCTCGATGTCCTCGTCTGCAGGCAGGTCGAGCTGGTCGAGTTCGTCTGCGATGGTGCGGCCGGTCACGGTCATCGCGTCGCCGTGGATGAGTCCGGCGTCGAGCAGACGGCGGATGACGATTGGAACGCCGCCGATTTCGTGGAGGTCGTTCATGACCCGCGTGCCGCCGGGCTGGAGGTCGGCGATTTTCGGCGTGCGACGCGAGATCTCGTCGAAGTCGTCGATATCGAGGTCGATGCCCGCCTCGCGGGCGAGCGCGAGCAGGTGGAGCACGCCGTTGGTCGAACCACCAATCGCGGTCTGGACGGCGATGGCGTTCTCGAAGGATTTTCGGGAGAGAATGTCGGAGGGACGGCGGTCTTCGCGGATGACCTCGACGGCGAGTTCGCCTGCGCGTCGGGCCACGTCGTAGCGTTCGTCGTGTTCTGCGGGTGCGCTTGCACTCCCGAGTGGGGCCATGCCGAGCGCTTCGCTGATGGATGCCATCGTGTTCGCGGTGAACATCCCACCGCAGGAACCCGCGCCGGGACAGGCGTGGCGCTCTAGCTCGTCTAATTCTTCTTCGCTCATGTCGCCGGTTGCGTACGCGCCGACGCCTTCGAACACCTGGACGATGGTCACGTCGCGGCCGTCGTGGTGGCCGGGCATGATGGAGCCACCGTAGAGAAAGACGCTCGGGAGGTCGGTTCTGATGGATGCCATCATCATCCCCGGGAGGTTTTTGTCACAGCCCGCGACCGTGACGAGGCCGTCGAGTCGTTCCCCGAAGGCGACGAGCTCAACCGAATCGGCGATGACTTCTCGGGAGATGAGCGAGGCTTTCATCCCTTCGGTGCCCATCGAGATGGCGTCCGAGATGGTGATGGTGCCGAACTCAATTGGCATACCGCCCGACTGGTCGACCCCTTCGATGGCCGAGGCCGCAACGTCGTCTAAGTGGACGTTACACGGCGTGATGTCCGCGGCGGGGTTTGCGATGCCAATCATGGGCGAGGCGAGGTCTTCGTCGTCGAAGCCCATCGCCCGGAACATGGCGCGGTGTGGCGCTCGTTCTGGCCCCTCGGTGACATCGCGGGAGGGAAGCCCCTCTGGCTTCTCTAACTTCTGCTTGTGACGCTGGCTCATACGCGGAGGTAGCCACGGAGGTTCTTAAAAGGCCGCACCCGAACAGATGTTGCTGTCATTCCGAAACAACAGAACACCTTTGCCGTCGGGGGCGGGAAAACAGGGTGATGAACGCCGACTGGCCGGAGGCTGCCGTCGTCATCGCCGCCTACGAGGAGGCCGACTCGGTTGGCCGCACGTTTGACGCGCTCGCTGGGCAGGACGCCGAGGTCATCGTCGTGGTCGGCGGCGACGACGAAACGGCCGAGATTGCGATAGCCCACGACGCCGTCGACCGCGTTCTCTGCGACGAAGCCGAAGACGGCCCGAGCGCCGCGCGCAATCAGGGCGCACGCGCCGCGTCAGCAGAAGTCGTCTGTTTCACCGACGCGGACACTGTTGTTCCAAACTACTGGGTCGCAAAGCATCGGCGTCACTATACGGATGATACGGTGGCGGGCGTTGGCGGCCCGCTCCGGCCACAGGGAAACAGCACGAAACACCGAATTTTGTTCAAACTCCTCTCTGACTACTGGTATCGCGCGGCGTGGCCCGTCGGCTTCGTTCAGCAATCGGGGAACAACTGTTCGTATCGCCGGAGTGCGTTTCTCGAAGCCGGTGGCTTCGACGAGGAGATTCCGTTCATGGAAGATACCGAGTTGTCCCTTCGGATGAAGCACTACGGGCGCATCGTCTACGACAAGGAGTGTCCGGTGTACACCTCGACGCGTCGCCAGACCAACCAGGGCTACGTCGGGCTGTTTCTCACCTACGTTCGCGGCTATCTCGATTACTTCGTCCTCGACCGGCGACCCGACAACGGCTACTTTAAATAGTCAGTTGCCACTGTCGAAACCCCGATACCACAACCACGCCAAGCGACGGCCATGGTGCGGGTCTCGACCGGTGGTCGTCTCCACTTTGGCTTTAGCAACCTCTCGCTTGCGCACGCGCGCCTCTACGGCGGCGTCGGCGTCACGCTCGCAGAGCCACGCGTGGTGGTCGAAGCCCACCCCGCAGACGGCGTTGTGTGTGACCACCCGGTCGCCGCCCGCTACGCACAAGACGCAGTCGCCGTCCTCGGCGTGCCCGGCGCGCGCGTGACGGTACACGAAGAACTGCCCCGACACGTCGGTCTCGGGAGCGGCACACAGCTCGCGTTGGCGACGCTCAAAGCCGTCGCAGAGGCGAACGATCAGGAGATTTCCGTGCGCGAAGTTGCGCCGACGCTCGGCCGCGGCGGGCGCAGCGGCATCGGAGTGGCAGGTTTCGAGTCAGGTGGGTTCATTTTCGACGCCGGTCACCCGACGGAGCGATTCACGACAAATCGCCCGGCGGACGGCGAGTGGGACGTGCCCGCGGTTGCGGCGCGCCACGACATCCCCACAGACTGGCGGTTCGTCGTCGTGATTCCAGCCATCCCATCGGGGCGAAGCGGCGCGGACGAAGACGAGAGCATTCGGACGGTCGTCGAAGACGCAGACCCGATGCTCGCAGACGACATTTCGACCCAAATTGCCCGGCGCATCCTGCCCGCGGTCGCAGAGGGCGACTGGCGGACGTTTGGCTCGGCGGTGGCGACCATCAGCCGCCTCAATGGCGCGTGGTACGCAGACGAACAGGGCGGCGTGTTCCGCCCGCCCCTTGGGGAACTCGTGAATACGCTGACCGCGAGCGGCGCGGTGTCGGGCGCAGGCCAGTCGTCGTGGGGACCAGCAGTGTTCGGCGTGACCGACCGCGACCACGCGGAAGCAGCCCGAAACGTGGCACACGAAGCGCTCGACGCGGTTTCGGTATCGGGCGAGGTGTTCGTCACCCGGGGTCGAAACGCTGGGGCGGACATTCATTCGGAGTAACACGTAAGCGGGAGGCCTGCCATAGCCCGGTATGAAGCGCATCCCCTTTGGCATCCCGCGGCTCGACTCCATCATCGACGGTGGCGCACCCGCCGGGAGCGTCGTCTTGCTGTCTGGAGAAGCAGGGGCAGGGGCACGGGAGTTCATGTACACGAGCGCCGTGATGAACGGCCTCGCAGACGGTGATACGGAACTGTTCGACCTCTACTACGGCGACGTGCAACCGGAAACGGTGTTTCCGGACGAAGTTCATTATCTGTCATTTACCGCAGACGAAGCCCAACTCACCCGTGAGATTGGGATGACCATCGACGAAGAAATCGTCGAACAGAGCGTCGAGGCAATTACGTTTCACGACCTCTCAGACGAGTATTTCAACGAGAGCCAAGTGCCGAGAGAGTGGTACGCAGAGAAGGCGCTCTCAATCGAAGACCTCGGCACGTCACACGACTCAGAAGGCGTGCTTACGGCACTCTCCCACTGCCTCGACCGCGTCGCAAGCGGCAACCTCGTCGTCATTGACTCGCTCACTGACCTCGTGAGCATCGTCTCCGACGAACGCCCGTGGGCTGACATCACGCTGATAATTAAAGGCCTCCAGAAGGCAGCCTACCGGTGGGACGGCCTGATTCTCCTCTACATCAACGCAGAGACGATTCAGCCAGAAGAACACGAACAACTGGTCGAAGCGACCGACGGGACGATGGAATTTACGTGGGAAACCGGCGGGTCGAGTCGGGCGCGAACCATGTTCGTCAAACAGTTCCGCGGCATCCTCCCACGGATTGAGGCTGAAAACATCGTTCGATTCGAAACTGAAATTAACGACTCCGGGTTCGACATTAGCAACGTGCAGAAAATCAGATAAGTTGGAAGGAACGTTTATGGTGATTGTTCCGAAATCTGTACTGAATGGAGGGTGAGGAATCGAGGGATGTGGCGGTGCGGATACCGGAGTCGCTTGACGAGTGGCTCACAGCAAAAACAGCGGCGCTTGGCGTCTCGCGTGAGACGCTCCTCGTCCAGTTGCTTGCGGCGTATCGGTTGACTGACGAAACCACCGCAGGTGACCTCAAAGCGGCGCTCGAACAACACGATGCAGTCGATAGCAACCAGCTTGCGGCAGTCGAGTCTGCGCTCACACAGAAAGTCGACACAGAAGTGGGCGAGCTAGACGAGAAGGTCAACTCGCTCATCGACGACGTACGAGCGCGAGTCATTCAGGTGAAAAAAGAGGCAGATTCGAAAGCAGAGAGCGACCACACGCACCCAGAACTCTCGACCGTCGAAACTCTCGAAGAGTCAGTAAACCGCCTCCAAGACGAAGTAGACCGGCTGGAAACCGCCGTAGACCACGAGGCGAGCACGCGCACGGACGAACACACGGCGCTTCGTGAGCGTATCGACGACCTCGAATCGAAGCTCCAGACCGTTGCCCGCGTCACACTCGACATGCGCAACGTGGTGCGCACTGACGCAGAGCGCGCAGAGCGCGAGCGACTGCTTTCAACCCTCAGAGAGATTGCGACGGAGGAGGGCGTGCGCAACGCGAAGTGTGGCGCGTGTGGCGCGCCAATCGACGTGGCGCTCCTCAATGACCCAACCTGTCCGGGCTGTGGCCACCTGTTCACCGACATTGAACCGGGGACGTGGCTCATTCGCTCGCCACGACTCGTGAACACCCGCCCCGAACTCGAAGTCGGAGGCGACGAGGAGACCGACTTAGACGTGCTCGCGGAGGTCGTCGGCGAGGTCGAAGTCGCCCCCGGAGGTAACAACCAATGACGCGCGACGACCACGACATCTTCGACCAACTCGCAGCGGAGACGAGCCACGAGGTGAAAGACCCGCTTTCAGAACTCGGCGCCGAGTCGCTGCGTGACGAAGAAGCCAAAACACTCGCCGAGGACGACCTCTGGGACGCGCTCGCGGACACAGACGACATGACGATTACGAGCACAGCCGGCGAGGGCGAAGAGGCCATCGTGGAAAAACAGGACTTCTGTGAGTCCTGCGAGCACTTCACCGCACCGCCGGAGGTCGGCTGTACGAACGACGGGACGAAAATCGTCGAACAGACCGACATGCGCCACTTCAAGGTGCGAAACTGCCCCGTCGTCGCCCAACGGCGCGAACTCGAAGAAGAGCGCTAACCCTTTTTTGCGCAGAGCGACAACCCGCGTCCATGCAATTTTGCGACGAGTGTGGCTCCATGATGCACGCAGACGGCGATGAGATGGTGTGCAAGAGCTGTGGCGCGCGCGTGCCAAAGGACAAAGAGGCCGCGAAAAGCTTCGTCAGCACGGAAAAGCAAACCTTCGACGACGTTATCGAAACCAGCGAAGAGGCCTCAGACGAGGGGAAACCAACCGCCAACGAAGAGTGCAAAAAGTGTGGGCACGACCGCGCGTGGTACACCATCAAGCAGACCGGGTCTGCTGACGAGCCACCGACGCGGTTTTTCAAGTGTATGGAATGCGGGCATCGGTGGCGAGGGTATAGCTGAGGGCAGGTGTCGAGTAGCCGACGCGATAGTTCGAGACACATCACGCCGATTGGATGACGTGCTGCGGGCCCGAGACTGGGTGGGCTCACGTGAAGCAAAACACCATTACCTCCCGTGTCCGTGGCTAGTGGTATGGGTTCAACGGACAAGGTGACCGTCAGAGACGTGATGTCCACGCCGCTTGAGACGATTTCGAAGGGCGCAACGATTCGGGAAGCCGCCCAGCAGATGCGTGAAAAGGATATCAGTGCACTGGTCGTCGAGACCACTCCGCGAGCGATTATTAGCAGTACGGACGTGCTCGATGCCGTCGCGAGCGGGCGTGACATCTCGAAGCTAACCGTAGCTGACGTGATGACCACCAACGTCGAGACGGCCACGCCAAACCTCTACATGGAAGAGGTTGCCGCGATGATGACCAGTTACGGTATCAAACACCTCCCGGTTGTTGACGACGACTACGTCGGAATGATCTCCTCAACCGACGTCATGGCGTACCTCTCCTAAGCAACGTAGCAGTCAAGATATGGGAAGCGAGCAGGTTCACAACTGGACGACGAGGCCCTCACGGGCTCGTTCGTACGTCGTCTCGAATGGGTCGGTGCGGTCGCGGAGCGTCTCTCGCAGCCACGCAGCCTCGTCCTCGGTCGTCGGTCTGACCCCGTCGTCGATGTGGAACGGGACGAGCCGTATCTTTTCGAATTCCCCGTCGATGAGCGTGACTTCGAACAGGTAGCTCTTGTCGTTACCCAGGTCGTCTTTGATACCGAAATCGTCCACAAGGTCGCCGGTATCGTGGAGGATGACGCCGTCTTCGTACTGTTCTATCGCTTGAACCACGTGTGCGCTGTGCCCGTGGACGAGGTCAACGCCGCGGTCTACGAGCCAGTGGCCGAACTCAACCAGTCGGTCGCGGGGACGTTCGATCCAGTTTTCGCCCCAGTGGACGGACGCGACGAGGATATCCGGATCCGTTGCTTTCGCTCGCTCTATTGCGTCACCGACGACGCGCTGAGTTTCCGGACCGTCGTAGTTCCGAGAAATCCAGGCGATTCCGGGTCGATCCTCAGTCGCCGCGTAAAATTCGTACTCGTCTGAAAACGAGATAGCGGCGACATCGAGGCCGCCGACCGAAAACGTCGCGGGTGCGCGCGCAGCCGCCGCGTTTTCGCCAGTGCCCGCGTGTTCGATACCACCTGCATCGAGTGCGTCGATTGTGTCGGTGAGGGCAACCGCGCCGAAATCCATCGCGTGATTGTTGGCGAGCGAGGCGAACGTAACGTTCCCGGCGTTGAGCGCGGGAACCGCCCACGCTGGATCCCCGCGAAAGTGGTAGGTGCGGTCGGGAAATCGTTCTCCACGCGTCGAGAGACAGCATTCGAGGTTACAGAAAACGCCGTCGAGCGACTGGAGTCTGGGCTGGAAGTCACCCCAGATAGTCGCCGGGTCAACGTCTTCGTCGCCATAAATTCCGTTGAGCGATCGTCCGACCATCGTGTCCCCGCCGAATCCAATGGTCGTTTTTCGGTGTGCAGTCGTCGTCGAGTCGACAGTGGTAGCCGGGGTGGTGGTCGACTCGGAGGTGGGAGGGGCGTCGGCCCCAGTGGGCATCTCGGATGGGGGCGAGTCAGTGCTCGTTCCGATGCAGCCTCCGAACGCCACCACGCCCATCGCTGAGAGGAATGCGCGTCGATTCCGCTTCATTCAGTTGTTGGTTCAGTGTCATGTTCTAAATACCTGACGGCGTGAATGCGTAAATAACTGCCCACCAACTGTCCGTAACTGCCCGCGACGACACTGCTTTGCTGGGTCGGTGAGGTTGTGAGAGGGTGTTTATTGCGAAAAAGACTTCCCCACCACTCTCCGAACCCCAGTCGTGAGTACAGACGCGCGACGAGTCGAGGTGCATCCGGGCTGTGAGGCGGTCGTGGACTTCGACCCCTCGCTCACCTTCGAGTGCGTAGAGGAGTGTACGTGGTGTTGTACCCACGGCGTGCTCCTCTACGAGCCGGACTTTTTCGAACTCGCGAAGCACGCCGACTTGAACGAGGCGACGACGACGTTCCGGGGGGAGAACTTCGTCAAGCGCGAGCAGAAAAATCGCGAGGAACACGTAAACGAGGAGGGCCAAGCCTGCTTTTTCCTGCGCGACGACGGTCTTTGTGAACTCCACTTAGAGCACGATTGGAAGCCAGCGCGGTGTTCGGTGTTTCCCCTGCAAGTGACGGTCGAAGACGGCGAGATTCACGTGTCAGTGCGCGAGTCGGCCCACGAACACTGCGAGGGACTCGACGTGAGCGAGCGGAAGGTTATCGACAATTTGGATGCGTTCTTGCCGCAGGTGCTCTGGGAACTCGACGACCCGGACACGCTGAAGGAACTCTGATTTAGAACAGGAGGTGGGTTTCGAACCCAAGGACGATTGCGTAGTTAGTGAGTGTGATGCCCAGATATGCGATTACCAGCGGGAGGAGTGATTCGCTCCGTTGGTAGGTGGAAGCCACGAGTGCGAACACCGTGAGTTCGAGCGCGAAGAGGTCGATTCGAAAGGGGAGTGAAAACCCGCTCAGAACGTCTCGCCTCGACGCATACGCCGCGAGGAACACGATGCATCCGGTGAGGCATATGAATCCCATGCCAAAACCGCCGGCCACCGACGCAGAGCCAAGCAGTGTGGCGTGCGACTGGGCGCTCGCACGCAACCCCCGACGCCACAGATAGACCACGCTCAACGCTCCGCCAACGACGCTGAGTTCAACGAGAACTCGACGGACTGAGCGAGAGGGCAGCGACCGGGTAGACATGAAACATGTAAGTATCCAAAATATTTAAATTAATATGTATATCATAAATTTTGTAATGTTTCGAGATACACGAGGGTGAGAAGCCAAACTTACGCGACCGCAAGCCACGCGAGGAGCACCGCGAACGCGCCGAGTGAGGTGCTGACGACGGCGTGTACCCGCAGTCGGTCGAGCAGTGCGTGGGCGTCGTCGGTGAGTTGGGCGACTTCACCGACCTCGCCGCCGACCTCACAGCGGGGGAGGAAGTCCATAGCGATGTGGAGGAAGATGCCGGCGGCGAAGCCGAACACGGCGGCGTTCAGTTGGGCGGAAGCGGGGAGAGAGACCAATCCGGAGAGGATGGCGGTGATGCCGACGCCCGCTGCCGGGAGCAAAATAATTGAAGTGGATTTGTCGTTCGAGGCGAGGCGGCGGGCGGCGGCGTACCCGGCGGGGCCTTTGTGCGAGACGATGGCGAGCCCAAGGACGAGGCCGAGTTCGGGGAGCGTCGCGTAGACGACGCCGATGATGATGCCCGCGGTGAGCGAGTGGGCGGTCAGGTGGGCCGTCGTCGCGTCGAAGGGCAGGTCGAGGTGGGCGAGGCGGTGGCCAATCGTATGGGAGGCGAAGCCGAGGAGGATACCCGCGGCGACGCCGAAGCCGCCGACCTTGGGGTCGAAGCCGAACGCTTGCGGGAGGAGAAAGACGGCGGCGCTCGTGACCATCGCGCCCGCGGCGAGGCCGTACCCCCAGACGAGGCGGCCGGCGTGTTTCGAGGCGGCGGCGCGCTTGCCCGGGATTGCGGCACCGGCCATTGCGATGAAGGCGACCCACCCGATGGTGAGCACCTTCCAGAGGCCCGCCGAGACGGCGAGCCCGGAGAGGACGACGAACGCGAGCACACCGGCGTACCCGACATAGGTGCGAGCGGGCGCGGAGGCTCCGGGCTGAGACATGTTGTTAACGCAGTGGTTGTAATTAATAAGTTCGTCGGTTCACCGGGTTGCGCGCTTCCAGTCACCGAGGCCGACGATTTTCCCATCTACTGCTTCCGCTGGGCAGTCGGTCGCAGCCCAGTAGAACATCGGCGCGACCGTTTCGGGCGACCGGCCGGTATCTGAGAGCGCTGTTTCGACCGCACCGGGGTCGACAATCCCCACGGGCTGGTCGAGTTCGGCGGCGAATCCCTGTACGAGCGCTTCGGCGGCTGCCTTCGAGATGGCGTAGCTGCCGTACCCCGGTGTATACTCACGCGCCACCGACCCGGAAGTGACGAGAATGCGGGCGTCGGAAGCGAGGTGCGGGAGGGCTTCGCGGATGGTCGAGAACACGCCACGGGCGTTCGTCCGGAGATGGTCGTCAAAGGCGGCGTAGGACGCTTCGGTGAGTGGCGTTTCGCCGGGCGTGCCGTGATACACACCGGCGTTTGCGACGACGCAGTCGATGTCGCCGTTCACCCGGGCGGCCGTTTCCATCAGAAACTCCACGTCGAACTCGTCGCGCACGTCCGCTCGCTGCGTGGTCACGCCACCCGACGCGTCTGCGAGGTCGGAAGCGAGCGACGAGAGTGCGTCTGCGTCGCGCCCAGCGGCGACGACGTGTGCGCCTTCGGTGGCGAACGTGCGCGCGACCGCCCGCCCGATGCCACGGGTTGCGCCGGTGATGACTGCCGTGTACTCCTCCATACCGATGCGTGCGAACCCGGGCATTAAGGCGATTTCCCTGTCTCGTTGGGGTGGTTCCTTATCATCGTAGAACATGTAGAGTATCTCATGAGTCCACACTCGCGCCAGTCGGTCGTCGTCATCGGTGGCGGCATCGGCGGCCTCTCGACGGCGTGCTACCTCGCTTCTGCTGACTTCGACGTCACGGTTTTAGAAAAGAACGAACAACTCGGCGGCAGAGCCAGCCGTCTCACCGAAGACGGCTTTCGCTTCGATATGGGGCCGTCGTGGTACCTCATGCCCGACGTGTTCGAGCGCTTCTTCCGTCACTTCGGCAAACTCCCCTCCGAGTACTACGAACTCGACCGCCTCGACCCCCACTACCGGATTTTCTTCAAAGACGGCGACCAGGTGGACATCACGCCCGACCGCGAGCAGGTGAAGGCAGTGTTCGACTCGTACGAACCCGGCGCGGGCGCAAAGCTCGACGCCTATCTTGAGGAAAGCGAGCGCAACTACGAGGTTGCGATGAACGAGTTCGTCTACAAAGACCGCCCGAAACTCCGCGACTGGGTTGACCCCTCCGTGCTCAAGGCCGCACCAATCGGCCTCAACCTCGTTGGCTCGATGCAGGACCACGTCGAGAAATACTTCGAGCACCCGAAACTCCAGCAGATAATGCAGTACACGCTGGTGTTCCTCGGCGGCTCGCCGAAGAACACGCCCGCGCTCTACAACATGATGAGCCACGTCGATTTCAACCTCGGCGTCTACTACCCTGAAGGCGGCATCGGCGCGGTCGTAGACGGTATCGTCGCACTCGCAGAGGAACTCGGCGTGGAGTTCGTCACCGACTGTGAGGTGACGGAAGTGACCCGCCGACGCGAAGGCTTCCTCGTCGAATCGACGCAAGGTGAGTACCACCCAGACCTCGTCGTCTCAGACGCCGACTACGCCCACACGGAACAGGACCTGCTCCCCGAACACGAACGACAGTACTCGGCCGACTATTGGGAGGACAGAACCTACGCGCCCTCCGCCTTCCTGCTCTACCTCGGCGTCTCCGGCGACGTCGAGGAACTCGCCCACCACACGCTCGTCCTTCCCGAAGACTGGAACCAGCACTTCGACCAGATTTTCGAAACGCCCGCGTGGCCGGATAACCCGGCGTACTACCTCTGCGTCCCCTCGAAAACCGACGACACGGTGGCTCCTGAGGGCCACAGCAACCTCTTCGCGCTCGTCCCTATCGCACCCGGCCTGACCGACACGCCGAAACTCCGCCGCCAGTACCGCGCGAAGATACTCGATGATATCGAAAAGAACACTGGCGTCGCCCTCCACGATCGCATCGTCTTCGAGAAATCGTTCTGCGTGCGCGACTTCGCAAGCCGGTACAACAGCACACAAGGAACCGCACTGGGCCTCGCCCACACGCTCAGACAGACCGCCCTGCTTCGCCCGCCACACCGCTCAAAGAAGGTGAACGGCCTCTACTTCACTGGCTCGTTTACCACCCCCGGCATCGGCGTTCCGATGTGCCTCATCAGCGGGGAGCACGCAGCGAACGCCGTCATCCACGATTCGACGCTATGAGAACTTCGACGCTTTCGCGTGCGACCGACGTGTTCGCCAACGCGCTTCCCGCAGAAAGCACGCTGCATGGCTACCTCCTCAGGCTCTCGCGGCCTCGCTTCTGGTTCTACCTCGCCGGGCCGGTCATCGTCGGCGCGGCCTACGGTGCAGAGTCGCTCGACGCGTTGCTCTCCCCGCTCAGCGTCGCCCTTTTTCTGTACTTCCTGCTCCCGGCGAACGTCTTCCTGTACGGCATAAACGACATCTTCGACCGGGAAGTGGACGTTGAAAACCCGAAGAAGGACGAAAAAGAAGTTAGATACTCGGGCGAGCGTGGCGTGCTGGCCGCAATTCTCTTGTCGGGGCTGCTCGGCCTCGTCTTCGTGCCGTTTCTGTCGCCGCTCGCGCTCGCCGTGCTCGCGGTGTACTACTTCCTCGCCGTCGAGTACAGCGCGCCGCCGTTTCGGTTCAAGACGACGCCGTTTCTCGATTCGCTCTCGAACGGGCTGTACATCCTGCCCGCCGTCGTCGCCTACACCGCGCTCGCGGGCAGCCTCCCGCCAACGCTCGCCATCGCGGGCGGGTGGCTCTGGACGATGGGAATGCACACCTTCTCTGCGATTCCCGACATCGAACCCGACCGCGCGGCGGGCATCCGCACGACGGCAACCGCACTCGGTCAGCGGCGAACCTACGTCTACTGTGCAGTCTGCTGGTTCGCTGCGGCCATCGCGTTCGCGCTCGTCCACCCGCTGCTCGGCGCGCTGCTCACTCTGTACCCCCTGCTGGTGTTCGGCATCGTCGTGGCCGGCGTCGGCGTAAATCGCGCGTACTGGTGGTATCCCGCCGTCAACACCGTCGTCGGGATGGTGCTGACCTTCGGCGGCCTCTGGAGGTTCGTCGGTGGCGTCTGAGGTGTCGAAGGGGTTTGATAAACTCGTCCACGACAACCGGTTCACGATTGCCGTCCTCTTCCCGCTCGTCGGCACGTTTCTGCTCATCCTCGGCAGCGAGGGCTACGTCCCGGCGGAACTCGCGCTCAATCCCTTCTTGCTCGTCGCGGCGACGTTCGTGATGCGCCTGCCGCTCATCGCTGGGTTGACGCCGCTCGTGACCCGGCGGGCAGCAGTTGCGCTCTGTACGCTCACCATCTTCACCTACGCCGTCGAGCTCGTCGGCGTCAGAACCGGGCTTCCCTACGGCGAGTTTTCCTACCAACTCGCGCTCGGGCCGATGCTGTTCGGTGAAGTCCCCCTCGCCCTGCCCATCTTCTACTTTCCCCTCCTGCTCAACAGCTACCTCCTTGGCTTGCTCCTGCTCGGGCCACGCGCCACCTCGCGGTTGCGGCGGATTCTCGCAGGCATCGGTATCGTCCTCGTGATGGACCTCGTGCTCGACCCGGCCGCCGTCGACCTCGGCTTCTGGGCGTACGTCGGCGGCGGCGCGTACTACGACGTACCAGTCTCGAACTACCTCGGGTGGGTGTTCTCCGCCACGATTGCGATGTCGCTCATCGAACTCGGCTTCCACGCAGACGAGGTGAAACGTCGGCTTGCGAACTGCTCGTTCATGCTCGACGACCTCGTGAGCTTCGCCATTCTTTGGGGGGTCGTAAACGGCTACTTCGGCAACTGGATTCCCGCCGCGCTCGCCGTCGGTTTCGCCCTGACCTTGCTTCGTCTCGACCGCTTTGACTTCGCCGTCGGCTCGGTCGTCAGGTCACGAAAAACGAAACACAGCTAGCGCGCCTGCGTGGGCGTGCCGGTCGGTTCCGGCGGTCTCGACCGCGTGGTTCCCGTCGTGCTCACCTTCTCGAAGACGACCTCCGGGTCTGAGTTCCACAGCCACTGCCACCTGGTTTCGGCGATGAGTCGGAGCTTTCGCACAGCAGAGAGCGACGGCGTCTGCGTGAGCGTGTCCATCCCCTGCTCGCGGATGAGGCGGTGGTGGTCTGCGTAGAGGACTGCGGACAGCAAGATGGCGAACTGGCTGTCTTCGGGCAGGTAGCGAATCCCCGCGACGCCCTCGCGGTAGAGGTCTTCTGCCCGCGTTAGTTCGAAAGAGATGGCGTCTGCGAACTCGGGAGTGAACTCGCGGCGTTCGATTTGGGCCTCGCTCACGCCGAAGGTGTCGAGGGTGGTTTGCGGGAGGTAGATGCGCTCTCGGTCGACGATGTCCTCGCCCACGTCGCGCAAGAAGTTGGTGAGTTGGAACGCCTCACCGAGACGGGTCGCGTGGGGGAGGGCGCATTCCGGTTCCTCGGGTTGCATCACGCAGGTCATCATCCGACCAACGGCGGCCGCAGACCCGCGCATGTAGGTTTCGAGTTCCTCGTAGGTCGCATACCGATCTTTCTCGATGTCGGCACACATCGCGTCGATGAACGCTTCGACCTCTGTGTCGGGGATGTCGTAGGTCACACAGAGGTCGCGGAAGGCGAGGAGGACGGGGTCGTCGGTCTCGCGGCGGCCGAGCACCTCGTCGCGGAGCGCCTCCAACCGCCGACGCTGGGCGTCGGGCGTGAGGTCGTTTTCGCTGTCTACGACTTCGTCCGCGATGCGGAAGAAGGCGTACAAGACGTACGTTGCGTGACGAATCCGCTTTGGGAGCAGTTTCGTCGCATAGTAGAACGTCTTGCCAGTCCGGCGGTGGATGGCCTTACTTTTGGCTATTGGGTGGCGGTGTACCATGCGGGAACAATAATACATTTGACGTTTCTCAGGGTTATAGAGATTTGCGCGGGTTCGAAGAACTACCCAACCAGTAAGGTGTGACAGGTATCCACGTCCAGCGACCCATCCCTACCGGTAAGAGGAACAACACGTTCGGGCGTGAAATCTCAGCCTACCGCCCGAGTAGTCACACGATAGCAAACAACATGGAACTCATCTTCTTGGTGAGAGATTCTCCGTGTTCGAGACCGACTCCGCGAGTTCGCGTGCCAGCTACGTCGCCCCGACTGCGCCCAGCAAAAGCAACGAGGAACCCGACTGATGGCAGGCCCCCTGCCGCTCAGCGTGTACGGCGCCGTCGTGGCGCTGTATCTCGGATTGAAGCTGGTTGGTTACCTCAGATACCGGCCGTTCGGACACGCCACAACGACGCCCACGGTGAGCGTCATCATCGCGGCGTACAACGAAGACCCGGCGCTGATGCGCGCGTGTCTCGACAGCATTCTCGACCAATCGTACCCCGTGAGCGAAGTGTTCGTCACCGACGACGGCAGCGAAGACAAGCGGGCGTGGCGCGCGGTAAACCAGTACGCGGCGCGCGACTCACGCATCGTCACCCACCGATTCGCGGAAAATCGCGGCAAGCGCCACGCACAGGCCGCCGGCTTCGAGCGCGCGACCAGCAACCTCTTCGTCACGGTTGACTCAGATTCGATTCTCGAACCGGGCGCGCTCGCTGAACTGGTCAAACCGTTTGCCGACGCGGACGTGACCGCCGTCACCGGCTATCCGAAAATCCTCGACCGAGAGAAATCCCTGCTCTCTCGGCTCATCGACATGCGGTATTGGAGTTCGTTCAACGTAGACCGCGGCGCGCAGTCGGTGCTCGGTATCACCACCTGCTGTACCGGCGTGTTCAGCGCCTATCGCGCAGACGTGGTGCGCGAGGTGCTCACCGCCTACGTCGAACAGGAGTTCCTCGGCAAGCCGTGTCACTACGGGGACGACCGCCACCTGACGGCCCACGCGCTCAAGCGCGGGAAGGTGGTGTTCCAATCGACCGCCCAGGCGTGGACGGCCGCCCCGGCTGACTTTTCGTCCTACATTCGCCAGCAGACGCGGTGGATGCGGAGTTTCTGGCGCGAGTCACTGTTGGCACTTGCGTGGGCACCGAAGCGAAGCGCCGTCCTCGCCGCGCTCATGGTCGTGGAGTTGAGTCTCCCGATCGCCCTGCTCGGCGTCGGCGTCGGGACGATGCTCTATCGCGTGTTCATCCTCGGCGCGCTCGCAAGCCTCGGGACGTACCTGCTTGCGATTGCGGTGATGGCGTATCTCAGAAATCTCGCCTACAGCCGTCGCCACCTCGGGACGTTCCTCATCGCGCCACTCTACGGCGTGTTGTTCTTCACCGTCCACCTCCCGCTGTTGCTCTACGCGCTCGTGACGCTCCGGACGACCCACTGGGGGACGCGACAGGTCACGACGGGTGACTCGCGGCGGGTCGCTCCCAGCGGTCGGCTTGGATTCTCGCTCGGCCTCGGCAGTTTGCTCAAACAAGACCGGGCGAACGCGGTGCTCGTGCCGATTCGCGGCGCGCGCCTCCATCACCTCCAACGGCGCAACGACCGCCACCCGACCGCCGACGCCACCTCAGTGACCGACCCGAGTGCGCCCCGCGAGGAGACTCCGGCCACACGCCACCGCGTCGTTCCATCGGATACGTCGCTCGCCGTCCAGCGATTCCGTGGCGTCGCAGACGAAGCGGACGACGGCTGAAAATGCTCTTTTTCGTGGGTGTCGAACTCGTTTACGGCCCGAGATAGCCCCACGCGAGCAGACGGTCGCCGTCGCCCTCAATCCACCGGCGACCGATGTCGTCGCGGTAGTACAGGTTCGGGATGATGATGTTCTCGATGCGGTCGTAGGCTTTCTCCTGGGCTCTCGCCATCGTCGGCCCCTTGCCGGTGGCGATGATGGCGATTCCTGAGGTTCCGGCGACGCGCCACTGGCCGTTTACCTTCTTCGTGTCCTCGATGTGGATGCCGTCGCGGTCGTCGGTCTCGAAGACGATGGCAGCGTTGCGCGAGTTTTCGTCGAAGGTCTTGTCGTCGTCGAACGGGAACGGCGGCACGCAGATGCGAACCGCAATCTGGTAGCCGTTGTGTACCTGTAACTCGGGGTCATCGCCGTGTGCGAGTTTGTAGAAGAACTCGCCGGTCGGCGTTTTGAACGATTCTTCTTGGAGGACGATGGTGGGGTAGCCAAAGCGCGGCGTGAATTCGAGCGGGTAGATGCCCGAACTGTTGACGATGCAGTTGATGTCGATGCTTCCCACGTACCCCTCCGCAGCAAGCCAGTCTTCGAGTTTACCGAGGGTTTCGCGGAACAGTTTGTTCCGCCCCGTCCAGAACATCGAGGTGCCCATCTCACCCGTCGAGGGGCCGATGTTCCCCGGAAACAGCTTCTTGTGCTCGAAGTTGAAGTTGATTGGCTCGACAAATTTGTTGCCGTTGAAAAAGCCACAGACGGCGATTTCGACGCCCGAGACGCGGCGCTGGAGCTGAAAACCCTTCATCCGGTGGCCCCACGCCTTCTTGTAGGCGCGAAGCACGTCCACCACGTCGCTGCCGTCGTCTTCGCGGCCGACGTAGAGCAGGCGTTTGACGTTCTGTACCTCGCCAAGCGGTTTGATGACGTACGGGCCAGGATTCTCCCTGATGTACTCGATGCCCGCGTCGAAGTCGGAGAACTCGCGGTGTTGGATGGTGTTTACGCCGTGTTCTCTGAGTATCTCCATCGCGTAGCCGCGGTCGTCTTCTAAGCGGTCTGTGTTCTGCGTGCCGCCGACGACGGCTTTCCCCTGTTCGCGCAACTCCTCTGCGAGTTTCCCCGTGCCCACTTCAGAGCCGACCCAAATATCGTCGAAGATGATGACGTCCGCCCAGTCGATTTCGGCCTCCCAGTCGTCGGTTTTTTCGACGAACCCATCCGCGATTTCGCGGTCGTCTTCGGTTTCGATGTAGTACTTGACGTCGTGGCCCTCCTCGGCCACCTGCCACGCAATATCCCCGATGAGGGCAGCATCGAGCGAGCAGAACAAGAAGTTCTTGGGGTCCATAGGAAGGCCGACTCAGGCCACCAATAAAAAGCCCCCTCCGGGTCGGTATTTCACCAGAGGAGAGGCGACTGGGGGGCTGTGCTACGACCCCGACTGCAAGTGCGAGCCAGGGACCCACCCGGTCGGACACATTTAAGGTCTTCACACCCAATTTTCTGACATGGTTCGATTTCTCGTCGGCACGAACGACGTCAACACGAGCGAAGCACTCGTTTCGTACCTCGAAGGGCGCGCAACTGACGGCGACACAGTGTACGCCATAAACTCACTCATCGGCGGCGACGACACGGACGATAAAGACGTGTTCGCCGGACGCGACGCAATCGAGTACATAGAAGAGGCGTTGGGTGACACAGTAACCGTCGAAAGCCACCAGCTCGTCCGCGGCAACGCACCCGCAGACGACATCAAGAATTTTGCCGAAGAAAACGACGTTGACGAAGTCGTCATCGGTATCCGCAAGCGCAGTCCGACGGGGAAAGTCGTGTTCGGCTCGACCGCACAGGACATCCTCCTGAGTGCGAGTCGACCCGTGGTTTCGGTGCCACTCTCCCAATAGACAGACAAACCATTTTTGTCGTCTGTACCCTATCTGTAGGTATGAGCCGAGAGCATCTTCAAGCAGCAAGCGACCAACTCACAGAAATCGCCGCGGGCTTAGACGACGACAGCCTCGCAGAGCGTCTGTCCGGCATCGCAGAGCAGGTTGGGAAATTCGCCAGCCAAGAGCGCGGCCCAGACCACGGCCGTCTCGCCCGTATCGAAAACGCGCTCCACGAAATCAAAGCGAAGGTCGACGACGACCAGAAAAAAGCCATCGAACAAGCCCACGAAGAAATCAAAGCCTTCCGCGCGACGGTTTCGGGAATTTAAGCCAGTAACTCTTCTTTGAGAATCGGGACGAACGTCCCGATGTCAGTCACCATCCCAATAGCCTGCGCGCTGCCGCGGTCTAACAGTTGCGTGACGGTCGCGGGGCTGATGTCTACGCAGACGACCTTCGTCGTGGACGGCAGGCAGTTGCCGACGGCCACCGAGTGCAGCAGCGTCGAGAGCATGAGCACCATATCCGCATCCCGCGCCTGCTCGCGGATGGCGTTCTGAGCTTCGATGGAGTCGGTGATGGTGTCGGGGAGCGGGCCGTCGTCGCGGATGGATCCGGCGAGGACGAACGGCACGTCGTTCGTGACACACTCGTACATCACACCGGAGTCGATGAGTCCTTCCTCGACGGCCGCTTCGATGCCGCCCGCCCGGATGATTTCCGAGATGGTGTAGATGTGGTGTTTGTGACCCTTGCGAGGGTGGTCTAAGGTTTCGACGTCCATCCCGAGCGACGTCCCGTACAAATCACGCTCTAAGTCGTGAACCGCGAATCCGTTGCCCGCGGAGATGCCGTCGATGTAGCCTTCACGGACGAGTTCTGCGAGCGCTGGGCCTGCGCCCGAGTGGAGGAGCGCCGGGCCACAGACGGCGAGGATTTTCCCGCCTTCGTCTTTCGTTTTCTGCATTGCGTCTGCGATGTTCGAAATCGTCGTTTGCGAGGGGCGCTCAGAGGAGATGCCACCTTGCATGAAGCCGAACGCGCCGCCCGCCTCACGGGGGCGCTCTGGTGGTTTGACCTTGATGCCCGAGTCGCCGGTGACGACGAGGTCGCCTTCTTCGATGGCATTGAGTACCTTCGTGTAGGCGCGATTGTCGTCGGTGTCGATGACGACCGCACAGTCCATCTCGATGTCTTCGACGGCGAGCCACTCGCCCTCGTAGCGGACCCACGTCGGGTGGTTGGTCGTTGAGTAAAATCCAATCGGGACGACCTGGTCGCGGGGGGCGGGGTCGAGTTCCACATCGCGCACGTCAGACGGGTTTGCCCCCGACTGGTGGAGTTCGTGCAGGATACGGTCTAAGTCTGCTTCGGTTTCCGCAGACACCGTTAGTCGGGCGTAGGATTCGTCCGTCTTCTGGCGACCAATGTCGAACTCCTCGACGTTGAACCAGCCGTTGAAGTCCATGATGATGCCGAAACACGCCTGCATCATCCCCGAGTCGATGATGTGGCCCTCAAGTTCGACTTCGCTCGAAACGCTCATGAAAACACCTCGGTGATGGGGCGATAAGACGGTTGTGGGATACTATCTACTGCACTCGTATGCCACACCCTGCTGGCTCACTCGGCCAACCGACACTCGACCGACCACGAGCACGCAGCGCCCGCGAGGAGGCGCTGGTAGAGCGCCTGCAAGCCCGGCGGTTCGGTCGCGGGGAGCACGTGAAACTCCACTGCACCCGCGCGAATGGCGACCCGGAACACGTCGCCCGTCTCGCGGTCGTAGACGAGAAACAGCGGCATCGGCAGGTCGAACCAGTCGCCGTAGGTGTACGGGTCGTCGTCGAGGATGGAGACCAACAGCGTCTTGAGGTCGCTATCTTCCTGCTCGGGGTCGGGCGTGAGCGTGAAGATGGTCTGGCCCGCGAAGGTGACGCCGCTGTCTCTCGAATACTCGCGTCGCGGGCGTTGTGGAATCTCGAACGTTGGAAGCTCCGTACTCATGACCCCTCTTATCCATGTGATTGGTTCGCAATCACTTATATATGCTCGCCCTAGAAGTCCACGGGGCAGCCGTTTATCTCGCCGCCGCGCATGCCTTCTGCAATCCAGTAGATAGAGAGCAGGAGCGTGACGAGCGCGAGGAGGGCGAATTCGAGGCCGTCGAGCGGGAGGAAGCTGAGCGATACGGAGATACCGAAAAGCGAGAGCAAGCCGACGATGAGCACGGAGCCACACGCCGCACAGCCCGCCCCGAGCGTGCCGAGGACGAGGCCCGCAACCCCAGAACTGCCCTGGCGCACCGAGAGATCGTGTTCGCGCAGGTGGTAGGTGACCATCGCAATGTCGACGCCAAACAGCAGCGCGATGAGTACGAGAATCGAGCCGACGAGCAGGTCGAACGAGTCGCTCACGAACGGGTACAGCCCCGAGAGCAAGGCAAGTTGATTTTCGAGTGGGAGGGTTCCCGAGAACAGCGCGAAGCCGACGAGGTCAGGGTTGAGCGAGAAGACGAACAGTGTGAGACCGAAAAACGCGCCGACGAAGGTCACGACGGCGTAGAGCGGAATGGTGACGACGAGCCGGGCGGTGCGCGCCATCAGTCGCCAGTCGCGCCCGCGGGTCGGCAGTCGGACGCGGCTCATAGCTGGAGGGCGTTTTCGAACACCCGCACGTCTTGGGCACCTTGTATCTGCGTTTGGAACTCGCCGTCTAAGAACAGGTAGAACGTCGGCGTGGCGCTCGCACCGGCGGCTTTACCGGAGCTTAGGTCGAGTTGCACGGCGTCGTCGTACACCTTCTCGCGGGCGTCGCTGACGACGGCTGCCGCATCTACGTCGGTCGCGTCGGCGAGGAACTGTTCAGTTCGTTCAAGGACATTCGCTTCCGCGAACGACGACTGGTCTGCATAGTAGTGGTCTTTCAGCGTCCAGAAGGCGTCCTCGTCGCGGGCGTAGGTGGCTTCGAGCGCTTGGACGGCGGGCTTCCCCCACGGGTAGATGATGGGGTAGACCCTGAACGCGAACGCGACGTTTCCGGTGTCGATGTGCGTTGCTTTGAGTTCGGGGAACGTGTTCTGCTCAAACCGGCGGCACGTCGGACACGACGGGTCTTCGTAGGCGACGATGAGCGCCTCTTGGTCTACCGACCCAAGGATGGGCTGGGCGTCGATGTGCTCAAGCGCGGGGTGGGTCTTCGACGTTTCAGTAGTGGTGGATTCGCCGTCGGTTTCCGGAGACCCGGCGTCGCTCGCGCCGCCGAGACAGCCAGCGAGCGCAGCAACCCCGGTGAGGGCGGTTCCCGCGAGGAAGCGTCGTCGATTCATACCATTCGTTCGGGTGCGGTGCTTATGGTGGTTTTGCGGAATTGCACCAAACTCACACCAAAATTCAGGGAGCGTTTAACCGACTGGAACGCCTTTGTACTGGCATGTGTGGGCGATACAGCCTGTTTACGCCGCCTGACGAGGTCGAAGCACGATTCGATGCCCGCTTCGAACGCCGCTTTCGACCTCGGTACAACGCCGCGCCGAGCCAGAACCTCCCCGTGATTCAAAACACCGCCCGCGACCAGATTCGCACCCTCCGCTGGGGGCTGATTCCGTCGTGGGCGTCGGAGGCGAAGGTGGGGAACAACCTCATCAACGCACGTGCAGAGACCGTCCGCGAGAAGCGAAGCTTTGCAGACGCCTACGAACAGCGCCGCTGTCTCGTCCTCGCAGACGGCTTCTACGAGTGGGCGAAGACGGACACCGGCAAACAGCCCTATCGTGTCGCGTTCGACGACGACCGCCCGTTCGCGATGGCGGGGCTGTGGGAGCGCTGGAAGCCGCCACAGAAACAGACCGGTTTCGGGGATTTCGGCGGTGGGAAACCCGACGGCGCGGTCGAACCCGTTGAAAGCTTTACCATCATCACGACCGAACCCAACGACGTGATACGACCGCTCCACAACCGGATGGCCGTCATCCTCGAACCCGAGGCAGAAGCCGCGTGGCTCACCGGCGACCCAGCAGAAGTGTACGACCTGCTCAAGCCGTATCCGGGCGACGACCTGCGTGCCTACCCCGTCTCGACGGCGGTCAACAACCCCGGAAACGACCGTCCTGAACTCATTGAGGAGGTTGACATCGCCGCATGACGGGTGACCACATCGACCACATCGAGTACACCTACACCCACGGGATGACCGACGAAGACGTACAAGAAATCCTCAAAGATACCAACACGGGCGTCCTCGGCTTGTCGCGTGACGGGAGCGCCTACGCGATTCCGGTGGCGTTTCACTACGACGGCGAGCGCTTCATCATCCGGCTTGGCCGCCACGCCGACAGCGAGAAAATGTCGTTCATCGAGACAACGGCGTCTGCGTGTCTCACCTGCTACGACTACGAGCCGCCGGACACCTCGTGGAGCATCATCGCCCGCGGCCCGCTCCGCGAGTTGGACGCAGACGAACAGGAGGCATACCCGGACGCAGACATCAACGAGGCGTTCATCCCGCTCAGAATTTTCGGGGAAGCCCCAGAAGAAATGGAGCCTGTGCTGTTTGAGTTGAGCGTGATGGAGTTGACCGGCCGACGAACCGGCTAGTCGAACAGGTCGGAGTAGCGCTCTGCGAGATTCGTGTACTCCCCTGAGGAGTAGTCGGTGAAGATGGTTTCCGGGTCGATGGTGGTCTCAGACAGCGGCGTCACAATGGCGGGCACGCCGCGAGCGAACGACGCTGGCGGAATGTGATACTCCTCTGGAACCACGGAGCCGGAGGCGACAATTGTCTTTTCCCCGACGACGACGCCTGCGTTCAACACGGCGTTGAAGCCGACGAGTGCGCCGTCTTCGACGGTAGCCTCGTTGATGACCGCGCCGTGACCCACCATGACGCGGTTGCCGATGTTCGACGCGTGAACCACGGCGTTGTCCCCGATGTGGGACTCCTTGCCGACGCGGACTGGGCCGATATCGCCCCGCAGGATGACGCCGGGCCAGACGCTCGCGTCGGCTTCGACCGTCACGTCACCGATGAGCGTCGATTCCCGGCTGACGTGGGCGTGTTCGTGAACGTTCGGTCGCATCCCCTCGAATTCGTAGTACCGTTGGTCACCCATGGAAAGATGTACGCGCGCTAACGTGATAACACTGCGCACGATGTGGCCAGTTAGGCCGCAAGCATAACACGTAAACGAGCGCTCTGAGACTTCTCGCGCATGCACTTAGCCCGCGTTCGAACCCCCGACGGGGTGGTTACCGGCGAGTACGACGACGGCGTCGTCATGCACAACGAGACCGCCTACGAGGTCGGCGAAGACGCGACCCTGCTCGCGCCGAGTGAGCCATCGACCTTCTACTGTGTCGGGCGCAACTACGCGAAGAAAATCGAGCAGATGTCCTACGAAATCCCGGACGAACCCGACTTCTTCATCAAGCCCGCCGTCTCGCTACATCACCCTGAACAACCGATTCCGTATCCGAGTTTCACGGACGACCTGACGTACGCAGGCGAACTGGCCGCCGTCATCGGTGAGGAGTGTCACGAGATTACCGCAGCCGAGGTGCCGGACGTGGTCCACGGCTACACCATCTTAAACGACTTAGACGCGCTCGACCAGCCGCGGCGGACGGCGCGCAAAGCGTTCGACGGCTCTGCGCCCCTCGGTCCCGTGATTGCCACCGACGTAGACCCCGCGAATCTGGCGATGGAGACGAAAATCAACGGCGAGACCCGCCAAAAAGACCACACCGAGAACATGCTGTTCGACCCGCTCGACATCGTCGCGTTCCTCTCAGAGCGCTTTACGTTCAAACCCGGCGACGTCATCTCCTTTGGCAGTCCGGCGAATCCGGGCGGCCTCGAACCCGGCGACGAAATCGAAATCTGGTACGAGGGCATCGGCACGCTACGAAATACGGTCGAATCGTCATAGGTTCATTACCGTAGCCATCCAACAGGTACGCAGGGTGGCGTATGTACCAACACATTTTACTCCCGGTAGACGGACACGAGGGAACCGAGGCGGCGGTCGAGCACGCGATTGATCTGGCAAACACGTACGGCGCAAGCCTCCACGTGCTGTTCGCCGTCGAGGTTCGCGGACTCGATTTGTTGGAAGAACCGAACCTCGAAAAGTTCCGCGAAGACCTCGAAGCAGAAGGGGCGGCGGCCCTCGAAGACGCGGAGGTGCGCGCAGAGGATGCTGGCGTGACCACTGTCACGACACTCGTCCACGACGACCCGCGGGAGGCGATTTTGACGTACGCAGACGAAAACGACATCGACCTCATCGTACTCGGACAGGGACGAGAAGGGCTCTCGCGGCTCATCCTCGGGAGCGTCACCGACCGTATCGTCCGCGAGGCATCCGTACCGGTGCTCGTCGTAGGGAACCCAGAGGGATGATTAGCGATACCCCACATCCTCGTCCAGCGCGATACGGCTCTTTACGAAGTTCCCCGTCCCGCGAGCGATGACGTTCCCGTCGCTGTCTCTCACGACTGCGTCTGCGATGAACTGACTCCCGCTCTCGTGGACGACTTCACCGACGGCCTCCATCCAGCCCTCGGTGATGGGCCGGGTGAGATAGAGGTTGAACTGGGAGGTGAGGACGAACACGTCTTCGACGAGCGAGTTGACCGCGAAGAAGGCAGCGTCGTCTAAGGCTTTGAAGTAGCTCGACCCGTGGACGGCGTGTGCGGCGTGGAACTGGTCTTCTTTGACCGGCATCGTAAGCGTCGCTTTGCCCTCCTCGATATCGATTTCGGGTTCGTAGTACTCGTTGCACGGGGCGGCTGCGTACATCCGTTCGAGCTTGCGAAAGTGGGCGGTGTTGGGCATGGGAAAAC
Source organism: Haladaptatus sp. ZSTT2 (assembly GCF_037081775.1). NCBI lineage: Archaea > Methanobacteriati > Methanobacteriota > Halobacteria > Halobacteriales > Haladaptataceae > Haladaptatus > Haladaptatus sp. ZSTT2. Next base: position 961,826 of record NZ_JBAMHQ010000001.1, read on the forward strand.
TGAGAGGGGTGTCAGCATAACTCACAGGGTTTCGGCAGGCGGCGGTGCTGTGACAGCGCTGCGCACGGCGTTTTCGGAACAAAACGCTTTACCCGCCGTTGGGGCAAGGAGCGGCAATGAGCTACAAAATCGGCCTTGTCGGCAAACCCTCTGTCGGCAAGTCGAGTTTTTTCAATGCGGCCACGATGAACGACGTCCCGGAGGGGGCTTACCCGTTTACAACCATCGACCCGAGCGTGGGCGAGGCCTACGCCCGCGTCGAGTGTGCGGCACCTGACTTCGAAGAGGAGTGTACCCCGACAACGGGCTACTGCGACCACGGCATGCGCTTTGTCCCGACGAAACTCGTGGACGTTGCGGGCCTGATTCCCGGCGCACACGAGGGCAAGGGCCTCGGCAACCAGTTTCTGACCGACCTGAACGAAGCCGACGTGCTCATCCACATCGTGGATTTTTCGGGGAAGACGGACGCAGAAGGCGAGCCAACCGAGGGTCACGACCCTCGCGACGACATCGAGTTCTTGGAGAACGAACTCGACATGTGGTATTTAGAAATTTTGGAGAAGGGTATCGAGCGCTACAACGGCAAGTATCAGGCAGAGGAGCTGAAAATCGAGGTCGAACTCGCAGAGCAGATGTCCGCGTTCCGCACGAACAAGGACGAACTCAAGCAAATCATCCTCCGCTGTGATTTAGCCCTCGACCCCGACGAGTGGGACGCAGACGACCGCGAGCAACTCGCCCGCGAGATTCGGAAGGTGACCAAGCCCATCATCATCGCGGCGAACAAGATGGACACGCCGGAAGCGCAAGCGAACTACGAGGAAATCACGGCAGATCCCGAGTACGAGCACCTGACCATCATCCCCGCGAGCGCCCACGCAGAGAAGGCGCTCAAGAAGGCGGACGAACAGGACGTCGTCTCCTATCGCCCCGGCGAAGCCGACTTCGAGATTCTCAAAGACATCTCCGCAGAACAGGAGAAGGGCTTAGAGCAGATTCGGGAGTTCATGCAGGCCCACGACGGCACGGGTGTCCAGCAGGCGCTCGAAGCCGCGCTGTTCTCAGAGCTCTCCGTGAAAGCCATCTTCCCCGGCACGGCAAACGGCAAGTGGGACGAGAAAGGCAAGTTCCGCGACTGTTTCCTCCTCCCCGACTACGCCACCGCAGAGGACTTCGCCTACCACCTCCACACCGACATCGGCGACGGCTTCCTCCACGCCATCGACTGCCGGTCGAAGCGCCAAGTCGGCGCAGACCGCGAGTTGTCCCACCGCGACGTTATCGAGATTATCTCGACGAACTGACGCGTAGAATACGCTTATCGTCGTTCCCCGCGGAACACCGGTATGAACGGGTATGGGCGGGGATTTTCGTCGCTCACAGAGGAGCGATCCGAAGCGTCGCTGCTCATCGTGGGTGCGATACCCGACTGGCTCAGGGGAACGCTCATCCGAAACGGCCCGGCCCACTTCGAACTCGGTGACGGGCGCGTCACCCACTGGTTCGACGGGTTGGCGATGATCAGGAAGTTCACGTTTGACGACGGTACTGTCACGTATGCGAATCGCTTTCTCCGCACCGAGACGTACAAGGCGCGCAAGCAGGGGCACCTCGGGCCGGGCGAGTTCGCCTCCGCGTCAACGACGGGCTTTCTCGCGAAACTCAAGTCGATTATCGTCCCGGAGACGACAGACAACGCCAACGTCACCGTGGTGGAACTCGGCTCGCGCATGGTCGCGCTCACCGAAGTCCCGCGCGCCATCGCGTTCGACCCAGAAACCTTAGCAACGCGCGAAGCGGTCGCCTTCGATGACGAACTGTCGGGCCACGTCATGACCGCCCACGTCCACCATGACACCGCGCGAGAAGAGACGATTGGCCTGCTCACGAAGTTTGGCAAGCCGAGTACATACATCGTCTATCGCGTGGCGGACGGGAGCCTCTGCCGTGAGGAAATCGCATCGGTCAGCGTTTCGCGTCCGGCGTACATTCACAGCATCGGCCTCACCGACCGTTACGTCATCCTCACGGAAGCGCCGTTTACGGTGAACCCGCTCAGTTTCCTGAAACTCGGCAACGACGGCTTCATCGAACACTTCACTTGGGACGGCACCGACGAGACGCGATTTATCATCATCGACCGCGAAAACGGCCGCGTCGTCGCCACCCCTCGGGCGCCGTCATTTTTCACGTTTCACCACGTAAACGCCTTCGAGCGCGAGGGACACATCGTCGTAGACCTCGTGGCCTACCCCAATCCCGACATCATCGACGGCCTCTATCTCGACCGGCTCGAACGCGGCGAGTTCAAAGGACTCGTTGGCGAACTCAGACGCTACACGCTGCCGACTGCTGGCACAGAACGGGTCGAGTGTGAGCCGCTGTCCGAGATTGCGATGGAGTTGCCAACCATCGCACCGACCGTCCGCAGACAGCCCCACCGCTACGTCTACGGGCAAGGAAGCGTCATGGACGGCGACGGCTTTTCGAACTACCTCGTCAAAGCCGACGTGGAGTCGGGGTCGAGCGCAATCTGGACGGCCCAAGAGACGTTCTGTGGCGAACCCGTCTTCGTTCCGAGACCGGCCGGGGAGCGCGAAGACGATGGGGTAGTGCTCTCGGTGATTCTCGACACCGCAGGCGAGCAGTCGTCGCTGCTCGTGTTAGACGGCGAGACGTTCAGCGAACTCGCCAGAGCGCCGCTTCCCCACGTCTTGCCCTTTGATTTTCACGGCGCGTTTTTCGACCACGTCTGGTAACCGGCGAACAGTTATCGTGACGGGAGCCAAGACAGCCACATGGCTCGCGTTCCGTATCTCGATTTTGACAACCTTTCTCCGGACGCCGCGGCGCTCATCGAGGAGACCAGCCTCGGGCCGCTAAACGTGTTCCGGGCGCTCGCGAACAACCCGGCCGCCCTCGCCACCCTCACGAAGTCTGCGGGAGTGCTCTGGACGGAGGCCGGACTCGACAATCGTGGCGCAGAGTTCGTCATCCTCACCGTCGCTCGCGCCACGGACAACGCTTACGAGTGGCACCAACACGTCGAACTCGGCCTCGATGCAGGGCTCACCACAGCAGACCTGCACGCAATCAACACGGGTACCCTCGACGCACTGTCGCCCGAAGACGCCGCGCTCTATTCGTACGTCACCGCCTACGTAGACGGCGCCGTCGATGACGCAGTTCACGAGCAGTTGGCAGAATTCTTCGACGACAGTGCAGTCGTCGGCATCACCATGCTCGCAGGCGAGTACCTCGCCCTCGCGCGAACCATCGACGCCCTCGACATCGAAGTCGAAGGCGAATTCGTCGGATGGGATCTCAAAAACCTCGATACGACAGCCTGACAGACTGTACGGCGCAGTGTGAATGCGAATTTTTGTGCCACCCGCCCTACCCTCTGTCACCGTGTGTCGCGGTGGCAGGCGGTGGTGAACGATGGCACCGGAAATTTCCCCCGAGCAGCGCAATCGTAGCCTCAGTTTGCGGCTGTTCACCGACTATCTGATGCGTGGTGAGGATGTGATAGACGAAGTCGTCGCCCCCGACTTCAGAGGCCACGGCTTTGGCGGCCACGACGGCGAAGTGGTTGGCCCGGCCGGGCTCAGAGAGTACTTCGGTGAGACGATTGGCACGCTCTGGTACGACATCCACGACCAGGTCGCAACGGACGACACGGTCGTAACACGATGGACAGTCCACACCCCGAGAGACATCGTCCGCGGCGGCCCGTCACCGACGGGTGGCGAAACGGAGATGTCCGGTATCACAATCGACCGCTTCGAATCAGGAAAGCTACAAGAGACGTGGATGCAGGCGGACTACCTCCACCTGTATCGCCAACTCGGGCTCGTCAGCGAGCCGGAGCTGTGAGCTACGCCCGGCGAAGCCGCGGAAACCAGCGCGGCGTCTCGGTGCTGTAGCGGTCGTACTCCTCACCAAACTTTTCGCGGAGGTGAGGCTCCTCGTAGGAGACGATGAAGGCGTGAAACAACAGCCAGATGAGCGCGCCATACACCACCAACAGCCCCGACTGGAAAAACAGCGCCTCACCGAACACGATCGAGAGAACGCCCACGTACATAGGATTGCGGACGACGCCGTAGAGACCCGCGGAGACCAGCGACTGCGGTTCGTCAGAGGGGGCCGGCGTGCCCCCAGCGGCCGCGAACAACGCAACCGTCGTCGTGTAAATGCCGATGCCGATGAGAAAGAGGGTGATGCCGAGATAGCGAAGCGGGCCAAGTGACAGGACGAACATCAACGGAAAGCCCGTGAGAAGGATGTATGGCACGAGGACGGTGACCGTCCCCGGCCCGATGAGCGTAAAGAGTGCAGACCGGGCCAGAGGGTGCATACGTGTCATTGGGTGTACTCGTTGAAATCCTTATTTATACTGCTGTGAGAGACGGGTGGCGGTGACGTGTCGGATTGGTGCAAACACTATCGAGTCGCCAACACACCATTCGCATTAATATCACTCACTGGTTTGCAAACCGGAACTAAATACACTGGGGTCTGAATCGCGTCGGGGAGGAACTTGCGATTGGCGACGAGGAGAATCGAGTGCCGTGGCGGCCTGTATTGGCTCCGAGCGAGTGGATCTGGACGGTGGAAAAATTCGAGTGTGGCGTAGTCACTACGATGCGAAGCGCTCTACGTGGGTGAGGTAGGAGATTTCCGGCTTCCCAACAACACCCGCCCGCTCCATGACCTGTCGCAGGTCGTCCGACTCTGCAAAGCCGCGCGCGTGGGCTTCGGTGTCGAACTCCATGAGGATGGTCACGTCGTTCGGGTCGTCGTCACTGCAGAACAGTTCGTGGCTTCGTTCCCCGTTTTTCTTTCGAGTCGCTGCGTGTTCGTCGAACGTCTTTTTCCACGTTGGATAGTCCTTCACTCGGTGATGGACGAGCATGTGTGCCATGTGGTATCACCAATAAATACTACGACGAGACGAGAGAAAAGCCGCGTTTACGGAAAGTCGGACACTCACCACGGCAAGACAGTTCACACGCCACGCCGCCGCGAACCACGCACAGCGACTGCCCCCTACGCCTTTTAGCCCGTGTGACGAACACCCACCCATGCCCCGGACTGACGAGTTCGTCACGGTCGCAGACACAGAGATACACTATTCGTCGTGGGGGAATACAGACGACCCGCCCGTCGTGTGCGTCCATGGCCTCTCGCGTGTCGGGCGCGACTTCGACCCGCTCGCCCGGCGCTTAGCAGACGACTACTGGGTGGTGTGTCCTGACATGCCCGGCCGCGGCCTGAGCGAGTGGCCAACCGACGACGCGACCTACGGCCCTGAAGCGATGGGGGCGCTCCTCGTCGCGTTCTGTGACGCCCTTGACATCGATACGATGCGCTGGGTCGGCACGTCGATGGGCGGGATGCTCGGAATCGGTCTCGCCGCAGGCCCACTCGCAGACCGCATCACCCACCTCGTCGTGAACGACGTCGGGCCAGCTCCCAGCGAAGACGACGCCGCAGACGAAGGGTTAGACCGCATCATCGAGTACCTCACAAATCCACCGTCGTTCTCTCGGTTCTCCGAACTCGAAGCCTACTACCGAGAGACGTACGCGACTTACAGCGAGATGACGGACGCAGAGTGGCGACGCTTTACGCGCGAATCGATGCGACGGCTTGAAACGGGAGCGTTCACCCCCGCCTACGACCCGCGCGTGGTCGAACCACTCTTGACCGCAGAACCGCCAGCAGACCCGTGGGCGATGTGGGAGGCGATTGAGGCAGACTTGTTCATCCTCCGGGGGAAAACCTCGGACATTCTCGCTGCAGAAACGTTCGAGGAGATGAAAGAGCGCCAGCCGGATGCAGAGACGCTCGAAATCGACTCGGGGCACGCCCCGTCGCTGAACACGCCCGAGCAGATTCGGCCGATTCGCGAGTTTTTCAGGGGTTAGTCAGCGGGCTGAGCGGTGCCTGTTTTCGCCGTCCGCTCGGAGAGACCCCATCCCGTCGCCGCGATGGCGAATAGAATGAGCGGCGAGAGGAAGCCGAAGAAGTAGTACGGCGCGTAGCCTGCGAGGCCGAAGCTCCCGGCGAGCGTGGGCACGCCCGTCGCTTGGGCCATGAACAGCGCGCCTGCGTGCCACGGGATGAGCGCGCCGGTTGGCGTTCCGGCGGCTTCGATGGCGCGAGAGAGGTCTTCGCTCTCGAGGTCGTACTCCGCGTACACATCACGGAGGGTCAGGCCGGGGACGACGATACTCATATACTGCTGGGAAGTGAGCAGGTTCGTCAGGATGGCGGCTGCGCCCGTTCCGGCGACGAGGCCGCCGACGCTCGTGACGCCTTTCGAGAGGTGGTAGGCGAGCACGGCGAGAACGCCCGTGCGTTCGAGCAGGCCACCGAGCGAGAGCGCGGCGACGACGACGGTAATCGTCCACGCAGAGCCGGTCAGCCCGCCGGTTGCGAGCAGGCCGTTTACGAGTTCTGAGCCGGTTTCCGGGCTCGTGCCGTTCATGAATATCGTCCACGCCCCGGTGAAGGATGCGCCTTGGACGACGATGGTGGTGAACACGCCAGTGAGCACGCCCGCGACGAGCGTCGGAATTGCGGGATAGCGTTTGAGCGCGAGGCCGAAGGTGACGAGCAGCGGGAGGAACACGACGGGGCTGAGCGAGTAGGTGCCCGCGAGCGCGCCCTGAATCTCGGCGATTTGGCCGGTGGGGATGGAGCCGTGCGAGCGCAGGCCCAAAATGGCGTAGCCCACGAGTGCGAGGCCGAACGCCAGAATCGTGCTGTTTCGCATCGCCCGGATGTGGTCGAACAGGTTCGTGTTCGTGACCCCGGCGGCGAGGTTCGTGGTGTCAGAGAGCGGCGACTGTTTGTCACCGGCGTAGGCTCCCGAGAGAATCGCTCCGACGGTCATCGGGGCGGGGACGCCAAGCCCGGAGCCGATGCCGACGAAGGCGACGCCGAGGGTGCCCACGGTGGTCCACGACGAGCCGATAGAGAAGGCGACGATGCCCGCGAGCAACGCGGTCACGGGCAGGAAGATGACCGGCGTGAGCAGGTCGAGGCCGAAGTACATGAGCGCGGGGATGGTGCCGGCGCTGACCCACGTCGCAATCACGGCGTAGATGACGAAGATGATGAACAGCGCCTGTTTGCCCATCAGCAGGCCGCGGGTCAACCCCTCAGCGAGCGCGTCCCAGCTAAAGCCGAGGTAGAAGTGTGCCAGCGCGCCGACGAAGATGATGCTCCAGAGCAACGGCACGTGCGGTGAGAGTTGAAGCACCGCAGAGCCGATGCCGAGGAACACGAGCACGGCGAGCACGGGAAGCAGCGCGATACCGAGCGACGGTCGCAACTCGGGGTCGATGTCGTCGTACCCGAGCGGGGTGAACGATGGTGAACTCATTAGCAGGCCGTATGCAGATGGCGCATAAAATACCTTTGAAATATACACACAGAGCATGAGTTGTGGTGGCATCTCTCACGAGAACGGCCGCCACGAACCACCCATATAACAAAGAAGAGTCATATTTTATTCCCCAGAATACTCGGCCAGAATTGAATACTAACAGAGATTTCAGATTGTATGACGAATAAGCAACATTCTATTTCTCCGTATTCAGCGAAGTATTATGGGCAATGGCAGTTCGAGAAGTACGTATCGACGAAAGTGCAATCGAGACGCTCGCGATGGAGTTCCGAGGAGAGTTGATTCGACCGGGCGACCCGACATACGACGAGGCGCGGACGATTTGGAATGCGGCTATCGACAAGCACCCCGGGCTCATCGCCCGCTGTGCTGGCGTGGCAGATGTCATCGCGGCGGTCAACTTCGCCCGCGAGCAGGACATTCTGGTGGCGGTGAAGGGGGCCGGGCACAACATCGCCGGGAACGCGTTGTGTGACGACGGGTTGGTCATCGACCTCTCGGGGATGAACGCGGTGCGGATAGACCCCGAGGCGAAGACGGCGCGCGTCGAACCCGGTGCGACGCTCGGTGATTTCGACCACGAGGCACAGGCGTTCGGGCTTGCGACGCCGCTCGGCATCAACTCGACGACGGGGGTGGCGGGCCTCACCCTCGGTGGTGGGTTTGGCTGGCTCACTCGGGCGTACGGCATGACCATCGACAACCTGCGGTCGGTCGACCTCGTCACCTCCGCCGGGACGCTGCTCCACGTAAGCGAGACCGAACACCCAGACCTGTTCTGGGGGATTCGCGGCGGCAGCGGCAACTTCGGCGTCGTGACGTCCTTCGAGTACGACCTCCACGAAGTCGGTCCGGAAGTGCTCTGTGGCCCGCTCGTCTACGACGCGGCAGATGGGAAGTCGGTGATACAACAAGTTCGTGAGTTCAACAAAACCGCACCCGACGAACTCTCGGCGTGGATCGTGTTGAGACAAGTTCCGCCGCTTCCATTCATCGACGAAGCGGACGTGGGCAAGGACGCAATCATCGTCGTTCCGTTCTACGTAGGCGACATAGCTGAGGGTGAGGAACTCATCAAGCCGCTCCGTGAACTGGGCACCCTCCTCGGCGACGGCGTCGGCCCAGCGCCATACGAAGCCTTCCAACAGGCGTTCGACCCGCTGCTCGAAGCCGGGCTTCGCAACTACTGGAAGACGCACAACTTCGAAGACCTGAGCGACGAGGTCATCGACATCGCACTCGACTTCTCGTCAAGACTCCCGTCGCCGATGTCCGAGATCTTCCTCATCCAACTCGGCGGAGAGATGGGACGAGTTTCTCACGATGCGACGGCGTATCCACACCGCGATGCGAGTTACGTAATAAACGTCCACACGCGCTGGGATGACCCGGCACTCGATGAGACCTGCAAGGCGTGGGCCAGAGAGTTCTACGACGCCCAAGAACCCAACGCCCAAGGTGGGGCGTACGTCAACTTCATCAGCGAGAGCGAAGGCGAAGAAGCGCTCGCGTACGGTGACAACTACGACCGTCTCGCGGAACTCAAGAAGGCATACGACCCGCACAACCTGTTCCGGGTGAACCAGAACGTGAAGCCAATGGCCTGAGTCTCAACAACCATTTTCACGCCACGGTTTACGCTTATCTGCCTGCACTGAGTTCCACCGCGTGTCATGCTCACCGACGTAACCCACGCGACCGTTCTGGTCGCAGACGTAGACGAAGCACTCGAGTTCTACACCGAGAAATTCGGCTTCGAGAAACGCGCGAACGAGGAGTTCGCCCCCGGCATGCGCTGGGTGACGGTTGCGCCCGAAGGCGGAAGGACAGAGCTCGCCCTCAAAGCGCCAACCGAGGACTTTTTCGGAGACGAAGCCGCGAAACTCCGCGAGCGAATCGGACAGGGAACCGTCACCGTCCTCGCCACTGATGACTGCCGCGAGACAGTTGCAACGCTCGAAGGAAACGGCGTGACGGTGACAAACGCGCCCGAAGAAGTGCCGTGGGGCGTCTCTGCGATGGTCGAGGACTGCTACGGCAACCCCTACAATCTCGTCGAAGAGCGCTGAGCCGAGGCACCCAGATTTAGTCAGAAGGAAAGACAGTATTGTAAACAGTGATTTTATCGTTGTTTCCACCCTCTCTAGTGTGGTGAACTGCCGGTGAGTACCAGAAAACTCCTGAGTCTGTTGGTGGTAGGACTGCTGCTGACTGGGACAGTCGGCGCTGAAAACGCGCTCGTTGCGACCCACCGGACGGTACTCGACCCCGGCTTCGTCAAACAGAGCCTCGCTGAGGAAGGCGGCTACGACGTGCTTTCTGCCGCCGCCATCGAAACGCTGGGCGGCCCCGCCGCGGGCGAGTTGAACGACAGCGAGATGGGCGTTGTCGCCTCGCTCACGGCGGAAGCCTACAGCGAGGCGTTGCTCGACCCGGCGTATCTTGCGGCGCAGACGAATGCCAATATTGATGATACGTATGCGTACCTCCACGGTGATGCGACAGAACCGCGCCTCGCGATAGACCTCGCGCCAGCGCAGGCGTCGTTTGCAGAGAATCTCGAAACGAGCATCGTAGAGACGCCGACCGCAGACCTCGTGGGTGACCTCGACGTGACGGCCACAGACCTCCCATTCGACACCGCCCTCCTCAGAGACGCAGAGACGAGCGAGGCGGGCTTCCTCGCCGCACGCGCGGAGGTGCGCGAAACCGTGCGTGAACAGGTCGTCCAACGTGCAGTTGCACAGGCTTTCTCGTCGGCTTCGGACGATTCCCTGCTCGCGCTCGTCATCGCAGAGTACGACCCGGATGACTACACCGCAGCGGAGAAAGCGCGAGCGGTCGACGCCCGGCGACCGGCCATCGAAGCCGCCCTGCGCGAGCGCGTCGAGGCAGACGACGAGCGTGTCGCAGCGCTGACCGACGAGGCACTCTCCGCGGTGCAGACGCAAGCCGTCGCCGCGGTTGAGGAGACAGTGCCACCAGGGGAGATTGACCCGGCGCTCGTCACTGCCTCAGCAGACCTCACGCTGGTCGTCGTCACCGGACTCACCGACGAGACCGTGACCTACAACGAATTTAAGACGGACCTCACGGAGTCGAAGTCAGTCCTCGCACAAACGATTGCCACAGAGATGAACGACCAACTCGTCGCGGAACTCGGCGGGACGGAACTCGTCCTCACCGATGAGATGCCCGCAGAGTCGAAACAGGCGTTCGAGAACGCCCGCACGGTCGTCACCGCCCTCGACCGCGGTGTGGTCGTCCTTGCGGGCCTCATCCTCGTGCTGGTGGGAAGTCTCTGGTTCGTCGGCCGCTCTGGCGTGACATTTCTCTCCACTATCGGCGGGGCGTTCGTGCTCGCTGGGGGCGTTTCGTTCGCCCTCGGGTCAGTCGCCATCGCACAGCTCGGCGCGGCGCTTGCGGGCAGCGACGTTCCAATCCCGGCGCTCGCAGACCTCGTGGTCGCGCTCGTTGGGCGAGTGACCGGCGTGTTCACGAGCCAGTCGCTCGTCCTCGTCGGCCTCGGTTTGGTGTGCATCCTCGGGGCTGTGGTGTTGCACTATCGCGTCGATGCGATAGGCCGCTCGAACGCGGCCACGTAAGTCACAGTATGTGAGCAACACAGACTAGCTATTTTGCCCGTGGCAACGTCTCTCTAGGTGGGCTGGGGAAATGGCGAGTAACACACCGAGTCCGCCACGAGTTGGCGACACGACGATTCCAGACGCACTGACTGCAACCACGTTCCTCGCAACGACGGACGGGGGTATCGCACGGGCCAGTTTCGAAGACCGCGAGTGGGGGGTCTCACACGAGCTTGTCACCAAAGACGTGCGCTGTCTCGCAGTAGACCCGACCACTCCGGCGATACTGTACGCCGGAACGCAGGGAGACGGGGTGTATCAATCGGTAGACGGTGGCGAGACGTGGGAGTTTCTTGGCCTCGACGGCGTGGTCGTGAAATCGCTCGCGGTGAGTCCACACGACTCGGCGGTCATCTACGCCGGGGCGAAACCCGCGGCCATCTACGTATCGAGAGATGGAGGACTGACGTGGACGAAGCCACCGGGCTTTTCGAAGATTCCCGGCCGTCGGCTCTGGTTTTCACCGGCCGAACCGCCGTTCGTGACGGCGTACGTCCAAGCGATTGCCCTGTCGCCAACCGACCCGACCCTCGTCCTCGCAGGGATTGAGTTCGGCGCGGTCGTCAGAAGCACCGACGGTGGCGAGACGTGGACTGGGCACCGGCCAGGTGCGATTCGCGACTGTCACAGCCTCGCGTTCCACGCCACCGACGGCACCCGCGTGTACGAAGGCGGTGCCGGGTTACGGGGGCGGGCAGGAGCGACGAGCACTGACGGCGGAGAGACGTGGATTGCACCGACGAACGGCCTCGACCGGTCGTACGGCTGGGCGGTCACAGCAGACCCCGAAGACCCAACGACGTGGTATCTGTCGGCTTCGACCGGCCCGTTCGCGGCTCACGGCGAAGAAAACGCCCGCGCCTACATCTACCGCTGGCAGGAAAATGGGCCGTGGGAACGACTCGCCGGAGGCTTGCCACAGCCGTCGTTTGCGATGCCGTATGCGCTCTGTACGCTCCCGGGCGAACCCGGCCTCGTCGTCGCGGGGATGAGCGACGGGTCGGTCTGGTACTCGGCCACCTCCGGCGACGCGTGGGAGCGACTCCCGTTCTCGCTCGGGTCGATTCACCGGTCGCTCGTGCTCGCGCGCTGACTCACTCCCGCGAGTCGTACTGCTGGTAAATGACGTGCCCACACGCCTTGCAGTGGGAGGCGTCCCGGTCGTGGTAAGCAAGCCCACAGTTCTCACAGACGACGTTGACGCGCTCTTTGTACGTCCACTCTTTGATGATGCGACTCGCCTGCCACGGGATGATGATGATGCCGACGATGATGGCAGAGACCGTCACCCAGCGCCCGGCGTCGGTGATTGGCGTGATGTCCCCGAATCCGACCGTCGTGAGCGTGACGACGACGAAGTAGAAGGCGTCGCCGAAGTTGTTGACCGTCGGGTTCAACTGGTGTTCGAAGCTGTAGAACAACCCGGCTGAGACGAAGAAAATGGTCAGGACGGTGAGTGCGAGTTTCATCGCCCGCAACGAAGAGAGCGACACCGTGCCGAAGAAGAACTCCTCGTCTGCGGTAAACCGGTAGAAGCGAAGCGCCCGCACCACCCGGAGCACTCGCAGGAAGCCGACGTTGAACACGACGAGGTCGACGGTCGGAAACAAGAAGATGAGCAGCGTGGGGGCAATGGCGAGCAAGTCAATCATCGTGTAGGGGTTGAGCACCTCTGCGAGTCGATTTCGGGCGCTGTAGATGCGAAGCAGGTACTCACCGAGGAAGACGAAGCTAATCGCCACTTCAAGCTGGAACAAGATGGGCATGTACGGCTCTGCGAACGCGTAGGTTTCAAGGATAAACAACGCGATGAAGACGAGAATCAGTGAGAGGAGCGCGACGTCGATGGTCTTCCCGACGAGCGTCTGGTGGTCAACCAGATAGAAGCGAACCCGCTCGCGGGACGTGAGCTCATCGACAGCCGAGGCGTGACCAGCCATACCTGTCTGTAGCCCTGCGAGGGCTAAATAGCATGTTCCCGTTCAGGTGAGCGTCTCGTCAAGCCAGTCGTAGATGACGCCGTGGGCGAGCGGGAGATTCCCCAACTGACAGTGGTCTGCTGCGCCCTCGTGTTCCTCGAACACGCGCAGGGTGGTCGGCCCGGCTATCGCGTCCACGAACTCATAGACGAGCGGGAGGGGGATCAGGTGGTCGTCCTCCCCAGCGAGCGCGAGCGTCGGACAGGTGATTCGATGAGCGACGTCTCTGAGTGAGTAGGCTTTGAGCGTAGAGAGGAGGCCAGCCATGTCCGTGCCGAACACCCATTCTGCGTTCTGCCGTTGCCAGCGCGACCCGGCATCGACGCGGGCAGCAAGCGCCGCGACGCCGTTTACGAGCGCACCCGGCAGGTACGTGAACAGGCTCGCAACGGCTTCTTGTCCGTAGGCAGACGCCGCCCAGAGGTCGTAGCAGTGGTCGAACGCGATGCACGCCGCCACTCGGTCGTCGAACGCGGCAGCCCGCGGGGCGTAAAACCCGCCCATGCTGACGCCGAGCAGGGCGATATTCGACGCATCGACGACGGGTTCCGTCTCAAGAAAGTCGAGTACCGGCCCGACGACCGTTTCCCACTCCGTTCGCGCCCGCATCGACTCGTATCTGAGCAGATCGCCCTGTCCGGGGCCGTCGAAGATGAAGCAGGCGTAGCCGCGTTCGAGCGCCGCGGGCACGCCACACAGGAAGTAGAGTTCTTCGGCTATCGAGTCGAAGCCGCCGAGACAGACGAGCGTCGGGCGAGGCTCCTCGCTGTCGTCGGGCGCGAACAGATACCCCGAAATCGCCGTGTCCTCGAAGGGAAGTTCGACCGTTTCGACGGGCGTGTCGAGGAAGTCGAGTGCGGCGCGGAACGTTTCACGGCTTCGGTCGTAGGTGGGCAGGCGTCGCGCGTCGTCACCCGCTAAGAAGAACTCGGCCGTCCGGTAGTAGGTGTGCGCTCGGAAGAACGCGCCGCGGGCGGTCTCGTCGCGTCCCTCGTCACGGGCGCGTTCTGCCTCGCTCGCGACCCGATCTGCGGTGCGTCGCCACTCGGTGTGCCACGACTCGAACTCACCCGCATCGATGCGTTCTGCGGTGGAGAGGCACTCGCCAAGTGAACTCCCCTCGTAGGGCGCGTACGCAGTGGCTCTGAGCGTCTGATAGTCGAACGTCTCGTCGGCAAAGTGGACGCGCATACCGTACCTACACGTCACTGAAGCAAAATGATTCGTGACCGGTTTCGAGAAAAAGGTGGCGACGTGGCGTGGTGGGGGCCACGTCGCCGGAATGGCACACAGGTGGTCGCCAGTGCGACCGGGTCGGGGAGGATTACTCCTCTACGATGAATTGGCCGGCTATTTCAACCACCTCCTCCATGCCTTTTGGCTGGTCGACGGCCTCCGGGAACGGGTTCGCCACGTTGAGTTCGTTCAGGAAACTCGCGTGGCGTGCCTCGACGCTGTGGATGCCCGCGGCGGCCGCGAACACGTCGTCGTTCGAGACGGAGGTTGCTGCGCCCGCGTAGGCCGCAACACCCGTGTTTTCGAGTGCCTTGCCAACGGCGAGGAACTCAGAAGGCGTCTCGTAGCCGAAGTCGTAGTTCGCTTCTTCGACCGGCGTCCCGCCGAGTTTTTCGATGGTGTCGGCAATAGCCGTCACGTGGGCAGACTCGTGTTCGCCGATGGCGGTGAGGCGGTCTGGAACCGTCATGCGGAGTTCGTCGTCGTAGTCCGAAAGGACGCTCGCGTTACGGAGTTCGTCCGCGCTGAACGTCTCAAGGCCTTCGCGGTAGAAGACGGCCTCTAAGTGTTCGAGCGTGAGCGCGTAGTTCAGGAGGTCCACGTCGCTCGTGCCGTCATCTTCCTTTCGCATCGGCGTCTCCATCGAGTCACCGCGCGCAAGCGCACTGCTGTCGTTCGGGTTCTCAGTTATGAACCCGCCAGCGATTTCGATGACTTCCTCCATCGACTTCGCCTCGTCTACAGCCTTCGGGAACGGGTCTTCGGAGTTGACGAGATTGAGGAAGCTCGCGTGGCGCGCTTCGACGCTGTGGATGCCGAGGGCGGCGGTGAGCACGTCGTTGTTGACGATAGACGGCGCAGCACCCGCGTAGGCCGCAACACCCGTGTTTTCGAGTGCCTTGCCAACGGCGAGGAACTCAGAAGGCGTCTCGTAGCCGAAGTTGTACTCGGCTTCTTCGACCGGTGTGCCACCGAGTTTCTCGATGGTGTCTGCGATGGCTGAGACGTGAGCTGCCTCATGTTCGCCCGTTGCTTTCAGGTAGTCTGGAACCTGCATCCGGAGAGTCTCGCTGAAGTTGCTCAGCGCGTCGGCCTGCGTGAGTTCGTCATCCGCGAACGTATCGAGACCATCACGGTAGAACGCGTTCTCCAAGTGTTCGAGTGTGAGCGCGTAGTTCAGGATAGCAACGTCCGGGTTGGCGTCCATCGAGCCGTCTTCGGTCGTGGTCATGGTTCCGTCAGTCGTCGTCATGCCACCGTCTTCGGTCGTCGTGGTCGTTCCCTCGCCACCGGAGCTGCCGCCCATACAGCCAGCGAGGGCGACGCCGCCGATGCTGGCAATGGTGCCGAGGACAGTGCGGCGCGAACTGAGGGCGCGACGGTCAGTTGGGGTTGGGTCGGAGTCTCTCATAGTGCTGAATCAGAACGGAGCGCGAATCGACACATGAGGGTTTGCCGAACTGTGACACCACTGGGACACCACTCTCACCCAAATTCGTTCGAAACTGGCCGTAATCGACAGCGAATGCTGTCGCTCATTGGTGGGAGAATGGGAGAGATAGAGGAGAAAATTTAGTAGACGGCGTCGAGAATCGCGGCGTCGAGGTCGTCGAACTGCGTCAGGTGGGCGAGACGCTCGCCGCGCAGGTCAACGTTTTTCTGCTCGAAGTCCTCGACGTGGTCTGGGACGTAGAACTCGGTAATGTCGATGCCCGGCACGTTCGTCGGGATGGTGAGGCCGGTTTGCTCGTCGCGCTCCCAGGAAACGGTGCCGCGAGCGATTTCGCGGAGGATGGTGACGGACTCGGTCACGCCGATGTCCTGTGCGTTCGCGCCGATGTGGCCCGTGTTGAGGACGTAGCACTCGACGCCGAGGTCGGAGACGAGTTCGCGAAAGCGGTTGCCCTCCTCTCCTTTCGAGCCGATGATGAACGGATTAGTGCCGACGACGCGGATGGACTCACCTGCCTTCGATGGGTCGCCCGCGCTGGTCTCGATAGACTCACCGAGCATGAACGCGACGGCGGCCTCTTCGGGCGTGAGTTTGGCGACTGGCGGCATCACGGGGTTGCGCGTGATGAAGAACACCTGGTCTACCTCGGGCAGGTCGATGTCTGCGTCTGCGGAGGCGAGTTGGTCGCGGACGATGATGGCCCGCCCGTTGCTGGTGTGGAGGTCGGAGTCGAAGTCAACCGTGCCGTCCGTGTCGACATCGACGTTTTCGAGGATGGCCGATTCGTGGGTGACGGCGTCGTACATCGCTGGCTGTTCGTCCGCGTCTAAGCCGATGGTTTTGACGAACAGGCCGTTGCCTTCACTGCCCGCGACGGTGCCGTCGGGGAGGAGCGCACACACGTCGTCTTGGAGCATCGAGGCTTCCTCGTCGCCGTCGAGCCAGAGGCCGTGGGCGGTGAGTGTGGACTTGCCCGTCGCAGAAAGCCCGAGGAACAGTTGGCCAACGTCGTTCAGGTCGCCGTCGTCGTCTTTAAGCGTGACGCGCTTGCTGCCCGCGTGGAGGCCGAGGCCGCCTGCTTTCTTCGCGTAGTACATGTGCAGGCGGAGGAACGACTTTTTCGCCTCGCCGGTGTAGTCGCTGCCGAGAACTGCGGTGACACCCTCGTCTGGAAGGATGCGAACGGCGATTTCGTCCCACTCTGGAAGCTGGATGGTGACGAAGTCGGGGTCTGCGTCGTCCGCGACGGGTTCGAACAGTTTCGCCCACGCGAGCGCGATGCGGGCGAACTCCTTTTGCACGTACAGACGGCATCGGTAGGAGTGGTCTGTGTGTCGGCCCATCAGGCGGTCTACACAAATCATCGCTTCCGTTTCTGCGTAGTCGACGGCCGCATCGAGGTAAGCGTAATCCTCGTCGTCGAACTCCGCGTCAACGGCGTTTTTCGTCTTGTCTGCGTTCCGCGAGCGCTCCTCGCTCACGTAGGACGGCGACCCGAACTCGGTTGTGATTTCGTCTCCGCGCGCAAGCTCGCGGAGTTCGTCGAGCGATGGGTTGTAGAGGACGTTGTCTGCCTCTTTTGGATTCGGAAGTGCTGTTTTGAGCGACTGGGCTGATGTAGCCAGGTCCGTCATTATTCAATCAACAGGAGTTGAACGCTATAACTATACAAGGTTCACGGCCGATATCGTTAGCGAGAGAGTGTGTAACACCCAAATACAACGATTTACAGAGATTGGAAGGTGCGGACTGAATCGGCCCGACTCGCGGGAAATCGAACACGATTGTTCGGTAATTTCTGAACGTTTGTGAGCGAAAATCGAGCATTTTTCGAGAATTCCGATAGAATCGGTCGCGTGTGTCACCACCACACACTCGGATCGAAATCGCCTTCCCGTAGCGTTTTATTGCATCTCGTCTTGTGTCCACACATGTCACGACGTGACTCCCGTGTGGTCGTCGTCGGAGCCGGCGTCTCCGGGCTGGCCATCGCCCGCGAGTTGGCTCCCGACCACGACGTGTTGGTGTTCGATAAAGGCGGCGTCGCAGCCGATACTTCCTCGCGCGCGTCGGGGATGATTTCACTCTCGCTCGAGCCGTTCCCTGACGAGTGGGCGACGTTCGCGCTCTCACAGTTTCGAGACCTCGATGGACACGGCATTTTCTCGTTTACCGACCGCGACACCGTCCGCCTCGTCCCCGAAGAAGACGCAGCAAAGTACACCGACCAGGCACCCGAGGGTGGCGCGTACCTCACAAAAGACGAACTTCGCGCGCGCTACCCCGACGCCTTCGCCGACCTGTCGGCTTACGGCGGGGCGCTCCACTACGACGGCACGGGCTACTTAGACGCCCTCGATTACACGATGACGCTCAAGTGGGCCGCAGAGCAAGCGGGCGCAGCCGTGTTCCGCGACCACGAGGTCACCGGCCTGCGCGTCGAAGACGACGCAGTCGTGGGCGTCGAAACCGAGTACGGCCCCATCGACGCAGACCACGTCGTCTACGCGACGGGCTGGAAGACCCGCGACCTACTCGCGGACTACGTCGAACTCCCCGTCAAGCCGCTTCGCTGGAACGCCATCGTGGTCGAACCCGACACGCCGCTTCCGGCAGACGCCCCGATGGGCTCAGAGCCGACGATGCGCGTCTACTGGCGCACGACCGACCGCGGCGACGTGCTCATCGGCGGGAACGAACACCTCCTCTCAGACCCCGAAGGCACGCCAATGGGTGTCCAAGAGGCGTTTCGAGAGGTGGTGACCGATCGTGTTGCACCTCTGCTCGCGGGTGTCGAAGACGGCGACATCCGCCGCGAGGACTGCTGTCCGACCGCCGACTGCGCCTCGCCCGACGGTCTGCCGATCATCGACGCCCCCGAAGAAGTCCCCGATGGACTCGCTTTCGTGACGGGCCTCCACGGCCGCGGCGTCATGCTCTCGCCCGTGACGGGCCGAGCGATTCGGTGTCTCGTGACCGGCGAAGACGCCCCGTTCCCGATGGAACCCTTTGAACTCGGTCGGTTCGAAGACCGGTCTCCTGACTTCGAGTACCGAAGCCACTGGGACTGACTCACTCGTCTTCGATGTGGCCGATGACCAGCGTATCTTCGAGGAGTGATTTCATCCCGCGGCGAAGGCGCTCTGAGAGCGCTTGATGGGAGACGTCGAACTCGTCTGCGAGGTCTTCGAGCGAGGTCTCGCGAGGGATTTCGAAATAGCCCGTCTCGACCGCGCGAATGAGCGTGTCGTACTGGTTCTGGGTGAGTCCGTATCGGCCAACCGGCTCCTCATCGAGCTCTCGAATCGAGTGAACCTCGAACGAGAGGTCTGCCGCTTTTGAGAAATCGACGTTCTGTGAGAACAGCTCTCGGTCCGGATACATCACCCGGAGGTTCCACTGGTCGCCCCGTCCGTAGGCGTTCATCACGGTTGCCTTAGAGTCGGTGAGCATACTGAGCAAGAACTGGATTTTATCGACCCACTCCATACGATAGAGAAATTCGTCACCCAAATCAGCGAGCAGTGTAACCGAATCGACGCTGTCGTCTTCTGCCAACAGCGTCTCTAATCGGTCTTTGTCGACGCCGTGAAACCAGACGAGCGGCATGACGCTTTCTTTGCCGCTCTGGACGATTCGCTCGACATTGACTTCGATAGGGAGGTCAGACCGCAGCACATGGGCGAGCGCGAGATCAGTTGCGGGAATCGAACCCCGCACAATGACGACCATAGGTCACCGTATCTTGCAGCCGAGTTATACGTACTTGCCACACCTCGCTTCGGGTGACAGTTGCAGAGTCCGGAACACGATGATTCAGGACGTGTCTAGTAGCTGTATCCTTTAATGCCACGCTGCGCGTAGGACACAGGAATGGCCCCGCTTCGAACCCGGTTGCCGCCCCCACCAGCCAAGCCCGAATTGGCGGTGTTCGCCTCCGGCATGACCAGTATGGGATTAGAGATTCTCGCAGGCCGCATGATTGCGCCACAGTTCGGGAGCAGTATTTTTACGTGGGGGAGCATCATCGGCGTGTTCCTCGCGGCGCTCAGCCTCGGCTATCTGCGCGGCGGCGCTTCTGCGGCCTCGCGTGCCTCACACAATCGGTTGGTGCGACTGTTGCTCGGAACCGCCCTCTACGTCGCGGTGGTGATTTTCGTTGGAGACACGCTGTTGCGGGCGTCTACGGCGTTCCCGCTCCCGAGTCGATTCGCGTCGCTTCCGGCCATCATCCTGCTGTTTGCACCCCCGACCTACCTGCTCGGGTTCATCAGTCCGTACGCGGCAGAACTCTCCGATAAACAGAGCACTGGGGCCGCCTCGGGGCGGGTGTACGCGATTGGGACGGTCGGCAGCATCCTCGGTGCGTTCGGCACGACGTTCCTCCTCATCCCGTCGCTTTCGATTACCCAAATCGGCCTCGTCCTCGGCCTGATCGCCGTCGGAACGGCCGTCCTCATCGCCCGTCCGGGGATGACGACCGACCAAGCGGTGGGCAGCGCGGCGGTCGCGCTCCTGCTCGTCGCAGCCGCCGGAAGTGGCCTTGCTGGGTTAAGCATCGAAGGCCAAATCGTCTACCAGACACAGACGCCGTATCAAGAGTTACAGGTCATTGACTTAGGCGACACGCGGACGCTCTATCTCGACGGCCAGCGCCACAGCGCGATGGACCTCTCTGACCCCAATCGCCACGTCTTCGGCTACACGCGCTACTTCCACCTTCCCCTGTTGATGAACGACGACATCGACAACGTCCTGTTCATCGGCGGCGGTGGCTTCACCGGCCCCAAACGCTTCGTCGCTGACTACAACGTGACCGTCGACGTCGTCGAAATCGACCCGGAGGTCATCTCGGTCGCAAAAGAGTACTTCGCGGTCGAAGAATCCGACCGACTCCGCATCCACAACATGGACGGCCGCCAGTATCTCAGACAAACGAACCAGACGTACGACCTCATCGTCTTAGACGCCTACCAGAAGGACAAAGTGCCGTTTCAGTTGACCACAGAAGAGTTCATGCAACTGGCAGAAAGCCGCCTGAGCGACGACGGCATCCTGTTTGCCAACATCATCTCAGCGCCACAGGGCTCTGCCTCACAGTTCTACCGGTCTGAGTACAAAACCATCGACGCCGTGTTCCCGCGGGTGTACAGCTTCCCAACGGTCGATGCTACGGTCATCCAGAACATCGAAATTATCGCTACTAAAAACGGGACGCTCATCACCCGTGAGGAGTTGCTCGCGCGGAACACCGAACGCGACATCGGCATCGACCTCAGAAGCGAGATACGGAACTACCGCGCAACGGAGAACACGGCCGATGTGCCGCTGCTCAGAGACGGCCAAGCGCCGATTGACAGCCTGCTCGACCCGCAGGTCGACCAGCGCTACGTGATTCAAGAGACGAATCGAACGAACGCGACGGCGACAGGCTAAAAAACGGCGTGACGGCGGTTACAGACCGCCCACGGAGATGAGGAACAACGCAACCGAGATGGCGGCGAACAGCACGCCAACACCCTTTTTGATGACGTCCGTGTCGAGCCGCGAGGCGACGTACGGTGCGATTTGGCCGCCGGTCACGGTTGCGGGAACCGTCCAGACGACCATGTTCCACGGCGTTGAGGCGAGGTCCATCGCGTGCCCGCCGATCAGTCCGCCACCGAAGACGTGGACGAGCGAGGCGAGGACGGCCGTCAGCGCGACGACGATGTGGTTCGTGCCGATGGCGACTTTCACGGGAATCTCAGAGCGGAGCATCGAGATGATACCGAGTTCGCCAATCCCGAAGCCTGCGAGGCCCTGGAACACGCCACCGATGCTGTAGTTGCCAAAGCGTTCGAGATACCCAGAGCGCTTATAGCGGAAGGTGTTGCCGTCGCGGTCGACGCGGGTTACGGTGCCGTCGTCGGTGACCGTGACACCCGCCGGGCCGAGCTTGTCGTCGTCGTCGGGGAGGTGCGTGCCACCGTCTGCACTGACCTCGGCGTCTACGTCTGCGTGCGCGTCATCCGGCTCTTCGTGGCTCAAGTCTGCTTTGAACAGCAGATACGCCGCGACAACGAGCGCGACGCCGAGCAGGAACTGGAAGATTGGCTCTGGAATCACGAACGACAGGAGTGCCCCGCCGATGACGAACGGCACGGAGCCACCAACGAGCGTGAGCGCGAGTCTGCGGTCTACGAGTCCGTACTGGATGAACGCGAGTGCGGAACTCGACAGGCCAAAGGACTCACTGATGAGGCCAATCTTCACGATGGTTTCCGGTTCCAATGGGAACGCGAACACCGGGAAGATGAAGATGAGAAACGGCACGAACAGCGCCGAACCGCTGATGCCGACCGTGTTCACAATCGTCGCTCCGAGGATGAAAAACGGGAACAGCCACCAGTATTCGAGCCAGTAGCTCGTCCCCGCATCCGCGGGGGTCGGGGCGGCGAAAACCACTCCGAGGATGAACAGGACTGGTGCGGCGAACACCAGAACGTGTTGGTACTTGAGGAAGGTTCGCTTGAGTGTGCTTGCGTCCGGAGCCTCGCTCATGTCGGTGCTCGGGAGCCAATGGTTCAGCCCTAAAAGAAGTTTCCTTTGAGAAGTGGCAGTATTCGCCTATTGGGGGGGTGAACAGCCGGAATTCGGACGAACTATCATGTAAAGTTCGGGGTGAAATGCGTACCCATACCGCGCCAGAATCGAGGGAGAAACCGGGCGAGATTACCGGTCAACACTGACGAGAGCGATACCGGCTTGCTGCTCGCCAGTGGCTGGTGCGGAGATACGACTCGCGACGAACGCGGTTGCTCGCGGTGTGTAGTGTTCGTAAAGAAACGAAGTGTTTTGCTGTCGCCCGAGGGCGACTGAGAAATCCGATTTACGCGCGAACGATGTTCGTTGCGCGTGGGCCCTTTGGGGCCTGTTCGATATCGAATTCGATTTCGGTACCTTCCGTAAGGTCCTCACCGCCGACATCTTCCATGTGGAAGAAAACGTCGTCGTCAGACTCGTCCGTCGCGATGAAACCGTAGCCGCCCGTGTCGTTGAAGAAATCAACTTTACCGTTTGCCATTACAACTCAACAGAGACCGACCACACGGATAAGGGTTGTGTATTTGTGCGTAAAATTCGAGTTTTGCTGGACAAATATACTGTGGAAAGTAGTTTTTGCGGAAATTTAGCCAGTATATCGAGAGAATTTCGAGATCGTGTCCGTTTCATCACATTGTCCGTCGGGTTCTGTGGTATCCCCAGTTCACGAACTGCGCGAGGTGCGCCAACAGGCAACACAGGTACTCTCGTGCTAGTTTGGCAGGCAGGAATCGGCCCACTGAAGCCGGTCGGTCAGAAGCAATTTGCACCGCGATTACTGTCCGTTCGTGCACCACACCCTAACTTCTCGACATACCCGCGTGTTACCGACGACCAAGGAGGTCACCGAGACGAGAGGAGACGTCCAATTTCCGTTTGGTCATGATGACGGTGGTCGGGATGCGTTGTCCGATGGCTTCTGGCACCGCGCCGAACAGGAGGCGTTGGAAGAACCCCTCGCGCGTCGCGCCGATGATGGTGAGGTCGTGGTTTTTCGCCTCGGTAACGATGCCTTCGACGACATCGGCATTCTCTACAAGCAGCGTTTCGACCGGGGTGTCCTCGAAAGTCGCCGCGGCGGCCTCTAGCAAGGCGGTGGCCCGCTCGCGCTCTTCTGCATCGGCGCGCGGGTCGATGACGTAGATGACGCGCGTGACCGCGCCCGTGGCGTGTGAGATGGCACGCGCAGTCTCTGCGGCGAGGTACGCGTGTGGCCCGCCCGCGGTTGGGAGTAAGATTGAATCGACCTGTCCGTCCGCTCGCGGGCCGATTTTCTCGACGTACACGTCACAGTCTGCGTTCGTGATGACGTCATCGACGGTCGAGCCGAACACCACGTTCCGCCGATTCGACCAACTGCCCCGCCAACCGACGATGACGGCGTCGCTCTCGTTCTGGCGAATCGTGTTGAGAATCGCGTGGGCGGCGTCGTGACTGACGCGAACCACTCCGCTCGCCGGGACGCCCCACTCGGCTGCGAACTCGATTGCGCGCACCAACACCGCCCGGCGCTGTTCTGCCAACCCACGGCCGCTCGAAAGCGGTGTCTGATGGGGCACGGTGACCGCGCTGACCACGAACACCTCGCCGTCGTTTTCAGCCGCGAGCGTACACGCGGTGCGCATCAGCTGTTCGATGTTCGCAGGGTTGGCGATGGGGACGACCACTTGGTAGCCGCGTTCCGGTCTCGCTGCGGTGTAGTCTGCGATTGCGGTGGGCGTTTCTGCCTCAATCCGCTCGATAGACGGTGCGCTGCCGATGACGGCGAACCAGAGGCCAACGCCGATGAATTCTGCAACGAGGCCAATGGCGAAGCTCCGCGGTTCGACGTTTGCGAGCAAGACGAGGTTTGCGGCGATGGCGAGCAGCGGCACCCACGGCGCTGCAGGAACTCTAAAGGGTCGCTCGATGGTCGGGAACTTGCGTCGAGAGGCGATGATGGCGACATTCACGATGGTCAGCCCGGAAAGGAGCAGGAAGTTCGCAAACCCAGCGAGCGTTTCCAGACCGAGGTGGAGGCCAAACGGTGTGGTCGTGGTTTCGCTCCCCGGTACGCCACCGAAGATGACGGTGAAGATGACGACGTAGATGAGGATGAACCCGCCCGTGAGCATCACCGTCTTATACGGCGTGTTGAGTCGCGGGTGGAGTTCCTCGAACTGCGCCGGGAGGTGGTCGCGCCGGGCCATCGCCAGTTTCACGCGCGAGCCGGCCATAATCGTCGCATTCGCCGCAGACAGCATCGAGAACAGCGCGCCGACGATGATGACGTAGAAGCCAACGCTCCCGAGGTAGTACTGGGCGGCAAGTCCCATCGCTACCTCGCCGTTTTGGCCCACGAAGTCGCGGGCGGCCTCGTTGCCACCCAAGGTGAGTTGGTCAGACAGGAACGACAGGAACCCAACATCGTTTACGGCAATCACGATGACGAGGACGACGAGCGTGTAGATGAGCGTGACAAAGCCCATGCTGAAATAAATCGCGCGGGGAACCGTCCGAGCGGGCGACTGGATTTCCTCTGCGTTCGTCGCGATAGCCGAGAAGCCAAAGAAGGTGATGAACACGAGCGCACTGGTCAGCCCGATGTCCCTGACGTGGGTGATGTTTTCTGCCATCGACGCCGTGATGGTGCTCGAATCGATTGCCTGCAGCCCGCCGTAGAGAAACAGCACGATGAGCACGATTTTGAGGGCGGTCACGACGATTTGGAAGGTGTTCGACTCCTCCGTCCCTTTGAGGTTAAGCCCGACGAGCAAGAGGAGGATGACGACCCCGGCGACCCAGAACGGGATTGCTTGGGGGATGTTGAGCACTGGATAGATGAAGCGGAAAAACCACTCCGAGAAACTGGCGAGATAGAACGCCGCACTGGCTGGATAGCCGAGAATCATCGTCCAGCCCATGATGTACGTGAGGTCGGTGTCGAACGTCTCTGCGACGTACATGTAGCCGCCGCCACTCTCCGGATAGATTGAGGAGAACTCACCGTACGCGGCGGCGGTAAAGGCTGCGACGACCGCAGCAAGCAGGAACGCGACGATAGCGGCGGCTCCGACCTTGCTTACCGCCAGCCCGGAGAGAACGAAAATACCCGCCGCAATCATCGTTCCGATGCCGATCGCAGACGCCCCGATGAACCCGATTTGACGGTCAAGCTCCTCCTCAACCACTCTCTCGGGCGTAGATTCCTGACTCATGGCACTCGTCGTCTGGCTACCGGTGATAGCCAACGTGAAGAATACCCAGTAGTACGAACCCAGAGTATAGATAGATTCTGTGACGTTTTTCACCGGAAAGCTGTTCGCAGCGAGCGGGTCAACAACGGCTATTGCGCCGGCACGCATAGTCGAAAAGATGACACCGCCCCACGCAGAGCCACCCGAGGGCCACGCCACGCTCAACACGGGCTACGTGACTGTGGATGGCACCCGCCTGTTCTACCGAACCGCTGGAAGTGGTACACCACTCGTCTTCGTGCATGCGGGCGTCGCGGACAGCCGCCTGTGGAACGAGCAACTCGACACGTTCGCTGCGGACTACCGCACCATCGCCTACGACCTGCGAGGGTTCGGCCGGTCGAAACTTCCGCCAGCACCCTACGCCCATTACCGCGACCTCGCCGCCGTGCTCGACGCGCTCGATGTCGAATCTGCACATCTCGTCGGCGCGTCGATGGGCGGGGCGGCCGCCCTCGATTTCACCCTCGACCAACCCCATCGCGTCAGGAGCCTCACCCTCGTCGCACCGGGGCTAAGCGGGTACGAAGTCCACGACCCGGACCTCCGCGCCCGCTGGGACGAAGTCGAAGCGGCCTTCGAGGCAGGCGATTTCGAGCGGACGGCGACCATCGAGAGCGAGATGTGGCTCGCCGGGCCATCGCGCTCGCTCGATGCGGTAGATGAAGCGAGTCGAGAACTGGTTCGGAAGATGCTGCTCCAGAGCTACGAACTGGCCACCGACGACGCGAGCGAATCGGAGGGCGAGCCGCCAGCGATTGGCAGATTGGGTGACGTTTCGGTGCCCGTATTACTGATTTCGGGCGCACTCGATGCGCCGGTCATGGCAGACATTGCGTCGGTGTTGGAAGCGGGCTTGGCGGATGTGCAGGTTGAAGTTATTGAAGGGACGGCGCATCTGCCGTCACTGGAGAAATCTGGGGAGTTCGATGCGGTGTTGCGGTCGTTTTTAGAGCAAGTCTCGCTGTAGCGAGAGGGCAACCCCAGAGGAAAATCTTGTGCAGGGATGCAGACAAGATGGTGGCGGAGCAACTCCCCGCATTGTCAGTCGATATCGACCGACTGGTGACGGACCTCTTGTTCGAGCAGGTCGGCACACTCCAGTCGTCGGTTCCGGGCCGACTCGGCGGTGATCGTCGGCCCGTCGTCGACATGCTCGGTGAGCGGGTCGTACGCCGCGATATCGAATCCCATCCGTTCGAGGTAGCCACGGACCGCCTCAGAGTCGAGGCCGTCCTCGATGGCGGCGTCGACGTATTCGAGGACAGTGTCAAAGGACGGGAGGACAACCTCCGCCTCGGTCCACCGGCCGGTCTCGCCCTCGATACGCACCTCGCCGTCGCGGACGGTGGCGGTCACGTCAGCCAACCGGTCGGCCAGCTGGACGACATGGCCCGGCAGTGCCGCGTCCGGCGAACGCCATTCGACGGTCCCAAACTGCTTGCGGAACTGAACCGGTGTCCAGACCGCGCTCTCTGGGTCGAAATTCGCCTCAACGGTTGCCCGGTCGACACCCGCGTCCAGCGTGGCGGCGACGAACTCCTCGTAGCGACGCTCCAGACGGCGCGTCCACTCTCGCTTGTCGTCGATGTACGACCACAGCAGTCCCTGATGTGGCATGCTGTCGTACGCCTTCCGTCGGTATAGTTTCGAGCGCGCGCCCGTCGCCAGCCGTTCTCCCCGATAGTATGGCGAGGAGTTGACCAGCGCCAGCGCTGGATCGAGCGCGACGAACGCGTTCATCTGGTCGACCTCGTGCCCGGGTTGCTGTTCTACGTGTATGTGCGTCCCGGCACAGTGGCGGACGTATTCGAAGTCCCCGCCGACCACCGCGTTTTGGATGCGCGTGCGTTCGCTGGGTATCTCAGTGACCTCTTCGCCAGCCAGCGGCGTCGCCAGTGGGACAAGTCTCTTGCCAGCCGCTTCGGCCCGGTCGAGTACCACTCGCAGCTGTGCGAACAGTTCCTCGCGGAGTTGCCCCGTCGTTTCGCAGGGCGTCGTCTTGATTTCCAGCAGCGGGCGGACGAATTCCCGTTCGACCCTGGAAGACGCCGACACCAGTTCGCCCGGCTCGGTCAGTTCCCCCTGCTCGTCTACGACCCAGTATTCGACCTCGATGCTCCGCCGAATCGGTTGTGTGGTGTGTGATGACACGATAACGACCGGTCAGGTTGACCCGCCTTCCTCGCGTGGTCCACCGTCGCTACACCCCACCCACAAACATATGCTAACAATTGACACGGTTGCATGTAGTGACGGTGGTCGCTTATAAATAGTTTCTGTGTGGAACCCCGGATATAGGGTATTAATAAATACATTTACCCCATTATTTCTGTCGGGCAAGTAGTTTGTAGGGAATTGTCGAGATAAATAGCTCATTTGTCCAGGCCGACTCTCAGCAGGAAACGCGCCTGTGTATCGTCGTGTTCGAACAAGGGATTGACGAGGCGGTGCTCGAACTCGACAACCTGCCAGAACAAAACGGGCGAGAGTATATAGCTAGAAAACAACTCCCGGCACTCACGACTCGCACGCAATCCAGAGAAGGGACAGAAGCATCTCATAATTACGACCGGGGCACGCTTTTTTCGAGGAGGGTATCGAGTGGGCTAGATGCGACCAAACCGCCGCGCGCAGCAGTTATAAGCTCTCAGTAGTCGAACTAGCGGTGTGAAAGCCGGTGCCCCATCAGCCGACTCTGCCGATGTCGGATGGGGAGGGGTTGTCGCGTTCCTCGTGCTCACATTCGGGTTCTCGTGGGGGATGTGGGTGCCACAAGCACTTGTCGCCGAGGGGGTCCTCGAAAGTGTTCCAACGCTCCCCAGTATCGGCGCGTTTGGCCCGACCCTGGCCGCGTTCGTCCTCGTAACGTATGCGAACGGGGTCGGTGGAGCAAGGCATCTCGCAAGGCGAGCCGTGCAACTGGATTTCCCGAAGCGCTGGCTCATCCCGACACTCGTTCTCGCACCAGCAATCGTGTTGCTCTCGCTTGGGGTGGCAGTCGTGACCGAGACGGTGCCGTCGTTCCCGTGGGCCGGGAGCCTCCTCATCCTCCCTATCGCATTCGTGGTCATCCTGTTGTTGGGTGGCCCCGTTCAGGAGGAGTTCGGCTGGAGAGGATACCTGCTCGGGCCGTTGCAAGCACGGTTTTCTGCACTCGGCGGTGGGATTGCGGTGGGGCTCATCTGGGCACTCTGGCACGTCCCGCTGTTCTACATCCCGAGTGAGACGATCTACTATCAGAGTTCGTTCGTCGGGTTCACCGTCTCGGTAACCCTGCTCTCCGTCCTCATGACGTGGGTGTACAACAACACGAACGCGAGCCTCCTGCCCGCACTGCTCTTTCACACGACGTGGAACTGGTCACAGGGGATGTTCCCAATTCTCGAATCCGACCCTGCAAGCCTCACGATGGTCGTCCTACTTGTCGTTACGACCGGTGCAATCGTCGCGTACTGGGGGCCACGTAGACTTCGGCGTGGTGGCGTTTCTGTGTCCACTCGCTCGTTTGAAAGATAGGGTTCTGTGGCATGGTAAGCAGCGGTTCTGGTCTCGTTTTTCAGGGTCAGACTTGTTGGTGAGATGTGTTGGTTAGAAAGCAGGCCTCGGCACTCATAGGGCTCCGCATCACCAACTGCCTAGGTTGGTTCGGAGTCGGTGCCTCGTCATTGGCCACCTGCAGTTATCCAGCGAACGAGCAAGTCAGTTTTCTTCTGGGGAACATTTTTCGAGGCGACCTGAGAACCAGCGAGCGATGAGCTGGCGCAAGATTCGGCCGGTGGTGCTCGGACTCGTGCGGCGAAACGACGAGGTGCTCGTGGGGCGGGGATACGACCCCGAGGCGGACGAGGTGTTCTGGCGGCCGCTCGGCGGTGGGATGGAGTTTGGCGAGCGACCCCTCTATCCTGAGGAGTTGCTCGACGTGGTAAAAGCGGACTGATGGGGATTAGAATTTCGTGGCGAGGACTGGGTAAAGCGCGCCAAGGACGACGCCGTAGACAGCGTGCCCGATGAAGCTCGACAGTGCGAGGTTCGGAACGGGTGGCGCGGCGGGGAAGCCCACCGCTTGCAGCCAGAGGGGCATGATGAAGCCAACCGCGACGATCGTCTGGAGTACGCTGAAAGCGATGCCGAGAACGGCTCCCGTCGGGAGTTTTGCGGCGTACTCCCGGAGTGGCTCCGTGGAGACGAACGCGGCGTAGACGATGCCGAATATCGCGCCGTGGACTAGGTGGATTCCCCAGCCAGCGGCGAGGGCTGGTCCCTGAATCCCGTAGAGGGCGGGGAGGGCGTTTGCGATGACGCCGCTGCTCCCCATCGCAGTTTGGAACCCGCCGAAGGCAAGCGTTGCGAGGAGTCCGGCGACGGCCGCGCCGAGCCAGTTGGTCGAGACGGTTCGTGTGACCGAATTCGTCTGTGTTTCTGAAGCCATACGTTGGCGTCTCGGACGTGGGAGAAAAGCGCACCTCGGACGGGCGAAAATGCAACACACGCGCCCAGTCGGTCGTGGTATTTACGGGCGTATTACTGGGCTTGAATCTTCTCGCGCGCCCCAGCAACCACGAGTGGCAAGGTTATCGTCACCTCCCACCTTTTTTTCACCTCCCTCGCGAGGCTCGGTCGGGCAAAAAGCTGGACCAAAAAGACTGCCGCGTTCCCGGTGGTCACGCGTTGTCCCGCTCGTTCGGAAGCCTCACTCGCGGTAGAAGCGTATCTACTCCTGAATCCTCTCGCGTGCTCCCGCAACCACGAGTGGGAGGGTGATTGTGGCGTCTGCGTACACCGAGACGTTTCGCGCTGCCTTCTCCAACTTGCCCCACGAGCGGGCTTCATCAAGGGTTGCCCCGGAAAGACCGCCCGTGTTCGGCGCGTCCATCGTAAGTTGGACGGCGTAGTTGTAGGCGTCGGGGACGACGAGCATCGTCTGGAGGACGAAGTTCTTCGGGACGCCACCGCCGACGACCATCGCGGCTGCCTGCTCTGCGTCGAATGCGATGTCGGTGAGGCCGGTCATGTCCGAGAGCGCGTCGAGGCTGAACTCGTTGACCTGCGAGTACATCCACGCCTGCAGGCCGAGCACGGAGTCTTGAATCGCGGGGACGTAGATTGGCACGTCGTTCTCGTAGGCGGCGGCAGCGATACCTGCGTCCTCCTCGATGCCCTCGCGCTCATTTATCTCGGCGTTCGCGCGGCCGAGTTCTTCGGTGAGTTCCTGAATGGTCACCGTCCGGTCGATGTTCGGGAACACTTCGGAGCGGAGGTGGCCTTCAAAGGCAGTAAAATGCTCCTGGGGGAGATAGACGTTGTAGATGCGGTCGACCCACTCGTCGCGGAGTTTTTCGTCGAAGTCGCGTGGCGTGGATTCGCCGTCATGGTCGCGGCCGTGGTGGTGCTTGCCGCCGATAGCCTCGATGGCGTCGTGGGTGAGGTTCGCGCCGGTCGTCACGAGCACGTCGATGTGGCCGTCGCGGATGAGGTCGGCCACGAGGTTTCGCATCCCCGTGGGAACCATCGCGCCTGCGAGGCCGAAGAAGTTGGTCACGTCATCGTTGCCAATCATCTCAGCGTAGATGTCCACGGCTTCGTGGAGGTCTGCTGCGCCGATTCCGGCGTGACCGTACTCGGAGACGAGCTCGCCAACGGTCATGCCCGCCCACACGTCGGTGTGGCCGATTGGGTCGTGGTGGAACTCCTCTCTGGGTGGGAGTTCGTGATCTGCGTCGTCGCTCATTGTCACAGGGTGTGGGTTGCGAAGGTTTGAACGGCGCGGTCTGTGGCGGCTACAACGCTTATGAGATGGTAGCAAGACTCATGCAGTATGGCACCCGCTGTCCCTCCCCTGTCGGTGCTCCCCTCTGCCCCCGACCTGTTCCTCATCGTGCTGTCGGGCGTGGTGGTCTTTGGCCTCCCGCTCGCCGTCGGCCTCGTGTTCATGCGCGGCGTCAATGAGGAGCGAGCCGTCCTCGATGAGTCTGTCCACGACTTAGAACAGCAGATAGACCACCTCGAATACGGCCGCAATCCGTAGGCTAGAGTCCCGTCGGTTCACCGATGAACGCTGTCTCCAGTCCCCACTGTTCGGTGAGGCTCTGGAGCGCACGCACCCCGAACGTCTCGGTCGCGTAGTGGCCAGCAAGCACGACGTGGATGCCCGCTTCCTTCGACTCGTGGTAGGCAGGCTGTTTCCCCTCGCCCGTGATGAGCGCGTCTACGCCCACCGCTTCTGCTTCCGGGAGCCAGTCGGTTCCGCTCCCGGTGATGATGCCGATATGCTCGATTTCGTCGGGACCGTGGTCGAGTATCTGCACGCCCTGCCCGCCATTGTCGAGGCCAACGAGTGCTTCGCGGAGGTCAGTCACGGAAAGCGGGTCGGGAGCCGACCCACGAAGCCCGATGTATTCTGCAGCCTCCGCACCGAATCGCTCGCGGTCTTCGAGCGCAAGCAAGTCTGCGATACCGGCGGCGTTGCCGAGTTCTTCGTGCCCGTCAAGGGGGAGGTGTGAGGCGTAAAGGGCGATGTCGTTCTCCAAGAGCAGGCGAATGCGCTCGTAAGTCGCGCCGGTCACGCGCTCGATACCGCCCCACGAGAGGCCGTGGTGGACGACGAACACGTCCGCCCCTTCGTCGGCCGCAGCTTCGATGGTCGAGACGGCGGCGTCCACGCCGAAGGCGACGGTTGAGACGTCCTTCTCGTCGGGGCCGACCTGCAATCCGTTCGCGCTCACGTCGAACGCGTAGTCTGCGGTGCGAAGGCGCTCATCGTAGCGCGAGACGAGGTCAGTGAGTTTCATGGATTCAAATTAGCCACCAACGTTAAGAAATGCGGCGATGACAAAGCGACTA
This sequence comes from Haladaptatus sp. ZSTT2, assembly GCF_037081775.1. Classification (NCBI taxonomy): domain Archaea; kingdom Methanobacteriati; phylum Methanobacteriota; class Halobacteria; order Halobacteriales; family Haladaptataceae; genus Haladaptatus; species Haladaptatus sp. ZSTT2. The sequence continues at coordinate 994,228 of NZ_JBAMHQ010000001.1, forward strand.
CCCGCCTTCGCGGGTCGGACAACGGAGTTGATTCCCAATGGGAAAATTCCGCAAAGCCGCATTCGTTTGGCGTCGATTACCTCGACGAACAAAGAATCGGATTGTCCGAACAGCACGGGGACTCGCACGCCGGGTGACCCCCGGGTAATAGCCGGCCCCGTTCCCGTTTTTAGGTTGAAAAGTAGAGTGCTAAGCCCTCTCCCTCAAGGAGCGAACGAAGTGAGCGAGTACGGAGGGGATACAGCACCCGCACGAGTTGCAAACATCCTAATCCATACCATAAATACACTCTGTTTCGTATATTTTGACAAGTCGTATGGAGTACAGTCCACACTTCCGCTTGTTGCCCACCGAGAAGCAACGCGAAGACCGTGACTGGACTCGAAACACCGTACGACAAGTCTACAATCACGGCCTCTACCGATTCAATCAAATCCCCGAATCCGAGGGAACCGTGAAACAGAGAGTCCGACAACTCAGAAATGAGCTACCCGAACTCAAAACGTGGTGGACAGACCTGCAAGACGTGTACTCGAAGGTCTTGCAAACCCACATCGAGCGCATCGCTCGAAACATCACCAATCTCGGGAAACTCAAAGCGAAAGGCTACAACGTCGGCTCGTTGAACTGGAAGAAACCACGAGAGTTCCGCAGTTTCACGTACAACCAATCAGGCTTCAAACTCGACCACAAGAGTGGCCCGAACGGACGTGGGTTGCTGTACCTCTCGAAAATCGGCTGGATTCCAATCCGCCTCCACCGCGACATCCTCGAAGACGCCGAAATCGCGGAAGTCACGGTAAAGAAAGAACCCACTGGCGCATGGTACGCCTCGTTCTGCATCGACGTAGAAGAACCCGTGAAACCACCAGTCGAATCACTCTCAGTGGACGACTGTGTGGGTATCGACCTCGGAGTTTTCAACTACATCCACGACTCAAACGGTGTTGTCGTTGACCGTCTTGACCTGTCCGACGACCGAGACCGACTCGAACGCGAGCAACGAGCGTCGTCTCGCAAAACATACGGGTCGAAAAACTGGGATAAGCAACGTCGGCGAGTGGCGAAAGTCCACGCTCGGATGAACGAGATGAAGTGGGACTTCAAGAACAAACTCGCACACTACTACACGACGCACTACAAGGCTGTGTTCCTCGAAGACTTGAACGTTAAAGGGATGCTCGAAGGGGCGCAGAACGCCCGCAACAAGGCCGAAGTCGGGTGGCGTGACCTCATCACTATTTTCAAGCACCACGGTCGGAAGAACGGGTGCTACGTGGTCACAGTCAAACCAGAGAACACGACCTTAGATTGTGCGTCATGTGGAACATCGGTGTACAAGCCGTTGTGGGTTCGTGGGCATTCGTGTCCGTCGTGTGGGTTTGAAACGGATAGGGATTGGAATGCGTCTCTCAACGTCCTCAGTCGAGGACTCAAGAAACTAGGAGTGGTTCACTCCGAAGACACGCCTGTGGAGACTGCAACCGCTATGTCCACCGACGGTGGCGATTCCTCGTCCATCGTTGTGGATGCAAGTCGCGTCACAGAAGCAGGAAGCCCCGTCCTCAAGGAAGCAACGCGAAGCGTTACTGAGTAGGGCGGGGTAGTTCACGCTGAATCGGCGTGTGAGAAGACGAATTCTCTGCACAGTTTCGCCCCGAGCGTCGCCGTCTGCCCGTCGTCGCGGTCGTTCACCTCAACCACGTCGAAGCCGACGGCATGTGGGGCGACCTCTCTAACAACATCACGCATCTCACGCGGTGTGAGGCCGTACGGTTCCATCGTCCCCGTCCCCGGGGCGAAGCCGGGGTCTGCGGCGTCGATGTCCACGCTCAGGTAAACCGCACCGTCGCCCTCGTACGTCCACTCGGCCACGTCTTCGGGGGGAATTACGGTCACGTCGCCGTCTGCGGCGCGTTCCCACTCGGCTTTGTTGCCCGTTCGCGCGCCGAGGATGATGGCCTCGTCTGTGACTTCGAGGGCGTGGCGGGTGACGGTCGCGTGGCTGAGTGGGTTTCCAGCATATTCCTCGCGGAGGTCGAGATGGGCGTCGAGACAGACGAACGTGTCGGGGGCGGTTGCTCGCACGCCCGCCACGGTCACCGTGTGCTCGCCGCCAAGGAGGATGGGAAGCGCCTCGTCACGCTCGATATCGGTGACCATCCCCTGTAAGAAGTTGAGGTAGTCAACCGCGTCGTCCCACGCGTGGAGGTCGCCCTCGTCTGCAACCTGCAAGTCAGTAAAATGCGCGTCCGTCCGGTGGTCGTAGTCGTCAAAGTTCTCCGCGTACTGCCGGATGCGTCCGGGGCCGAATCGGGCCCCCGGCTGGAACGAAGTAGAAATGTCAAGCGGCGCGCCGAGAATGACGTACGAAGCGTCGGTGCGAGAAGCCAGCGCGCCCGGGAACATTTAGATAATTTTGCGCTGGTCGTCCATCTCGAGGTATTCGATTTCGTCTTCCGGCGTCAGCGTCTTGTCGCCGGGAACCTTGATGGAGAAGGTTTCGTAGGTATCGAGGTCCATGACCTGAGCGACGTCGGAGCTTTCGACGCTCACGACCTGTCCCTGTTTTCGCTCGATAATTGGAATCCAGACTTTTGCGTCGACTGGCTGGGAGAAGCTACGCTTTTTGCTGTCGAAGACGCCCTTCCCCTCGACACGGGCCTTTGCACTGCCGTGCTTGCCGGGCTTTGCCGTGCTGTAGGAAGTGATGAGACACGGAACGTTGTTGATCATTACGTAGCTACCTTCCTGGAGGTCGCGGACCTCGCCTTGTTGCTTCGCCATGTGTCTGCTTTTTCCACGAGACTGTATAAACGGTTTGGAACGCTATTCGTGCCGCCGGAGACAGGTTTCAAGCCGTGAGAGGCCCTCTCGCAACTCCGCCGTGGGCAACCCAAATCCCAGTCGAAATCGGTCTGGATAGCCAAAGAACTCACCCGGCGCGAGGACAACGCTTTCTTCTCCCACGACCGCCTGACAGAACTCTTTTCCGCTCGAAAACGCGTCGGGAATCTCGATAAACGCGTTCACGCCAACCGGTTCGAACCACGCTAAGTCCCACGCATCGACGAACTCTGCGACGAGCGCACGGTTCGTGGCGGCAATCTCGCGGCTCTCTGCGAGCAGTTCGTCTTCGCGCTCGAACGCTTGCCCGGCGACGTGTTGGCCGAACTGGGAAGGCGAGATGGTCGTGTAATCTTTCCAGTGCCACGCCGCTTGCACGACCTCTGGCGGGCCGACAATCCACCCAAAGCGCAGGCCTGCGAGGCCGTACGCCTTCGAGAGGCTGGCCGTGCTGATGGCGCGTCGGCCGAGGCTCGCCGCTGGCGGGTGCGGATTCTCTGCGAGCAGCCGGTAGACTTCGTCTACGAGCAGGTAGGCGTCGTGTTCGACGGCGAGGTCGTACAGCGCAGCCATCGTCTCCGCGTCGTGGTATTTCCCCGTGGGGTTGTTCGGGTTGTTGACGACGATGAGGCGAGTGTCCTCGCGAATTGCCTCGGTGACGGCGTCCACGGAGAGTTCCCACGTCGGCGCGTCGAGTTCGACCGTCGTCACCTCGCCAAAGGCGTCCGGAATCGCGTGAAGTGACTGGTAGGTGGGCGTGACCGTCACCGCGTGGCCGCCCTGCCCGAGCAAGGCAAGGAACACGAGGAAGTTCGCCTCCTGTGCACCACAGGTGAAGATGACTTCGTCCACGCTTCGGTCGTAGCGGGCGGCGAGCTGTTCGCGCAACTCCTCGTCGCCGTTGGTCGGGATGACGTAACCGAGTTTCCCGGGATCGGTGTCGAATCGGCTCGCCGAAAGCGACCGAATCCCACTCTCTGCGAGCATGATGTCGGCATCCGCTTCGTACCGGGCGAACCAGCGTTCGAGGCCGAACGAGTCGATTTGCATACCCAGAGTAACAGCCGAGTCGGAGAAAAGTAACGGGGTTTTGCCAAGCGTTTTTAGCCAAAGGAGCGGCCAGCGACGCCATGTCCTGACTGACAACCGCGAAGCGTCCCGCGGGTGTACGACACACCGCTTCGCGCCCACGACCGTGTCGTTTGTTCGCCCCTATTTGCCCTGGCGCTGGCGAAGGTTCTGTCGCGTAAACTGCGGAGTCGCCCGAATCCCACGACGTTTGCGAAAGGAGAGATAGAGCAACCCAGCGATTGCGAGCGAGAACACGCCCGCCACCGCGCTCGATTCGGGCGTCGCAAACGCGTAGAGCACCGCGGTCGCAATCAGCCCAACCGAGAGCAACATGCCGTAGATAAGCCGCTTTGCGAGGCGCGTGAGGTGACCATCAGAGTCCTCGATATCCGCACGCACGTAGAAGTCATCGCGGTTGACACGGTCAAGCGCGCGTTCGAGCTTCGGTGGCGTACGAAGCCCCGACCACGCCGCCTGTTTCACCTCGTCGCTGCGGTCTTCTAGGAACTGCTTGACCCCCGCCTCGCGGTAGCCCTGCTCGGTGAGATACTGCGTCGCAACCGAGATAAAGTCGAAATCGGGGTCGAGCGTCACGCAGACGCCCTCTACCACCGTCGCCACGCGCAACACGAGCGCAAGATTCGACGGCAGGCGAAGCGGGAACTCGTAGATGGTGTCTTCGACCTGGCTCACAATTTGCTGGACGCGATACTGTTCGATGTTCTCACCGCGTGCATCAGCGATGGCGAGTTCCATTACGTCGCCCATCACCCGGCGGTCTGCATCCGGGCTGAGCGTCCCCATCTCGATGAGCGCGTCGAGGATGCCTTCGATGTCTTGGTTCGCAACCGCGATGTAGAACTCGATGATTTTCTGCTGGACGAACTCGTCTACCCGCCCGCTCATCCCGAAGTCGTAGAAGACGATTTTGCCGTCCGGGCGCACCGCGAGGTTTCCGGGATGTGGGTCTGCGTGGAACACGCCATCGTCGATAATCATCTGCAGATAGATGCGCTGGAGGGTCTCGGCGAGCACCGAGCGGTCGACGTTCATCGCGTCGATGTCTTCGATATCGTTGATTTTCGTCCCGCTCACGTACTCCATCGTGAGGACGCGCGAATCGGAGTGCGATTCGATGACGCGGGGAATCACGATTCGGTCTTCGTCTTCGAAATTCGCGCGAATCTCCGTGAGCATCTGCCCCTCGCGGCGGTAGTCCATCTCCTCGCGAATAGTTCTCGCAAATTCGTCTGCAAGGTTTTCGAGCGAGAACGCCCGCGCCGTGCCGGTAAACCGCATCAGCACCGGCAGACTCCAGCGGATGACCCGCAGGTCGGCTTCGACGAGGTCTTCGATGTTGGGTCGGCGCACCTTGACGGCGACGGCTTGGCCGTTGAGTTCGGCGTAGTACACCTGTCCAAGGCTCGCGCCGCTGATGGCGTCTGTCTCGAAGGTATCGAACTCCGCGTCTATTGGGCCGAGTTCGGTTTCGATGACCTGTTTGGCCTCCGGCCACGGCGCGGGCGGGACGCTGTCTTGGAGTTTGGTGAACTCGTGTATGTACTCCGGTGGGAGAATATCCGGGCGCGTAGAGAGCAACTGGCCGAGCTTGATGAACGTCGGCCCGAGTGTCAGCATCGCATCGAGGAGCGCCTGTGCTCGCTGGCGGCGAATCTCCGGGGTGACGGTTCTACGCCCACCGAACAGCAAGAACCGGCGTCGGTCACGCGCGTAGGCGAGGAGCAGCGGTAAAAACTGTCTGGCGACGGTGAAAAACCGTCGGTACGGACGAAGGTTCACTGACTTTGGAACCCCCTATTCGTCACTGATGGGAATGCTCGTCCCGGGAGCGGCACGCCATTTCGGGAGGGTGATTTCGAGCACACCACGCGACACAGACCCCTCTGCTTCCGTCCCGGTCACCTTCGGCGGGAGCGGCAGGTCTACGTCGAGGAACATAGAGCGGTCTTCCCGAAGATACCGGTATTCGGTCGGGAGGTCTTTCTCTCGGCGCGCCTCGATGTGGAGTCGTCCGTTCTCAACACGCACATCCACGGTGTCTTTCGTGACGCCGGGGAAGTCAATCACGAGGAGGTACGAGTCGTCGTTTTCGAGGAGGTCTGCGAACACTGCGTCTGGAAGGTCTCGCAGAGCATCGCGCAGCGCTGACATACCCATGGCTATGGACGCAGGAGCGAAAAAGCCCCCGGTAGCGGGAATTCGCCCGGGTGCTTTTTGTCGGCCGCGACGTAGGGGCCAGCCATGAGCGACCTCCTCCGAGACGCCGGGTTCAAAGAGCTCACCCGCGTCTCCACCGCCCGCACCCGTCTTCGGGACGTAACCACACGACACGAGCGGACTGTCCGCCGTTCGCTCGTCGAGGCAGACGGCTGTGTGCTGGCCGAAGCCGTGACGAGCGGGCAAAACGTGCCTCACTACGACCGCGCGGCGATGGACGGGTTTGCGGTCAGGGCTGAAGACACGTTCGGCGCCTCAAGCAGAGCGCCGAACCTCCTACGCGTGGCCTCAGACGAAGTCGCGCCCGGCGACGCCGTCCGGGTGCACACCGGGAGCGAAATCCCGCCCGGCGCGGACGCCGTCGTAATGGTCGAACATGCAGAGCTGGTTGGCGACGACCTCGAAGTGTTCGACGCCGTGGCAGAAGGCGAGAACGTCGCTCCCGAAGGCGAGGACGTCGAGGAGGGCCAACAACTCTACGAAGCGGGCCACCGACTGCGCCCCTCCGACCTCGGCCTGCTCAAATCGACCGGCGTGCGCGAGGTCACGGTGTACGAACCGCCTCGCGTGGCCGTCATCCCGACCGGCGAAGAACTTGTGGAGGAAAACCCCGAACCCGGCGAGGTCATCGAGACAAACGGGCTGACGATTTCGAGACTGGTCGAACGCTGGGGTGGCGATGCGAGCTACCACGACATCGTGACTGACGACGAGACAAGCCTCCGCGAAGCGGTCGACAATAATCTCGATTCGGACATCATCGTCACGACCGGCGGTTCGTCAGTCGGGGAGCGCGACCTGATTCCAGAAGTCATCGCAGAGATCGGTGAGGTGGTCGTCCACGGCGTCGCGCTCAAGCCCGGCCACCCGGTCGCCCTTGGCGTCGTTGCTGACACCCCAATTATCATGCTGCCGGGCTATCCCGTCGCGTGCATCATCAACGCCGTCCAGTTCCTCCGTCCGGCGCTCAAGTGGGCTGGCGGGCTGCCACTCGATTCGTTCCCGACGGTCGAAGCCCGCCTCGGGCGAAAGATACACAGCGACGTGGGCGACCGAACCTTCGTCCGCGTACGCCTCAGCGAGGAAGACGGCGAGCGCGTGGCCACCCCGACGCGGGCGAGTGGCTCCGGCGTGTTGTCGAGCGTCGCGCTCGCAGACGGCTGGGTCGAAGTGCCAGAATCGAGTGAGGGGATTGCGAGCGGGGAAACCGTCGCGGTACAGAACTGGGAGTGGCTCGCGTGAGCAGAAAAGAGTTCCACGACCTCGCCACGCCGAACGAGGCCCACGACTCGATTGCGTCGCTGGAACTTGGCGGGCGCACAGAAACCGTGTCGCTCGCAGCGTCTCGCGGTCGGGTGCTCGCAGAGCGCATCGACGCCCACCTCGACGTGCCCGGTTTCGACCGCGCGAGTATGGACGGCTACGCGGTGCAGGCGCGCGACACCTTCGGCGCGGACGAAGCGAATCCGGCGGTGTTGTCGCTCGTCGGTGAAGTGCACGCAGGCACAGAACCAGCCGTCTCAGTTGGTGAAGGTGAGTGCGTCGAGATCTCGACCGGCGCGGTGATGCCACCCGGTGCGGATGCCGTAGTCATGGTCGAGCGCACCGACGAACGCGACGGCGAAATCGCGTTTCGAACCGCCGTCGCGCCCGGTGACAGCGTGATGCTCGCGGGAGCAGACATCGCGGCCGGAGAACGCGCCCTTGGCCCCGGAACCCGCATCACGCCCCGCGAGATTGGCCTACTGTCGGCGCTCGGAATAGACGAGGTTCCCGTCCGGGCAAAGCCGCGCGTCGGCATCGTCTCGACCGGTGACGAACTCGTCCGACCGGGCGAGTCGCTCAACAGCGCCGCCGGGCAGATTTTCGACGTGAACAGCACCACCATCGCCGCGGGCGTCGAGGACGCGGGCGGCGAAGCCGTGTTGTACCCCCACGCGGGCGACGACTACGACGAGATGGAGCGATTGTTGACGAAGGCGGCGAGCGAGTGCGACCTCGTCCTCTCCTCTGGCTCCACGAGCGCATCCGCGGTGGACGTCATCTACCGCGTCATCGATGACCAGGGCGAGCTGGTGCTCCACGGCGTGGCCGTAAAGCCAGGCAAACCCATGCTCATCGGCCGCCTCGAACACTCTGCGTACATCGGGCTGCCGGGGTATCCGGTGTCCGCGCTCACCATTTTCCAAGCCTTTGTCGCACCCGCCATCCGCGCGGCGGCAGGGCTTCCCGAACCCGCGGCGGCGACTGTTTCTGGAAAAATGGCCGTCCGCGAGCGCTACGCTGAAGGTCGGATGCGACTCATGCCCGTCGGCTTGGTCGAAAACGGCGCGGGCGACCTGCTCGTCTACCCGGTGGACAAAGGAAGCGGCGCGACGACGAGCCTTGTCGAAGCAGACGGCGTCGTCGAAGTACACCCCGACACCTCGTTTCTCGATATGGGTGAAGCCGTTTCGGTGTCGCTGTTCTCGCCGGACATCGTCCCGCCGACCGTGTTCGGTGTGGGCGAAGACGACCCCGCACTATCTCGGCTACTCGACAACGTGACGCGACCGCGCTATCTCTCGATGGGGAGCCGCGAAGGGCTCAGACGGCTCCGCAACGGCATCGCCGATGTTGCGGTAACGTCGATGGGTGGCGAGCCGGAGTTCGACGCCGTCTCGCTCGGGTCGTGGACGCGCGAGTGGGGACTCGTCGTTCCGGCGGGGAATCCGAACGAAGTGACCGGGCTTGCAGACCTCGTCGACCGCGACCTCCGGTTCAGCAACCGCTCGTCTGCATCCGGGCTCAGAACCTCGCTCACGGAGGCGCTGGCGGCGCTCGCAGCCGACCGCGGCCAGACGCGCCACGACCTCGTAGCGGCGATTGTGGGCTTCGACCACACCGTGAAAGCCCACGAGAGTCCGGCACGGAAGGTTGCGACCGGTAGTGCAGATGTCGGCCTCGGCCTTCGGGTCACCGCCGAGAAACTGGAACTTGGCTTCGTCTCGCTCGGAACGGAGACGGTCAACGTGTACGGAAATCCTGACCGTGTGGAAAAACCGGGTGTTCGCGCGCTATCTGAAGCGATTGCGGCGGCGGATGACGTTTTCGCCGCGTTGTCCGGCTACGACCGGCCCTAACCGGCCGCCGAAGTTTATAACCAGTCGTGCGACGTTATACCATACGCCGGATTCCGGTGGTGGCACATGAGCTGCGCGCATCCACTTGAGGCGGAATACCTGTACCCCTCAGACACAGAAGTGTTAGGCATCGAACATCGAAACGGTGACGTCGTCGTCGTACTGGCACTCCCGTGTCCAGAGTGCGGTCACGACTTGCGTGTCAATTCGACGGTCACAACGGTCGAAGAAACCGTGATGGGGGCGCGACTCGAAGACCCACAAGACACCTACGACTAATCTTCTGCGGGCGGCTGTTTCGAACGATTCAGTGTGCTGTTTTTCCACAACTCCTCGAACGACGTGATGCGATAATCCCCGAGAACGCACTCACCGCGCCGGTGGGGGTCGTGGCGTTCGACGTGAATCCCGTCAAGCCCAGCGTTCCACGCCGCGCCGATATCGTTCGAGCCGTCGCCTGCGAGCACGCCGTGTGCGTCAGGTGACACACCGAGTTCGCGCATCGCGAACGAGACGGGGCCGGGGTCTGGCTTCCACCCTAAATCATCGCTACAGCAAACGATGGTGTCGAACCAGTCACCGATGTCGAGATGCGCGAGCACCGGGTGGGCGAGAAACGGCTGACAGTGCGTGACGAGGCCAACCGGCGTCGAAAGGTCTGCGACGAAGGTGGCATCGTCGTGGAGATACGTGGCCTCGGCGCGAGCAGTCGGGTCTTCGACCGCATGAAACGCCGGCCAGAACGCCGCCGGGTCGATGCCCCACTCGGTGAGTTTGTCCTCGCGCTTCCCGCCGAGGCCGTGCCAGAGGATTTCGGCTTCGCGGTCTGAGAACTGCCGGCCGAGGCGGTCGCCAACCCGGTCGAACACCTCGCGGGTGTAGCGCCACTCCACGTCGATGAGCGTGCCGTCTAAATCAAACAGCCAAAAGTCGTAGTCAGCGACGACCATTCACGGAACCTACGACATGGGCCGATAAGTCCTTTTCCGCTTACGTGACCTGAATCGAACTGCCGAGATACTTAGAGACCACTTCGTCCACCGAATCCGCGTTGAACAGGTCGAGATGGCCGTGGATCTCGTCTTTCAGCGCGTCGAGATACGCAGTCGAGGTCTGGAGACCTTTGAACTCAACGCCGACGACGCGCAGCGAAAATGCGTTTTCAAGGTCGCGTGTGAACGCGGTTGCGTCGTTCAGGTTGCCACGCCAGAGGTAGTCTCTGAAGAACAACCAGCCGTCTTCACCCGGTTGTGCTGCATCCTTGTAGAGCTTGACCGACATCTCCGCGGGTGATAGCGTGAGGTCATCACGGGCGCTCTCTGGGCGAACGCGAATCTCGAACACGTAGCGTGCGTGGCTCACTGCTCGTCGTTGAACCGCCCCGCGAGGTGCGTATCCTTCTCAGTGATGCCGCCTTCTTCGTGGCTCGTGAGCCGCACTTCGACCTGCTTGTAACCAATGGTGATTTCCGGATGATGGAACTCATCATCGGCGATTTCTGCGATGTTCGTGACGAACTCGACGCCATCTAGGTAGTCGTCGAACTCGTAGGTGCGCGTAATCTCGTCGCCGTCTCGCTCCCACCCGCTCGGGAGCCGGGAGGCGATTTCGTCGTCGGAGAGCAGGTCTGCCATACCCTAACCACTCGCTCGATTGAAATAACCGTTTTTGCTAGTGGTGTGCCTACGGAAGCGCGTATGGCGGCGACTCAGACCGAATAACCTCTGAGAGGTCGTGGAGCTCGTCTTCGAGTAAGACGATAATGTCATCGAGCGTCAGAATGCCTGCAAGCTCGCCGTTGTCCATAACGGGCACCCGTCGTACCCCGCTCTCGCGCATCGTCCGGCAGACGTCGAAGACACCGTCGTCGGCATCCACGGTGATGGTGTTGCCGTTCATCACGTCCGCGGCGGTCAGGTCACGAGGGTTCTTGCCCGCGGCGACGATTTTCATCGCCAAATCACGGTCGGTGACGATGCCGATTGGTTTCCCGCGCTCTTCGATGACGACACTCCCGACGGTTCGCTCTCGCATCATCGTCGCGAGTTCTGTTACCGGCGTCTCCTTCGTCGCGGAGACGAGTTCCTCTCGTGGCCGCGCAATATCTCTGATTGTCATACCATTCCTCTCCGGTCGCCGCGTCTTGCGGCCGAACGGTCGGAGAAACGTACGCGTTCGCTGGAGAAATAGCTAATTCACCACCGGGCGATAGTCGGCAAATCAGTCGTCTTCGGCGCTCGTCGCGGCGGAATCGGGGCGGTCAGGCTCGGACATCGCTTTGACGAACGCCGGCGGCTCTGCGCCGAACTCGGGATTGAACAGCTGGAGTGCCGTGTTGATGGTCGTCCAGTCGTCCTCTTCTGCGGCGTCGCGCAGGCTTTTGGTCGGTGCGGCGAGCAACTGGCCGACCAGCGAGTTGGCGAGCGATTCGACGATCTCGCGCTGTTCGTCGGTCAGGTCGCCGGTTGCCTCGAGTTGGGAGAACGCCGTCTGCAACTCGCGGGTCTTTAGGTGGTCTGCGCTCTCGTACATCGCCGCAATCACGCGGTCTGCCCGTTTTCGCTTGTACTGGGCGAGTAAGTGGTCGAACTCGCGGTCGATCATCTCAGAGACGCGCTGAGCGGCGGCTTTGCGCTGTTCGTGGGCCTCGTCGGTGACCGATTCGAGCCGGTCTAAGTCGAAGATGGTGATCCCCGGAAGCGACGCCGCAGAAAGGGCGACGTCACGGGGTTGGGCGAGGTCGATGATGAGCGTCTCCGCTGCCTTCGAGAGCGTCTTCTCAGAGAGCACCGGTTCCGGGCTACCGGTCGCGGTGATGATGAGCGACACGTCCGCGACGACGGCGGGAACGTCGTCGAGTGAGATGGCCGTCGCCTCGGTTTCGAGCACCTCTGCGATGGCTTCTGCTCGGGGGACGGTTCGGTTCGCAACGTAGAGCGTCGAAACGGTGTCTGCGAGTGACGTGGCCGCGAGCGATCCCATCTCGCCCGCGCCGATGACGAGGGCGGTGGCGTCTTCGAGGTCGCATTCGCGGGCGGCGAGGGACGTAGCCGCGCTCGCAAGTGAGACGGTTCCTTCGTTGATTTCCGTCTCCGTGCGGGCGCGCTCGCCGACATGGATGGCCTTGGCGATGCCGTCGTCGAGCAGACGGCCGAGGCCGCCAACACCGCTCGCGTCGAGATAGGCGGTGCGCAACTGGCCGAGAATCTGGTCTTCACCGATGACGAGCGACTCTAAGCCCGCTGCCACGCGCATGAGGTGGCGCAGGCTGTCTTCGTGGGTGAGCGAGACAACGGCGTCCTCAGGAACGGCTTCGACGTAGTCTGCGAGGATGCGGCCGCCGAGTTCGGGCGTGGCCGTGACGACGTACGCCTCGGCGCGATTGCACGTCTGGAGAACGAACGCCTCTTTGACGCCCTCTTCCGCGAGCAGCGACTCAACGCCGGTTCGCTGGTCGTCTGCACACGCCGCTTCAATCGTCTCTACGCACGCGTTTTTGTGCGACACGCTCACGCCCGAGATGACGCCTGCCTCACGCATCAAAATCACCGCCAACGACTGTTTCGTCTATCACGCTCTGTGCCTCGTTGCGCGCTTTTGCTTTCCCAGTACCTAAAGCCTTCCAAACGCGGTCAGATTTGACCACCGCGCGGATGGCCTCGCGGCGTGCCTCGGGGGCGACGGCCGCAGACTGGAGTTCGAGCCTGAGTTCGCCCGTCAGTTCTGCCATCGCACCGGCACCCGCGATGTCGGCTTCGATGCGCTGTCTGAGCAGTTTCGAGAGCGCCGGACTCGCCCCGCCGGTGGAAATCGCCACCGTCACGGGGTCGTCGTGGACGGTCGCGGGCACGACGACGCTGCCCGCCTCGCGTTCGCCCGACTGGTCGGTGCGATTGACGAGCGTCTGGCGTTCTCCGGCCGCTGCCGCGATGGCTTCGTTCAACGCGGGTTCGTCCGTCGCGGCGACGACGAGCACCGGTTCGACGCGGTCTAGCCACTCGCCAACGTCGGGAATCGACGGCGCGGCACGAATCCGCGCGGTCCCGCCAAACGAATCATCGGAAAATTCCGGGCTGACCACGACCACGTCCGCCTCGCGGGCGAAGCGTCGAGCCTTGCGCGCGCCGACGGAGCCGCCGCCAAACACGAGGACTGTCTCGCCGCTGAAGTCGTGGAACAGAGGTATCATTCGGTGTTTGCGGTTGCGCGTTCGGTGATACGGATGCCCGTCTTCTTCAAGATGCGCGAAGAGAACAGCGTATCCCAGTCGTCGTCGCCCACATCCCAGAACTCGCTCATGCGTTCTTTGACGAGGCCGATGTGTTTCTGGCTTTCTTCTTCGGTGCGGCCGTGGGTCATGGCAAAGAAGTTGTACGGCCAGACACCCTCGTGGCGGGGGCGTTCGTAGCAGTGGGTCACGAAGTCGAGGCTCGCAATCGCGGGGCCAACCTCGGAGAGCAGTTCGTCGGGGACGTTCCAGACGGTCATGCCGTTTTCCGTGTAGCCGAGTTTGTAGTGGTTCGGGATGACGCCAACGCGACGGATTTTGCCCTCTTGGTTGAACCGCTTGATGGTCGAGACGACCCACTCGGTGTCCTGACCAATGGCCGCCGCCACGTCCGCATACGGCGTCGCAGTAATAGGGAGGCCGCCTTGAATCTCGACCACGAGGTCGCGCTCTGCGGGCGTGAGCGTGGTGCGGGCTGTGGGCGTCACGTCCGGGCCGAGGTGCGAGAGGTCTACGTCACCCTCGGAGAGTGGCCCGGAGAGCAGGAACTTGGCTTCGACGCGGAACTCCTGTTGTTTCGGGAGGTTGTACGTTTGCTGGCCGGTTTTTGCCTCGATTTCTGCGAGCACTTCCTCGACGCGGGCGGCGTCGCCAACGGAGACGACGAACCACATGTTGAGATGCGGGTGTTCGCGCTCGTAATTGTGCGCGACTTCGCGAAAGGAGTTGACCTGTTCTGCGACCTCGTCGTAGCGCTCTGGCGGGGCGTGCATGGCGACGAGCGTTGCGGTTCCGCCGATGGCTTCGGCGTTGATGAGCGCCCCAAAGCGCGTGAGGACGCCGCGCTCGTCGAGCGATTGAATGCGTGTGAGAAGGTCGTCAGCGGAGATGTCAATACCGCGCTCGCGGAGTGCCGCGGCGGCGGGTTCAAACGGCCGTTCGGTAACGGGAAACCCGCCCTGGAAGGCGTTGACGATGGCGCGGTCAGTCGGGCCGAGGTCCGCCTCTGTCATGCCTGCCATTCAGCAGGCGGCAGGCATAAGCACCTCGCTTGGGTCAGCGTAGCTCGACGTCGACTGTGTTCTCCGTGATGTGGAGGAAGTAGAGCGTGTAGCTGCGCTGGTCGTAGTGGATGGTGCCCTCAGAGATGCTTTCGTTGATGGTTTGCGCACTCTTATCAACGACCGTGAGGTCGATGTCTGGGCCAACCTCACCGAGATAGTTGCTCAATACCAAGCCGAGTTCGGTGTCTTGCCCTTCGTTGAAGGCGTCGCTCGCAGCGCGGCGGTCTGCGTCGAGGCTCACGCCGCTTGCGCCACCGACGACGTCGTTGTTGCTGATAGACGAGTAGTCCATCGTGACGTCCATCGAGTTGAGATCGGCGTACAGGTACGATTCGTCCGCTACGCCGTCGTTGTCGGCGTCGTAGCACGAGGTTTTGAACGCCTCGTCGTTCTGCCAGCCCTCGTAGGTAGGGCCGTTTTCGTAGTAGATGGTTATCCCCACCCACTTCTTATCGCAGGCTTCCCCGTCGTCGGGCGCGTTGCCGGTGCTTCTGAGGTGAATCTCGAACTCCTCATCGACTTGCTTCGAGACGAACGACCACTTCAGGTTGTTGTACCACGCGCTGTCGCTGTCGTCTGGATACATCGTGACCGTGAACTCAGAGAGTGGGTGGTCTTCATCGACCGCCCGGAGGTGGAGCGAATCACCCTCTTCAGGCATCCGGAACCAGCCCATGTCGTAGGGCACCGTCAGGTCGAGCGTCACGGTCTGGGTCGCCGCATCGACCGTCACCGTCCCCTCCGTGCGGGTTTCGAAGTACTGCGCCCAGCCCTCGTAGTAGCGCGACTGGACGACGACCGTCATCGACCCCTCTGCACCGGGGTTCGACCACGGCTCACCGTTCGCGAGAGTCCGGCTCGCGTCGGGGAACACCGTTTGACCGGTCGCCCCGCGCGTGGCTTGGATCTGTGCATTGTCACCGGATACCGATCCGTCACCCGTCACCCGGATGACCGGAACCGTGAGCGTTGCCTCGCGGTAGTGGAACTCGGGCGCAGAAACCATGCGCGCCTGGCCACTCTCATCAAGCCGCCAGATGCCGCCGCCTTGATAGGCGATTTCGGTGTCGCCCTGTCTGTAGACGAGCGCGCCGAGTTTGTTGTTGTACAGCACAGTGTCGTGGCCGTCTAAGTCGGTGTGAATAATCACCATCGAGCCTTCGTCTTCGTCGACGAACAGCTCTCCCTCGCCGGTGTTGCCAAAGGCGACCGTCTGAAGGTCAGATTCTCCGAGCGTGACCGCGCTTGCTCGCATATCGAACACCCCCATTGCGGTCTCCGCTTTGCTCACTTCCGCCGTGGCTTGAACACTTGCAATCCCGCCAGATGCGGTAATCACCATGAAGCTGACCATCGCGATGGACAGCACCGTGACGAGCAAGAATCCAAGTAGCTCCGACTGCGCCCGCTGTTGGGCCCCCATTCCCCCCTTCGTTCCCATGTAAGTTCCCCGGACATACCTATGCGTGAGATGGTCATTGTTACAAGCGTATTTCCGCTGACTGTTCAGGCGTTAATCGACTCCTACCCAAAGTGACGAAGACAGCGGCGCCTCTCGGTTTCAGTGCCTAACAGTGAAATAGTCGCCCCGTGGGTGGTTAGCCGAGCACGCCCGTGACCTCAAAGCCGAGGTCGCGGATGTCGTCGAGGATTGCCTCGTGGTTATGCGCCGCCTCGTAGTAGATGACGATGTGGAAGGTACCCTTCCGAAGCAGTTGTTGGCACTCCCAGACGAACTCGTCTTCTTCGATGGTCAACCCTTGGTGTTGGTTCGAGGAAAACTTCGGGTTATCGTTGCCCGAATAGACGTAGGTGTCGCCTGCAAGGCCCGCGCGGGTGGCGATGATGTCACCGACATCGAGCGTGGCTTGGTGCATCTCGATGTCTTGGTCGCTCGTGAGGCCGGTGTGGACGATTGCCCCGTTTAACTCGATGTCACCCGGCTCTAACAGCGCCTTCGTTCGCTTGTATAAGTCCTCGTCAAGCACGTCGCTCATACCCCGCAGTCAGCACTGGGGGGGTTTACACGTCACGGTCGCCACTCGGCGGGTGTGAAAATGTGAAAATATCTCGTTCGAAAGCCGCCTTACAGCCGCTTTACGTTCTTCGCACGAGGGCCTTTGTCGGCCTGCTCGATGTCGAATTCGACTTCCTGCCCTTCTTCGAGGTCTGGGCCGCCGACGTCTTCCATGTGGAAGAACACGTCGTCGTCGGAGTCTTCGGTCTTGATAAAGCCGTAACCGCCAGTGTCGTTGAAGAAGTCAACCGTGCCTTTCGCCATGGTTAGAGTCTCTCCAAGTTCTTTGCGCGTGGGCCTTTGTCAGCCTGCTCAATATCGAACTCCACTTCCTGTCCTTCCTCAAGGTCAGGACCGCCGACGTCTTCCATGTGGAAGAATACGTCGTCGTCTGCGTCGTCCGTTTTAATGAAACCGTAGCCGCCAGTATCGTTGAAGAAATCAACCGTACCTTTCGCCATGATTAGAGCCGCTCCAGATTCTTTGCGCGGGGACCTTTATCTGCCTGCTCGATGTCGAATTCGACTTCCTGCCCTTCCTCTAAGTCCGGGCCACCGACGTCTTCCATGTGGAAGAATACGTCCTCATCAGAGTCGTCTGACTTGATGAAGCCGTAGCCGCCGGTATCGTTGAAAAAGTCAACCGTACCTTTTGCCATTGCAACCGTTGTGAGTAGTCCCACACATAAATACCTGCGCACCTGTTTTCGACTGTCCATCGTGACTGTCAGCACGTTCGACTGGTTAGGTCACAAGACTCATAGAGTCAGAGCAAGACCACTCAGGTGAATGCGCACGTGGGTTCGGTCGCAACTCAGACGGACGTACGAGCGACTGCTCGAACGCGAGATTTCGGGCGTGCCAACGCACGTCGCCGTGATTCAAGACGGGAATCGTCGCTACGCAGACGCGAACGGCGACGAGACGACCGACGGCCACCGACAGGGCGCAAAAACCACCGAGAACCTGCTGTTTTGGTGTGACGACCTCGGCATCGAGGAACTCACCCTCTATGCCTTTTCGACCGAGAATTTCAACCGCCCCGAAGAGGAGCGTGAAGCCCTCTTCGACCTCATCTGTGAGAAACTCACCGAGTTCGCAGACGCAGACCGCATCCACGAAAATGAAGTGCGAATCCGCGCGATTGGGCAACTCGACATGCTGCCCCCACGCGTCCAAGAGACCATCAACTACGCTCACGAGCGAACCAAGGACTACGACCGGCTTCGGTTGAACATCGCGCTCGCCTACGGCGGGCGGGCAGAACTCCTCGAAGCCAGCCGCGACGTTGCACGCGCGGTCCAAGCCGGTAGCCTTTCGCCCGAGGACATCACGGTCGAAACCCTCGAAGAACGCATCTACGACGGCCCCGCCCGCGACGTAGACCTCATCATCCGCACCGGCGGCGACGAGCGCACGAGCAACTTCCTGCCGTGGCACGCAAACGGCAACGAGGCTGCCGTGTTCTTCTGTACGCCCTATTGGCCGGAGTTTTCGAAAATCGACTTCCTGCGCTCGATTCGTACCTACGAAGCCCGCGAAGCGAGTTGGCGGCGCACCCGCGCCCAGCGCGCCGTCGCGCTCGTCAAATCCTTCGGCGGGACGGAACTCGACGAAGCAAAGCGCATCATCACGCGCTTCCGTGACCACCTTCCGAACGGCGAGCTAGAGGGTGTCGAAGCAGACGACCTGCGCGAGACACAGATCGAGTAATTCCCCGCAACCGAGAGCAATAATTATCCGGCGACCATCAGCGCACTCGTGAACCACCGTTTTCGTGCAATCGGCATGTTCGCAACCCTCGCGCTCTGTTGGGGCTTTTCGTTTCTGGCAATCGCCGTCGGCCTCGAATCGCTCGAACCCGTGCTGTTCGCGGCGTTTCGCTACGACACGGCAGCCATCTTGTTGCTCGCCTACGCCCTCATTTCGCGGGCGACGTGGCGACCGACCAGCCGCGCGAATCTGAGTGCCATCGTCGCAGGCGGGCTGTTTCTCGTCGCCGCGAATGGGATGTTGTTCATTGGCCAGCAGACGGTGCCAAGCGGCGTCGCCGCCATCATGCAGAGTCTCATCCCTATCCTGACCTCACTCTGGGCGTTTGGCTTGCTCCCCGAAGAGCGCGTCTCGGCCGTCGGCGCGGTTGGCATCCTCCTCGGCTTTGTCGGCGTTGGCCTCATCATCCGTCCCGACCCCGGAAACCTGCTTGGCTCCTCAGTCGTTGGCCGACTCATGATTCTCGTCCAAGTGTCGGGCGTCGCCCTCGGTGGCGTCCTGATTCAGCGGGCAAACCCAACGCTCGATAAATCCGCCCTCTCGGGCTGGTCGATGCTCATCGGCGGCGTCATTCTCCACGCCATGAGCACCGCCATTGGCGAACCGTTTTCGCTCCCCACGACGCTCGAAGCGGCCGCCGCCGTCGCGTATCTCGGCGTCATCGCAACCGCACTCGCCTTCATCATCTATTTCACGCTCCTCGAAGTGCGCGGCGCGCTCGAAACCTCACTCGTGACCTATCTGGTGCCCATCGTCGCCACGATTACCGGTGTCGTCGTCCTCCACGAAACGCTCACCGCGCTCACGATCCTCGGTTTTCTCGTCGTGTTTGCGGGGTTCCTCGTCCTGAAACGCGAGGCAATCGCCGAGCTGGTGGGCGAGATACGGGGTGCGGTGGCGTAATTCGTTTCCTTGTTGCTCACAGGGTTCGAAACAACGTTCGGCTGTCAGTCCGAATTACCGCCTCTCGCTTCGCTCGCGGCATAATTCGCCCTAGCGGCCGAATCTCCGCTGGCGATTCTGATAATCCAACACCGCGCGCAGGTAGTCGCGCCGCCGGAAGTCTCGCCAGTTCACGTCCGTGAAGTAGAGTTCAGAGTAGACTGACTGCCAAATCATGAAATCAGAGAGGCGCTCTGCGCCGGTTTTGATGACGAGGTCGGGGTCGGTCGGGAACACGAGGTGGTCTTCGATGACCGCCTCATCGATGTCGTCCGGAGAGAGGTCCCCCTCAGCGACGCTCTCTGCGGTGGCCTGAACCGCCTTTGCGAACTCGTGTTTCCCGCCTAGCCCGATGCTCACCTGTACCGGTGTGTCTGCGCGCTCGGTGTCGTCGCGGCCCCTGACCGCGAGCGGGCGCGGACTCTGGAGTTGGGAAAAGGCACGCTGGAGCGCCGGCACCGCGGCGGGGTCTAGGACGCTGATGTACACCATGATTCGCTCCGCACCGAGTTCGAACGCCCACCCGAGGAACGATTCGAGCGTCCGGTAGGCCCCGCGCTCTAAGAGGTCGCGCTCCGTGAGGACGACCGCTACCCGTTCGGGGACGGGCGCGTCGTGACGGCGGATTCGCATGGCGAGGTAGCGGTCGTACAGACCCATTGTCCGCACGTTTCCATGGCGATGGGGTAAAACTCACGGGTTGGCGCGCTGACCGTGGTTCAGGAAGGTTAAATAAGCGACGCCGGAAAAACGGAGACGTGACTTCGACCGTCCGACGGGCCGGCGCATTCGCCCTCGTTGGAATGCTTTCGCTCTCCGCGCCGGTGCTGGGACAAGCCGCCGCCCTACCATTCGTCGCGATTGCGGTGCTCGCGTTGTTCGTCGTGAGCGAGGGCACCCTGTTCGAACTGTTCGCCCGCCCGGGCGACCATCAGGACAAACGACTCTACGGTCTCGCTTCGTTTTCGCTCGCCGCCGCGGGCCTCGCCATCCTCGCCTCGCTGTTTGCTCTCCCCGTCTCCGTGTTCATCACGAGCGTGTTGATTCTCGCCTTCGGGAACCTCACCCAGGAACTCCTGCGCCAGTACAGCGACAACCCCTTCATGGCCACCGTGGGCTTTTCGACCGGCGGCTTTCTCGCGGGCCTCCTCAGCCAAGTCGGCCTGACCGCCGCCGAGATTTCGATGACCACCGTCCCCGTCGCCGCGTTTCTCGCGGCGAGTGGCGCGTTGCTCGGGGCGCTCCTCCGCGCAGTGCTGTTTGAGCGCGACGACCCGCTCGTCATGCTCACGATTGGCTTCCTCCTCTGGCTGTTCGTCGACCTCGGCATCGAGGTGACCGGCCAGCAAATCGTCCTCGCGCTCACGCTCACCGTCATCCTCGGCTACGTCTCCTACGCGCTCGAAACCGCGTCGATTCCGGGGATGCTCACGGGCGTCCTACTGAGCCTTCTCACCATCGTTCTCGGCGGGCTTGGTTGGTTCGCCATGCTCATCTCGTTTTTCGGCATCGGTGGCCTCTCGACGAAATTCCGTTACGACGAAAAACAACAGCGCGGCATCGCAGAGGAGAACGACGGCGCGCGCGGGAGCGGGAACGTGCTCGCAAACTCCGCGGTGGCCATCGCCGCCGTCGTCGGCTACGCCGCGAGTCCGGCGCTGACGACGCTTTCGCCCGATCTGTTTCTCTTTGCGTTCGCCGGGTCGATTGCCGCCGCGATGAGCGACACCCTGTCGAGTGAGATTGGCGGCCTGTTCGACCAGCCTCGACTCATCACGACGCTCAAACCCGTCCCCGCCGGAACCGACGGCGGCGTGACGTGGCAAGGCGAAGTTGCGGGAGTCGGTGGGGCCGCGCTCATCGCGGCGATTGCGTTCGTGCTGTTCGACACCGTCAGCACCACGGGCGCGAGCATCATCGTCCTCGCGGGCGTGGCCGGAATGACCGTCGATAGCCTTCTTGGAGCCACCCTCGAAGGAGTGAACCTCTCGAATCAGGGCGTCAACTTCCTCGCAACGCTCGCGGCAGCGCTCGTCGGCGTCGGACTGGCACTCGCCACCAACGCCATCGTGCTATGATTCGACGAGCGACCGACGCAGACCTGCCCGCACTCCGGGCGATTCAACAGGCCTCCCTCGATGAGCCGTGGCCTGATCTGCTTGCAACCACCGCAGACGGCCCCCTCATTCTCGTCGCAGAAGACCCCGAGCCGGTTGGCTACCTCGTTGCGATTCCCGGAGAGGCAGAGACGTATCTCGCTGAGCTGGCGGTGACGCCCGCTGCCCGACGAAAGGGGTACGCAACCGAACTGCTCGAAGCGCTCAGAGAGCGCACCGCGGGCCGACTCGAACTCACCGTCCAAGAATCAGACGACGGCGCACGCGCTTTCTACGACAGCCACGGCTTCACGGTCGCAGAACGGCTCGAAGACTACTATAAAAGTGGCGACGGGTTGCTGCTCGTCTCCGAGTCAGGCGAGTAGCTGGTCTGCGGTGCGAATCCGCACGGCTGCGGGCTTTTTGACGAACTCGCCTTCGCTCTTTGCGACGATTTGTTCGACACCGCGCTGGGCAGCCACGTCGAGCACTTTCTGCCCGAGTTCGCCGTCTAAAACGACCGCGTGTGGCGCCACGTCCGCGTCCTTAATGAGGTCGAACGCATTTGCGGCGGGTGCGTCTGCCACCGTTTTGAAGTCCCCGTCGAGTAAGCGAACCGTCCCGGTGTCGTCGCCAATCACGGCTTTGACGTGTCCGAGCAGCGTTTCGGGTTCGGGTTTTTCTGTGGGTTCGGCTTCGACTTCGACGGCCGATTCTTCGACCGGTTCCTCGGCAGTTGTCGCGTACTCGACGAGTGGTTCGTCGGTTTCTCCGTCCACGTCCTCGATGACCGGAGCGGGGGTCTCCGGTGAGACGGTCGTGACACTGCCGTCGGTCACGGCCACTGTTTCGGGGGCGGCGGGGGCGTTTTTTACTTCGTCGTAGGGCACCTTCTCGCGCAACGCGGCCATGACCTCGTGGCGGTCTAAGTCCTCGACCGAGAGCCCAGAGGGCGCGAAGGCGACGTAATCTAAGTCGCCCACCTGCGAGAGTTCCTTGAGGATGAGTTCCCCGCCGCGGTCGCCGTCTAAGAAGGCGGTGACGGTTTTCTGTTTCGTGAGGGCCGCCACCGCTTTCGGCACGTTCGTTCCTTCGACGGCAATCGCGTTTTTGATGCCGTATTTGAGCAGCGTGAGCACGTCTGAGCGGCCTTCGACCACGATGATGGCGTCGCTCGTCTCGACGCGCGGCCCCGCGGGAAGCCCTTCGTACTCGGTGATGTCTTCGACGCGAATCGAGCGGCGGACTTCCTCGATGAGTTCCTCACTGGAGAGGACGCTGTCGTCGAAGGCGCTCACGAGCAGGTCTTTCGCGCGGTCGACGACGCGACGGCGCTTTGCGGCGCGCACGTCTTCGATGTTCGAGACCTCGACGGTCGAGCGACATGGCCCGACGCGGTCGATGGTTTCGAGCGCGGCGGCGAGGATGGCTGTTTCGACCTTGTCGAGACTGCTTGCGATGGTGATGTTGCCAAACGAGTTGCCTCGTTCTGAGTCGATACTGACGTCTATCCGGCCGACCTTCGATGAGTTCTGGAGGTCGCGGAGGTCTAAGTCGTCGCCGAGGAGTCCCTCGGTCTGGCCAAAGATAGCCCCGACGACGTCACTCCGTTCGACCACCCCGTCGGCGGTGATGTCTGCGTGAATGAGGTATTTTGCTGAATCCTCCATGAGTGATGAACTGCCCCTGCGCGGGGCTGGATGATGATGGGACCATGAGTGCGGTCATGGACACCTAGATACGTTCGCTACGCGCGATTCATATACCTTGTCGTCGCCGCAGCCATCGCGCTCGCAGTGGTCGATTTTCGACAGTTTCCGGCGGGCAAAACTACTCCTTCTCCGCCCGTGAGAGGCTTCCACATGGGTATCGACCAACCCGACATCGACCCGGCACAGTTTCTCACCAACGTAGAGATGCGCATCGGTGAAGTCATCGACGTGAACCCGTTTCCAGAGGCGCGAAAGGACGTGTACAAGCTGCGCGTTGATTTCGGTGACACCGTCCTCCAGTCCGCCGCGGGACTCACCGACAACTACACCCAAGCCGAGTTGCTCGGCCGCCAAGTCGTCGCCGTCGTGAATCTTGGTACTGTCAACATCGCGGGCTTCGAGAGCCAGTGTCTCGTGACCGGCGTGGACGACGAATCGGGCAACGTCGTCCACCTCCAGCCCGAACGATCCGTCGAAAATGGCACTCGCGTATATTGAAGGAAATTTTTCTTCAAATTCGCTTTTTGTTCAGAATTAGCAACGTTTAGATACTAGTAGGAGATATTAGTCAGTGATGAACGGCAATAGTTCGAAGTATATTCTGTGGACGGTGGTCGCCCTCGTGCTCGTGGCGCTTTCCGTCCCATGGTTCCTCTGGGACGACTCGCGGGTCGCCTTCGGCCTCCCGTTGTGGATTTGGTGGCATATTGGCTGGATGGGCGTGACCGCCGGCGTGTTCTACGTTTTCGCCCAGCGCGCCTGGGGCCTCGGCGTAGAGGGGGTGACCCATGGCTGAGACCGGCCTCCAACTCGGTATCATCGGCGGCTACCTGCTGCTCACGCTCGTCATCGGCCTCGTCGCCTACCGGCTGACCGACAAAACCGCAGAGGACTACTACCTCGCCAGTCGCACCTTCGGCACCGTCGTCTTGCTGTTCACGACGTTCGCAACCCTCCTTTCGGCGTTCACCTTCTTCGGCGGCCCGAACCTCGCCTACGCCGCCGGTCCCGAATGGATTCTCGTGATGGGCCTCATGGACGGCGTCCTGTTCGGGATTCTCTGGTACGTCATCGGCTACAAGCAGTGGGCCGTCGGCAAAGCCCACGGCTACGTCACCCTCGGTGAGATGCTCGGCGACCGCTTTGGCTCGAAGGCGCTCCGGGTATTCGTGGCCGCCATCAGCATCTTCTGGCTGTTCCCCTACGTCATGCTTCAGCAGAAAGGCGCGGGGACGGCGCTCGTCGCGCTCACCGACGGCGCGGTGCCCTACTGGGTTGGCGCGGGCGGCATCACGCTGTTCATGATCGCCTACGTCGTCGCCTCCGGGATGCGCGGGGTGGCGTGGACCGACACCATGCAGGGCGCGTTCATGCTCCTCATGATCTGGGCCGCGGTGCTCTGGATTCTCGCCGCCCTCGGTGGCCCGAGCGCTGCAACCGCCGGGATGGGCGCAGCGAACTCCGAGTTCCTCTCGCTCGGCGGCGGCCTCTACACGCCCCAGTTCATCATCGGCACCGCAATCAGCATCGCCTTCGGCGTCACCATGTTCCCGCAGGTGAACCAGCGCTTTTTCGTCGCCCGCTCGAAGACTGTGCTCAAACAAACGTTCGTCCTCTGGCCGGTTCTCGTCGTCTTGCTGTTCGTCCCGGCGTTCATGCTCGGCGCGTGGGCGGTGGGCCTGAACCTGAACGTGCCAGAGGGCGGCAACGTCCTCTCGGTACTGCTCCGTGACACCACGCCCGCGTGGTTCGCCGCGCTCGTCGTCGCCGGGGCGATGGCCGCGATGATGAGTTCCTCTGACTCGATGCTCCTGTCGGGGTCGTCGTACCTCACCCGCGACATCTACCGCCCGCTCGTGAGCGCGGCGGGGAAGCGCGAGGACACGATTGCCCGCGTCGGCGTCGCCGTGTTTGCCACGCTCTCGTTTGTGGCGAGCATCTACACGCCGGGGACGCTCATCGAAATCGGTGAGACCGCCTTCGGTGGGTTCGCCCAGCTCGCCCTCCCCGTCATGGTCGCGCTCTACTGGGCGCGGACGACGAAGTGGGGCATGCTCGCGGGCGTCATTGGCTCGCAAGCGTTCTACCTCGCAAGCGTGTTCATCCCGCAGGTGCCCGCAACCATCATGACGTGGGACACGTCACTGTACGGCATGGCGCTCGGACTCGTCCTCACCGTCGGCCTGTCGCTCATCACCACCTCCGCTCCGACAGAAAAGCGGTCGGTCTACTTCGAGGAGGTCCGCGCTGACTGATGGCGCGCGCTGAGACTAGCTACGACCAGACGCACGTCGTGCCCGTCGGCTTCGACTACGACCGACTCATCGCGCCGCTCGTGCGCGACCAGCACACCGTTGACCGGGTGATTCTCCTAGAGGGCGCGGTGGGCAGCGAGGCGAACGTCGCCTACAGCAAGCGTCTCGCAAAGAAGTTGGAGCGCGATTTTTCGAACCTCCTCGGTGCGGAGACAGAACGCCTCGTCATCGCGGACGTGTACGATTATGATACGGCCTTCGAGCAGGCCTACGACCTCGTGAACGAGGAACTCGATGCTGGCAACGAGGTGTGGGTGAACCTCTCTGCGATGCCCCGCACTGTGAGTTTCGCCTTTGCGATGGCCGCCCACTCGGTGATGGTCGAACGCCAGGAAGACCGCGAGCGAATTCACACCTACTACACCGCCCCCGAGAAGTATCTCGAAACCGAGTTGGCGGAGGTGTTGCGCCGGGGAACCGACCTCGTCACCGAACTGCACGACGCAGAAAACGACCGCGTCTCGGCGTGGTTGAGCGAGGCAGAATCGCTCCTCTCCGAGTTCGACGAGCGCGGGACGACCATCGGCGCGAAATCCGTCGAGGGCAGCCATATCGTGGAGTTGCCGGTGGCCTCGTTTTCGAGCGTCAAACCGTTCGAGGAAGTCATCTTATTCAAACTCGGTGAAGACGGCGAGTTTGAGAGTGTGAGCGAGTTGGCTCAGGCGCTCGCCCGCGATTTGGGCGAGGAGTACTCGGACAGCTTTCGCTCGCGGGTGATCTACACAGTAGACCGCCTCGGGCCGGGCGGGAAGGGCTACATCGAGCAACAAGAGGAAGGGAAATCCTACCGGACGAAGTTATCCAGAATCGGGACGCTGTGGGTGCGCGCCCACGCAAACGGCGACTAGGCGTCGAGTGTTAGGCTTCGAGTTTTTTCACGCGGGTTGCGAGCGCGAGAAACGTTGCGAGCACGGTGAGTGTCACCGCACCTGCGGCGGCGATTTCGTGGCCCGGACTCGCGTGTTGCACCACGCCGTTGACGATTGGCTCGACCGCGGGCGGGAGCAAGGTGTGGTGGGCATTGCCCACGAGCGGGATGAAGTAGTCCACGAGGTCGTTGAGCAGATACCACCCGGCAGCGACGGCCACGGCCTTGACGGGGAAGTTGGTGATGCGATGGAGGAGAAAGCCCTCCACGACCATAGCGAGGTGGCTCCAGAACAGGAAATTGTACATCGCCCAGTGGAGGTAGCCAAACTCGGTCATGAACATCCCGAGGACGAACGGCGTCCACGCGCCGAGTTTCAAACAGCCGAAAAAGGCCAGCGCCGAGAGGTAGTCGTTCTGCCTGCCGAGCAGCCACGCGCCGAGCGCGAGGGCGATGAACAGGGTAGCGACGGGGCTATCGGGGACTAAGGGCCACATCACGACCGGTTCGAGGGAGAACTGGAACAGGTAGTAGTAGAAGCCAAAGGCCGTCCCGGCGAGGTTGATGAGGACGATGAGCCACGCGATTCGCAGGCCGAAGTCTTCGAGCCATTTCGGGAGGGGCGCAACGTACCACGGCAGGTCGTCGGGTTCTGGAACCGGTTTAGAGAAGAGGCGAGAAAGCAGTCCGCGCCCGGTTTCTGAGGACATTGGGCACAGAAAGGGACGGGTGGGGCAAAAACGCTACTGATAGGCGAGATTAGTCGGCGTAAAAGAGAACGCGCCGACACTCAGTGCAGACGTAGGCGTTGACGTTCGTCGCGCCTTTGTAGCCGAATTTTCCCAACACACCGCTGCCTTCGCGGAGGCGAATCATGTCGCCGTTCACGTCGGTGTCGTACTCGACGGACTGGAGCGTGCCGTCGCAGTCGGGACACGGTTTACTCATACCCCCTCATTCACCCCGAGCGCGAAAATCGTTCTGCCCGCTCTCGTGGGAATAAAAGATGGCCGGACGACACCACTGTCCGCCTCGTGCGTTGGGGTGACACAATCGGTACGCATTAACCCTCCCAACCGCTAGAGTCGCGTATGCCTGAGGAGACCAATCTTGAGGAACTAAAGCGCGGCACCGAACTGGTGAAGCGTGGGTTCGCAAAGATGCAGAAAGGCGGCGTCATCATGGACGTCGTCAACGCAGAACAGGCCCGTATCGCAGAAGACGCCGGTGCGGTCGCCGTCATGTCGCTCGAAGCCGTCCCCGCGGACATCCGCAAACGCGGCGGCGTCTCGCGGATGGCAGACCCGGCGCTCGTCAACGAAATCATCGACGAAGTGTCGATTCCGGTGATGGGCAAAGCCCGTATCGGCCACACGACCGAGGCACAGATTCTCGAAGCCATCGGCGTGGACATGATCGACGAGTCCGAGGTGCTGACCCCCGCAGACGACGCCTACCACATCGACAAGCGCGAGTTCACCTCGCCGTTTGTCTGTGGCGCACGCGACCTCGGCGAGGCGCTCCGGCGCATCAACGAGGGCGCGGCCATGATTCGAACGAAAGGTGAGGCCGGCACGGGCGACGTGAACCAGGCCGTCAAGCACCAGCGCGCCATCCGCGGGGCAATCCGCGAACTCGAAGGGATGACCTTCGAAGAGCGCGAGGCGTACGCCCGCGAAATCAGCGCGCCCGCAGAACTCGTCCACGAGACGGCTGAGATGGGTCGGCTTCCCGTCGTCAACTTCGCCGCAGGCGGCATCGCAACGCCCGCAGACGCGGCGCTCATGATGCACCACGGCTGTGACGGCATCTTCGTCGGCTCCGGTATCTTCGGCGCAGAGAACCCCGCCGTGATGGGCGAGGCAATCGTCGAAGCGGTCAACAACTGGGACAACCCAGAAAAGCTTGCAGAAATCTCGTCGAACATCGGCAAGGGCATGAAAGGCGAGGCGAACGTCGACCTCCCCGAAGAGAAGAAACTGCAGGGTCGCGGCGTCTAACCTCCCACCTTTTTTCTTTCGTGGTGTGCGGTCAGTGGCGATGAGAGCGACGGCTTCGAAGCTAAAAGTTCAGCGGAAAATCGTCGCACCGCGCCCCATCTTCGTCTGGAAGGCGCGGGCCTCAACGCCTTCGCGGGCGAAGCCCTCTATCATCGCATTCGCAATCTCGCGCTGGTCGCGCTCGTAGCAAGCGGCGATGACCGTCGGGCCTGCGCCACTAACGGTGACGCCGGTCGCGCCCGCTTCGAGGGCGTTCTCGCGGACGGTGTCGTAGCCCGTGATGAGTTCGGCACGAGCGGGCGTGACGACGGTGTCGTGCATGCCTCGACCCACCAGTTCCGGGTCGTTTCGGGCCATCCCCGCGGTGAGGGTCGCGGCCTTGCCAACGGTGTCGATGAGCTGTGAAACCGACGTTTGCTCCGGGACGACGCGGCGGGCGTCACGCGTCGAGACCACGATGTCAGGCAGGCAGGCGACGAGCGGGATGGTGGCGTCGATTTGGGTGATGCCGTCGGGAGTAGCGATGGTGAACCCGCCCAAAATCGAGGGGGCGACGTTGTCGTCGTGGGCGTCGCCGGAGACGACGGCCTCGCCTTTCGCGGCAATCGGGACGAGTTCTTTGCGCGAGAGGCCACGGTCGTACAGTTCGTTGAGGCCAACCGCGGCGGCGGCGGCGCTCGCGGCCGACGACCCGAGTCCGGAGGCGGGTCGAATCCCCTTGTCGATGTGGATGTGGGCGGGTGCGTCGAGGGCGCGCGCGACGGCCCCGACCGTGTTCTTGTCCGGGTCTTCGGGGATGTACTGCGCCCCGGCACCCGTCACTTCGATGGTCGTCCGGTCTGCCTTCTCGACGCGGACGATGTCAGCGGGCCGTTCGAGCGCCACCCCAAACACGTCGAAGCCACTCCCCAGATTCGCACTCGTCGCAGGCGCTCGCACGGTAAGCATGGCACAGGGTTGTGTGAGGGCCTGTTTATAATTAGCGGAGCGTCGTTTCGCCTGACAGGAAGCCAAAACGTACATCTGCGCCGGTCAAATAGCTCCGAGCATGATAGGGGTCGTCGGCGGCGGTATCGCCGGACTCGCAGCGGCGTATCGCCTGCAGAACCACGGTCACGATGTCCACGTCTTCGAAGCGAGCGACGACGTGGGCGGTCTCGCGGCTGTCTACGAGACGCGCGGCGACCGCATCGAGAAGTTTTACCACCACCTTTCGGCCTCAGAACAGACCATCATCGACCTCATCTCCGAGTTGGGCCTCGATGACAACCTCGAATGGCCGATTGGCAAAAACGCCTACTACGTCGATGGCGTCATCCACCCGCTCGACAAGCCGTGGGAGATTGCAGCCTACCCGCACATGAGCGTCTACGACAAGTTCCGCCTCACGATGCTCACCATGGAAATCGACGTGCGCGGGGGCGTCCCGAAGTTCGACACCTACGAGAATCTCGAAGACTTCGAGGACGTTCCCATCAAGGAGTTCCTCATCGAGCACACCACCCGCGGCGTCTACGAGAACTTCTTCGAGCCGTTGCTCGACGCCAAGTTCGGGAGCAAAAAAGAGGACGTGTCGGCGGCGTGGCTCCTCGGGCGCATCAAGTTCCGCGGCGAGCGCGACCTGCTGCGCGGCGAACCGCTTGGCTACCTCATGGGCGGCTTCGGACAACTGCTCGACGCACTCGTAGACGAAGTTGGCCGTGAGAACATCACGACCGGTGCGCGCGTGACCGAAGTCGCGTTCGACGATGAAGTGCGCTCGATTACGGTCGAAACTGAGGAGGGAAGCGAAGAACACGACGTCGACTCCGTCATCGTCGCGTCGATGCCGAACGTCTTAGAGGACCTCACCGGCTACACCTGCGACATCGACTTCCAGGGCACCGTCTGTTCGGTCATCTCGATGGACGAGAAACTCACCGACACCTACTGGCTCAACATCGCGGACGACGCGCCGTTCGGGGCGCTCATCGAGCACACGAACTACATCCCGCCCGAACGCTACGGCGGCGAGCACATCCTGTATGCGCCGATGTACATCCAAGAGCCAAGCGAGCGCCTCTGGCAGGCGAGCGACGACGAGGTCGAGGAAATTTGGCTCTCTGGCTTAGAGGACCTATTCCCCGACTTCGACCGCGAGTCGGTCAACTGGATCAAGACCGCGCGCAACCCACGCACCGCGCCCGTCTACGAACGCGGCTATCTCGACATGGTCGTCCCCTACGACCTCGGCGACGAAGTTGCGGATGGCATCTACTACGCCGGGATGGCGTCGAAAGCGCAGTACCCAGAGCGCTCGCTCAACGGCGGCATCGTCGCCGGATTCGAGTGCGCGGACGCGATTCACCAAAACTGACTGGTGTGTTACCGTGACTCACGTTTATATTGATGTGTCGAGTATTCGACGGTGTGGCACGCAATAAGACACTACCCGCCATCTTCGCCCTCGTGAGCGTGGGCGTTCTCCTCTATAGCATCGTGATTATCCAGGAATTGTTACTCGGCTTTGCGTTCGTCGCCATCGGATTTTTCGTCTATCTTTCGGTGCGCTTTCTTCGCGCGTTCGAAGAAATCGCTCGCGCGCTCAAACGCATCGCCGAGCAGGACCGAACCTGAGAGATATTGACATCTAGTTGTCGTTTCCGCGCAGTCCGGGCGCGTCGCTCACATCAACGTTTTCTGGCTCCGCAACATCGCCCCCTTTTCTGAGGTCTCCGTCGCCGTCTTCTACGTACACGTCGTCTGCGAAGCCAGCGATGGCGTTTTCGTACTCAGCAGTTTCGCGCTTTTCGAGCGTTTTCGGCGCGTCGGGAATGCCGTCTGCGGGCGTAAACGCGCCAAGCGGGTCGTCGATGGTGATGTCGTAGGTTTTGAAAAAGTTCTCGTAGCGGCGGTAGTGGGCTTCGAGTTCGTCGCCGGGAATCTCCATCATCTCGGTCCAACCGTGGTTGAAGAAGTCGAAGTTGGCTTGGATATGCGTGAGTTCACGGGCCTCTGCCTCGGGGAGCCCGGCTTCGAGTCCGGCGACGTAGGAGTCCATCGTCGCGTCGAAGAAGGCATCAAGATGCGCCCGACGCTCTTCGCGCTGGCCCTCGGGAGCCTTCTTGAGGAAGATACCCGTGTGGAGGTCTACGAGTTTGCCCGAGACGACGTCCCCAACGACTGGCATGGTCAGCGCCTGTTTCGCAGCGAAGTGGCGGACGTTCTGACGGAGTTTCATTGGCGGGGCCTTAGGACTGGTCGGTAAAAACTGCTCGCCTGTGTCAGCCCTGCCCACGGCGAAATTTGCACAGTCATGAAGATAGCAATTCACATTAACCCCCGAAACGAACCTTCCTGCCATGACCGAGGCGTACGTCATCATCGGCGACGGGATTGCGGGTAGTTCCGCAGCCGAAACAATCCGGCAGGAGCAACCGGATGCGGAAGTCATCGTCGTCACTGATGAGGGTGAGGCGCTGTATAACCGCATTCTGACAAAAGAGTTTGCCAAAGGAAAACTCCCTGAGGCACCAATCTCGATTCACGACGAGAGCTGGTACGACGAGCGAGATATCACGCTCAAGCTCAACACGCTCGTCACGAGCGTCGACCGCGACGCAAAGGAGATCGTGACCCACGAGGGCGAGACCATCGAGTACGGCAAACTCCTCCTCGCCACGGGCGGGACGCCAACCCAACTGCCCGTCGAGAACTCCGACGCTGAGGGTATCCACCATTTCTGGACCTTCCAGGATGCCCGCAACATCCGTGACCACGCAGAGCAGGCCGAAACCGGCGCAGTCATCGGCGCGGGACTGCTCGGTATCGACCTCGCGGCCATCTGCGCCGCCCAGGGCGTCGAGGCGAACTACCTCATGCGCGGCAACGCCTGGTGGCGTTACGCCCTCTCAGAAGATGGTGCAGACATCATCCACAAAGCACTCGACGAACGCGGCGTGACGCCCGTTTTCCAGTCCGGCGTTGACCACTTCGAAACCGACGAGAACGGCAAGGTCGTCGCCACCGTCGACCCGAACGGCGAGCGCTACGAGAGCGACTTCGTGGGCATCGCCATCGGCCTCGACTTCAACACCGAACTGCTCGTCGAAACCGGCCTCGAACTGGACGACGGCATCGTCGTCGACCAGTACATGCGCACCGACGACCCGGACGTGTACGCCGCCGGTGACATCACCCGCTTTTACGATGTTATCCTAGAGGAGTACGCCCAGAACGGGGCGTGGGGCAGCGCGAAACAGCAGGGCATGGTCGCGGGAAAGAACATGGTCAAAGAGGCGAACGGCGAGCCAGCAGAAGCGGACTTAGAAGAGTTCCGCTGGGTCTCCTCGTACTCGATTACGCACTTTGACTTCCCGTTCCTCTCCTTTGGCCACCCAACGATTGGCGACGACGAAGCCGAGCGAAAGTACTCTGACACCGAGTGGCGGCGAATCGCGTTCAAAGACGGCAAAATCGTCGGTGGCGTCCTGATTGGCGACCTCTCGCCACAGGGCAAGTACAAGAAGCTCATCCGCGAGCAGACGGTCGTTTCTGACCAGAAGGACATCCTCTTAGAGAAGATGTTCGAGCCAGAAAAGCTCGCGACGCCGACCGAACAGTAAAAGACCGAAGCCGTTTTCTCGCGCTCTACCTGAAGGTTGGATATGAGTACCGACGGCGAGATGACCCTCGCATTCGAGCTCGAAGCCTTGAAAGAGCTCGCAAAACCCTCGGAGGCGTTCGCGGACGCCCGAACGTGGAGCAAATACGTGGGCGTCGTCTCCGAGAAACCAACGTACGTCGTGACGAATTTCACGCGCAAAAACCGCATCCGTCAGGACTTCTTCTCCGGGCCGCGCGGCAAAGAGGAGAGTTTGGAGAACGTCAAACGCCAGTTCGACACCGCCCGCCACGTCCTCGTTGGCACTGACGACGAAGACAAGGCGCTCGCAGCAAAACTTGACTGGGAGTTCCTCCACGTCGAAGACGCCGCAGCCGCCGCAGACTGGCCGCTCGCACGAGACCAACCCGATGACGAAACAGAAGAACCAGTCCGCGACGACTGGCCCTGAGACGAGACTTTTCGTTGGCCGACTGCGTTATCGCTCTCGAACCCACCGAATCCCCTTCTCTAGCAGGACGCCGCTTGCTGCAACGGAGAGGCAGACAAAGAGAAACGCAGCGAGAAGTTCGACGCTCTGGCTCGTGGTGAGTCGGGACGCACCCATTGCGAGGGCAAACAGCACTGAAGCCATCAGGAGAATCGGGACGACGTAGTATTTGAACGCCCAGTGGTCGTCCAAGAACAGCGAGGTTCGGTAGACGGCGGACGCCACGACATCACGAACGCCTGACATACGCAGACCCACGCACAACGGTTGCTTAGCGTTTGGGGTGGACGGGTCGTACCCGCGGCGTTTTTACGGCAGAGACCCAAAAGAGCGCGTATGTCAGAACCGCGCGTGCCCGGAAGCCGGGACGCCAGCCTCACGCTCCCCTGTGGGGAGTCTGTCGATGTTCGCAGCCTCGACATGGGGATGCGCGAGTTTCGCTGTGACTGTGGCGAAGTTCACGCGCTCGTGATGGACGTCCACCCACTTGGGCGGTTCGTCCCCGAGTTCCTCGAAACCATCCTCCAGGAGACCATCGACACCACCTCCGGGGCCGACTTTGGCACCCTCCACATGATGGGCATCGTCAAAGAAGAGTTCCCCGAGAAAGTCGTGAGCAAGGATGTCTCGAACGACGGGCAGGTTGGCTGTTCGATGCTCTGGGTGAGCGACTTCGACGACCGCAGACTCCACGAAATCGTCGTCGAGCTGATTGTCGAACTCATGGAACACGCCGTGAGCCACGCAGAAGACGACTCCGCGATGAGCGAGTTCGAAGAGCAGATGCTGTCGTTCGATGTGGCAGCGTTCGTAGAAGAGTATCGCAGCCAGCGCGATTTCCACTCGGCGTCCGACCAGCCGGTTTGAGCGCCCAGTTTTCATCAGGTTGCTTACCGCTTTGACTAGTACCTTTGTAGGAAGAACACGTACACTGACCTATGCGACAGCAGGGGGGTGACTTCGAGCGGATTCGGGCAGTGTTGGCCGAAGTCGAGCCAGAGGGGGCATTGACGGCAAAAGAGATTTGTTCGATTCTTTCGGAGCACGGGGAGGAGTTCGAGAGTGCCCACCGCGTGGCGACGGTGCTCGGCCGTCGCGCACACGGGGGCGATATAGAGGTCATCGAGGGCCAACCCTACCGGTACCGAATCCCAGAAATTGCCTGACACGAGAGGAGAATTTGCCAGCCACACCGAGTGACAGCCCCACGCACTGCATAATTCGAATTTCGAAATCTGGCTTCGCTATTCGTAATTTATCGTCGGACTTATTACGATGTACGGACTTGAGCCGAGTAACCAATGACCGACGGAGACGACCGGACGATTCTTTTGATCGGGAGTGGGCCAATTCAGATTGGGCAGGCCGCGGAGTTTGACTACTCCGGCGCGCAGGCGTGCCGTGCACTCAGAGAAGAGGGGGCCCGAGTTGTTCTGGTAAACTCCAACCCGGCTACCATCATGACCGACCCGGAGATGGCAGACGCCGTCTACATTGAGCCAATCAACACCGAGGCGCTCACCGAAATCATCGAAAAAGAGCGCCCCGACGGCGTCATCGCTGGGCTGGGCGGCCAAACCGGACTGAACGTGACGGCGGAACTCGCAGAGGAAGGCGTCTTAGAGAAGTATGATGTCGATATTATGGGAACGCCCCTCGACACCATCTACGCCACCGAAGACCGCGACCTGTTCCGCCAGCGCATGGAGAATATCGGCCAGCCAGTCCCGCGCTCGCAGACCATCGACGACATGGACCAACTCGAAGACGCCGTCAACGCCGTTGGCGGGCTTCCCGTCATCATGCGGACGACCTACACCCTCGGCGGGAGTGGGTCGGGCGTCGTCGGTGAGATGGACGAACTCAGAGAGCGCACGCGCAAGGGGCTTCGCCTCTCGCGCAACAGCGAGGTGCTCATCACCGAATCCATCGCCGGATGGATCGAACTCGAATACGAGGTGATGCGCGACGCAGACGACTCGTGTATCATCATCTGCAACATGGAGAACATCGACCCGATGGGCATCCACACCGGCGAGTCGATCGTCGTCACCCCGAGTCAGGTCATCCCCGACGAGGGCCACCAGGAGATGCGCACCGCTGCGCTCGACGTCATCCGCGAACTCGGGATTCAAGGCGGCTGTAACATCCAGTTCGCGTGGCACGACGACGGTACACCCGGCGGCGAGTACCGCGTCGTCGAAGTGAACCCGCGCGTGTCTCGCTCCTCTGCGCTCGCCTCGAAGGCGACGGGCTATCCGATTGCCCGCGTGACCGCGAAGGTCGCCCTCGGCAAGCGCCTCCACGAAATCGAAAACGAGATTACCGGCGAGACGACGGCGGCGTTCGAGCCAGCCATCGACTACGTCGTGAGCAAGATTCCACGGTGGCCAAAGGACAAGTTCCCCGAGGTGGATTTCACCCTCAGCACGGCGATGAAATCGACCGGCGAGGCGATGGCCATTGGGCGCACCTTCGAGGAGAGTTTCCTCAAAGCGCTGCGTTCGACGGAGTACGAGCCAAGCGCCGACTGGGACGACGTAGACGACGAGACGCTCGAAACCGACTACCTCAAGGCGCCGACGCCAGACCGCCCGTTCGCGCTGTTCGAGGCGTTCAATCGCGGCTACACCGTCGACCAAATCTGCGAGCTCACAGGGATTCGTGAGTGGTACGCAGAGCGCTTCGAGCGCATCGCAGACGCGACGGTCGCCGCCCAGAACGGCAACTTCGCAGAGGCCGCACAAACGGGCTACACGAACGCCCAAGTCGCGGCCATCGCCGGCGTCGGCGTCGGTGAAGTCGAGTCGGTCGCCCCAGAGCGCACCTACAAGCAGGTGGACACCTGTGCCGGTGAGTTCGCCGCGAGTACCCCGTACTACTATTCGGCGCGCGACCCCGTAAGCGAGATGCGCCACAACGAGGTGAAAGTGAACGAAGATGTCGAAAGCGTCGTCGTGGTCGGCGGCGGCCCCATCCGCATCGGACAGGGCGTCGAGTTCGACTACTGTGCGGTCCACGCCGTCCGCGCGCTGCGCGAGATGGGCATCGAAGCCCACGTCGTGAACAACAACCCGGAGACGGTGAGCACGGACTACGACACCTCCGACGGGCTCTTCTTCGAGCCAATCACCGCAGAGGAGATCGCGGACATCGTCGAACGCACCAACGCAGACGGCGTGATGGTGCAGTTCGGCGGCCAGACCTCCGTGAACGTCGGCCACCCACTCGAAGCAGAACTCGAACGCCGCGGCCTCGACTGTCAGGTCCTCGGCACCTCCATCGACGCGATGGACTTAGCCGAGAACCGCGACCGCTTCAACGCGCTGATGAACGACCTCGGTATCGCCCAGCCAGAAGGCGGCACGGCGCGCTCTGAGGAGGAAGCCCTCGCCCTCGCAAGCGACCTCGGCTACCCCGTCCTCGTCCGCCCGAGCTACGTGCTCGGTGGCCGTGCGATGGAAATCGTCTCCGACGACGAGGAGCTGAAAACCTACATCGAAGAGGCGGTTCGCGTGAGTCCAGACCAGCCGATTCTCGTAGACCAGTTCTTAGACGGCGCGGTCGAACTCGACGTGGACGCCGTCTCTGACGGCGAGGACGTGCTCATCGGTGGCATCATGGAGCACATCGAGACGGCAGGGGTCCACTCGGGCGACTCGGCGTGTATGATTCCGCCGCGCTCGCTTGACGACGAGTTGCTCGCCCGCGTCCGTGAGGTGACGGTCGACATCGCCCGCGCGCTCGAAACCGTGGGCCTGCTCAACGTCCAATTGGCGGTCAAGGATGGCGAAGTGTACGTCCTCGAAGCCAACCCGCGCTCTTCGCGCACCGTCCCGTTCGTCTCGAAGGCGACGGGCGTCCCGATTGCGAAGCTCGCCGCGAAGGTGATGGGCGGGGCGACGCTCGCAGAATTAGACGTGAAAGAACAGGTTCCGGAGCACGTGAGCGTCAAGGAAGTCGTCCTGCCGTTCGACCGCCTCGAAGGCAGCGACCCACGCCTCGGC
The DNA here is from genome assembly GCF_037081775.1 of Haladaptatus sp. ZSTT2. Classification (NCBI taxonomy): domain Archaea; kingdom Methanobacteriati; phylum Methanobacteriota; class Halobacteria; order Halobacteriales; family Haladaptataceae; genus Haladaptatus; species Haladaptatus sp. ZSTT2. The sequence goes on from NZ_JBAMHQ010000001.1 coordinate 1,031,620, forward strand.
CCCGAGATGAAATCGACGGGCGAAGTGATGGGCTCTGCGCGCTCGTTTGCCAAAGCCTACGAGAAGGCACAGGCCGCCGCTGGCCAGCCGCTTCCGGAAGGTGGGAACGTGGTCGTCGACCTCGACGTAGACGGCTTCGACGCGTTCTACGACGTGGTTGAGTTCGATGACGTGGCCGCCGCGATACGCAACGGCGAGGTCGACCTCATCGTCTCCCGCGACGTGAAAGCGCTCCAGATGGCCGTCGAAGAGGACATTCCGTACTTCTCGACCGCAGAGAGCGCGAACGCAGCGCTCGAAGCGCTCGCGGCCCGCGACGACCCACTCGACGTGGAAACTGTCGAAAAGCGGCCAAAGCAGGTGCGCAACTGGGGCACGCCTCAGTAAATCAGGTAGAACCCGGCGACGTGGAACCACGCGGCGCTCTGGGCGACCGCGAGGACGCCCATCGCTAGCACGGTGGGTAACGGATTTTCTGTTTTGGTGTACGTGCTCGCACCCCACGCGAGCAGCGGCACGATGGCGTAGCTCGCAAGCGCCACCGGACGCGGAAGCACAGACCCCGTGAGCGCCGCGAGCGAACCGAACGTGGCGAGGACGAAGACGAGATACAGGCGACGGAGCCACGTCGCAGAGAGCCGCGTGGCGAGGGTGTGTTTGCCGACTTCGGCGTCCGCCTCGCGGTCTGGCCACATTAGCGCGAGCAGGTTGACGAACACGAGCAGGCAGAGCGGTGCGGTAGCGAGCGCGGCCGCACGGCTGTAGGTTCCAGAGGCCACCGCGACGCCGTACTGGGGCAAGAGAATGCCGCCGAGGAGCGCGTGTTCGAGTTCACCGAGGCCGCGCCACGCGAACGCGAGTGGTGGGAGCGAGTACGACCAGCCGAGCAGCGCGCCGAGCGCGAGGATAGCGACGGAGTGCAGCGGGAGCCAGCCGCGAACGTAGAAATAGCCAGCCGCGACCGCACCGACGGCCAGCGAGGCGCAGGCGGCGTACAGCGCGACGGTCGGAGACAGCTCCGTCTCGGGGAGTGCGCCACTGCCGCCAGAAAATCGGGTACGCGTCGTCAGCGCGTCCGTCTCGTGGTCTGCGTACTCGTTCGCGTAGTGAATACTCACGGCGACGGGAACGAGCGCAGCGAGACCAGCCGCGAGCGAGAGCCGATCGAAGACTGCGCCGTGAGCGAACGCAATCCCTGCACCGAGGACGTACACCACCGCCACGATCAGGAGGTGGATGGGACGGCTCATCACGAGGACAGCCCACGCGATGGTGGACGGAGCGCGGTCCATACCGGGGGAACCAGTCACGACTAAATAGTGTCTTCGAATCTCGTAAAACCACGTTCTCACGGGCGTCAGCACTCAACGGGTGAAAATACCGAAAGAAGGGGGGGTTAGTCGCAGGTGACGAGACGGCGTGTTGACTTCGCCATCGCGAGCACGTCGTCGAAGAACCCGAGCGTGTCGAGTGGGCCGGGATGGGCTTCAGGGTGGTACTGACGGGTGAGGATGTCGAGTTCCTCGTTTTCGAGCCCCTCCGGCGTGTCGTCGTTGACGTTAATCTGGGTCACGTCGAGTTTGTCGCCGGGGTCTGCGACCGTGTAGCCGTGATTCTGCGTCGTCATGACGACCTGCTTCGTCTCAAGGTCGAGGACGGGCTGGTTCACGCCGCGATGCCCGAAGGCCATCTTCTCGGTCGTGCCGCCGAGTGCGCCCGCGACGACCTGTTGGCCGAGGCAGATGCCTGCGATTGGCAGGTCACCGACGAACTCGCTGACGAGTGCCTGTGCGTCGGTGAAGTTCGCGGGGTCACCCGGTCCGTTCGAGATGAACAGGATGTCCGCGTCGACGGCCGTCACGTCTTCCGGCGTCGCGTCGTGGGGCAAGACGTGGACGACGGCGTCGCGCTCTGCGAGCGAGTCGATGATGCTGCCTTTCGCGCCACAGTCAACGAGCGCGACCGACGGGCCGTCGCCGTCTGCGTTCACGACTTTCGGTTCTGTCACGCTTACCTGTGCGCCGATGTTCGTGTGCTCGCTCATCCCCTTGCACTCGTCGAGTGCTTCGAGTGCTTTCTCGGGGGAGGCGTCCGGTCCAGCGGAGATGCCACACTTGATGGCCCCGCCTTCGCGGATGGTGATGACGAGGTCGCGCGTGTCGATGTTATCGACGGCTGGAACGCCCTCGTGGGTGAGCCAGTCTGCGACGTCGTCGGTGAGCTCACGAGCAACGACAGCACGAGGGTGGACTCGGTCGGACTCGAATCGTTCCGCTCGGACGCCATAGTTACCGATGAGTGGGTATGAGAAAGTGAGGATTTGTTCCTCGTACGAGGGGTCAGTGAGACTCTCCTCATAACCAGTGTACGCTGTTGTAAAGACCAGTTCCCCGCGGGCTTGACCCGGAGCACGCGACCGCGCCTCAACGACGCGACCGCCCTCCAGTGCCACGTAGGCGTCCGACATTACGAGATACGTATGAAAGCCCCCACCATAAGTGTTGCTTTCGTAGAATCGCTACGAATTTCGTAATCGTCAAGTGTTGCCACAGTGTAGGTGCTAATCTCCATGGACGCGCTTGACCGAGAGATTCTGAGTATTCTGCGCCGCGACGCCCGAACGCCGTACACCGAGATTGCGTCAACCGTCGGTACGTCTGAGGGTACCGTCAGAAATCGCGTCGATCGGATGACCGAAGACGGCGTCATCGAACGGTTCACCGTCACCACCCGCACGGGCAACATCAAGGCGATGATAGAGGTGCGCGTCGCCGTGGACGTGGACACGCGCACGGTGACGGACAAGATGGCCGAATGGGAGGAAGTGGACTTCGTCTGGCAGGTGTCGGGCGAAGAGGACATCGTCCTCATCGTGGACGCCGCGGACACGCAGGGGGTAAACGAACTCATCACGCAGGCACGCGAGATGGACGAGGTCGTGCGGACGAAAACGCGGCTGATTCTCGACGAGCGTCTCGGCTAGTCCGACTCCCTCGGCGTCTCGCCCGGCGGGTCGCCAATCCCCGGCGTCGCAGCGTCCGGCGGCGTCATCCAGCCTTTGTGACCGTGAGTGAGTTTGTAGCCACGGTGGGCGAGGCGGTTGATGAAATTGATGGAGACGTGGGGTTCGACCCGGCCGTCGCGGATGGCCGCAACGATATTCTCTGGCGTCGGAGTCTCGACATCGACCGTGGTGTAGGCGCGGCCGACTTCGACCGGGTAGTGTGCGTCTGAGCCACCGACCAGCGGGAGGTCACGCTTGCGCGCGAGTCGCCGCACCCACTCGTGCGTGCGCGGGTGCTTGCCATTTATTTCGATGGCGTCGAAGTCGGCTTTCACGTCGCGGACGGTGCTGTTGCGGTACGGGTGGGCGATGATGGCCGCACAGCCGCGAGAATGAGCGATATCGACCACCTCTTCGGGCGTGAGTTCGCCCGGCGTCGTCTCGGTTGGGGGGTTCGGGCCGACGACGAGGATGTGGCCCTTCGACGACGAAACTTCGATGCCCGGGAGGATGTCCACCGACCCGGAAAACGGCGTGTAGTAGTCGTGGTTGGTCGTCGCCACCGCGTCCAACCCGCGCAGCTCTGCGGCCTTCGTGAGCAGGCGAACCCCGAGGGGGTCAAACGCGTCCCCGAGCGTTCGATGGCCGTGGAAGAATCGTGTGTGCGAGTGGAGGTCGATGGCGTACACAGCTATCGATGGGGGCCAACAGCCCTTTTGTCTTCTGGCGTCTGCCCTGTGGCAATGTCCCGCATCTGCATCTGTAACCCGATTAGCGGGAGCGGCGACCACGCGCCACAGGTGCGCGAACTGGCCGACGAACACGGCTTCACCCTCCACGAAACCGAACAGGAAGGCGATACGGTCGAGTTCGCTCGCGAGTTCGGTCCTGACGCCGACATTGTCGCCGCGTGTGGTGGCGACGGCACAATAAACGAGGTCGTCACCGGCCTCTACGAAGCCGACTGCCTCGACACCACGACGCTCGCCGTGATTCCCGCTGGCACGGGCAACAACTTCGCCAGCCAACTCGGCATTCCGAATATCGAAACCGCCTTCGACCTCGTGGACGCAGGCGAGGTGCGCCACATCGACCTTGCGCTCGCAAACGACCGTCCGTTCGTCAACTCCTGTGTCGCGGGGCTGACCGCAGAGGCGAGCGCAGAGACCACGCCCGAGCTTAAATCGAAATACGGCATCCTCGCGTACGTCTTCACGACGTTCCGGACGATGAACGACTACGAGGGGATGCGCCTCGCCATCGAAACCGACAACGCCGTCACCGGGTCGTGGTCGGGAAAGGCCTTCGTCGCCCTCATCGGCAACGCCCGGCGCTTCCCCGCAAATGGGGGCACCCAGGCGAACGTCGAAGACGGCCTGCTCGACGTGACGATTGCAGAAGAACGACCGACGATGGAACTGATGGGCGAGGCGGCAGTATCTCGGTTTTTGGGGAGTGAAACCGCCCACCTGCATCGGCTGAAAAGCAAGTCGCTCACCATCTCCGTTCTCGACGGAACCACACACTTCAGTCTCGATGGCGAGATGCTCGAAACCAACCACTTAACCATCGAAACACTTCCACAAGTGCTCTCGGTGTTCGTGGGCGAGGGATACGAGCCAGTGCCGGATGAGGCGTAGACCTTTCACACCGCCGCCTGATTTTTGCCCATGAGCGACGCGCGACGGATTATCGTCCGAAACCCGAACAGTGGCGACCGAAAGCGCAGCAAGCGAGCGAGCGAAATTGGCGAAAAGCGCGGTTACGAAATCTGGAACAGCACGAAGAAAGGCGAAACCCACACCCTCGCGCGCGACGCGGCCGAGGACGCAGCCCTCGTCGTCGCCTGTGGGGGCGACGGCACACTCAACGAAGTCGTGCGCGGCGTCGAGGAGGCTGACGCCCTCTCAGACGTGGAACTTGGCGTGATTCCCGCCGGCACGGGCAACGATTTTGCTGACAACATCGGCATCAAAAGCGTTCCCCACGCATTCAGGGTGCTCGAAAACGAAAACGTCCGGACGCTCGACCTCGGGTGGGCAGCAGACCGCCCGTTCATCAACTCGTGTGTCGCGGGCGTCACCGCCGAAGCGAGTGCCGCAACGACGCCCGCCCAGAAACGCCGCCTCGGGGTGCTTGCCTACGTCATGAACACGCTCCAGCAGACGCAGACGTTCGACGGGCTGCAAATCGACGTGCGCGCGAGCGAGAACGGCGACGTGCTCTGGCAGGGCGAAGCCATCATGCTCCTCATCGGCAACGGACGGCGCTTTCCCGGCGAGCAGATAAAACAAGCGAACATGGAAGACGGCTTGTTGAACGTCGTTATCCTCAAGCGCGTGCCGACGATTGATTATCTGACCCACGGGGCGGCAAACCGTCTGCTCCAGCGCGGGGCGTCGCATCTCACGCGGCTCAAAGTGCCCCAACTCACGCTCACCCACGAAGGTGACCCCGTCCACTTCAGTCTCGACGGTGAGATGCTGAAACTGAACACGCTGTCTGCGCAAAGTCGTCGCGGTGCGATGCGATTCCACGTCGGGCCGACCTACGACCCCTCCCCCGAAGAGTGGGGTGTCAAACCAAATCCGAAGGGTGTTTGAAAGGGGTCGTTGTCTGTAGCATCATGAGCACCACGAACTCTCCTGAGGATTCTGCGGCCGAGGCCGAGGGCGAACGCCACAAAAATGCCATGCAGGACGTGATTGCGGTCGACGAAGACGACAACGAACTCGAACTCGTCAACCGACTCGACGCCCACATGGGCGACGGCATCCGACACCGAGCGTTCACCGCGCTCGTTTTCGACGAAGACGACAACATCCTGCTCGCCCAGCGCGCCTTCGGCAAGCGCCTCTGGGACACCCACTGGGACGGCACCGTCGCCTCCCACCCCGTCGATGGCCAGACCCAAGAGGAAGCCACGATGGAGCGCTTAGAAGAGGAACTCGGCATCACGCCAGACCAGTACGACGACCTCCGGGTCACGGACAAGTTCGAGTACAAGCGCTACTACGAGAACGAAGGCCTCGAATGGGAGGTCTGCTCGGTGCTCAAGTGCACCCTCCAAGACACCAGCCTCGACGTGAACGACGAAGAAGTGGCCGGGCTGATGTGGGTTCCATACGAGTACCTCCACGAGAACCCACGGTTCTACCGCCAACTGCGTCTCTGTCCGTGGTTCGAGATTGCGATGCGGCGTGATTTCAAACAGTAGCACCTGCACCTTTTTGAGCGCGAGAGATGAACGCTCGCGCCACACGCTTTTGCTGATTCCGTGCCTCTTTCAGCCATGAACGAACCCGAACTCTACGACACGCTTGACGGGCAGGTCGCGCTCGTGACCGGGGCCACACGTGGCATTGGCGAGGAAGTGGCGTCGATACTCGCAAGCCACGGCGCGACCGTCTACGCCGGGGCACGCGACGTGGACGACGTGACCGTAGACACCCAGCATCCGATTCGCCTCGACGTGACCGATGGAGGCGAAATTCAAGCCGCCGCAGACCGACTCCGCGACGAACACGGCAAACTCGACATCCTCGTGAACAACGCTGGGGTGGTTGGAAGCGGACGCGCGCTCCACGAAATCGACATCGACGCGCTCGACCACACGCTCTCGGTCAACCTGCGCGGGGCGACGTTGGTGGCGCGGGCCTGTCTCCCACTCCTGCTCGAAACTGACGCGCCCCGCATCGTGAATCTCTCCTCGGGGATGGGCGCACTCGGTGAGCGCATGTCTGGCGGCTATCCGGCCTACCGCATCTCGAAAACCGGTATCAACGGCCTCACGGCATATCTGCACGGCGAGTACAACCGACGTGGGCTGCTTACAAATTCGGTGTGTCCGGGCTGGGTGCGCACCGACATGGGCGGGTCAGGGGCGTCTCGAAGCGTCGAAGAAGGCGCGGACACGCCGGCGTGGCTCGCGCGCTTCGCGCCGGGAAGTCCGTCAGGTAAGTTTTGGCGTTCACGGAAAGTCATCGACTGGTAAACACCTAACTCGATTCCCGTCTCCCGCTACGTATGGCCGGACGCGTCACCGACATCCACATCGCCCGCGAGAAAAGCGCCCCCGCCGAAGCCGTTGACTCCGCCGATGCTGTCGCCGGTGGGGGACTGCGCGGTGACCGCCATTTCTCCCCGGCGACGAGAAACCAGACCTGACGCTCATCGACGGGGCCGCATTCGCCGCGGCGGGCGAGGACCTCGGCGTCGAACTCAAACCCGGCGAACACCGGCGCAACGTGACCGTCTCCGGCATCGACTTAGACTCGCTCATCGGCGCGGAGTTCACGATTGGCGAGGTGCGCTGTCAGGGACTCGCAGACTGCCCGCCGTGTGCCCACCTCGAATCACTGACCGCGCGCGACGGGCTGCAGGTCGCCATGACAGACCGCGGCGGCCTCGAAGTGCGCATCCTCTCTGACGGCGTCATCCGAGTCGGTGATGCGGTCGAGCCGCTGTAGGCCGCCAGCAGAGTTACCCGTCTGTTTGTTCAAGCATAACACATGCAACGCGTGAATCCAGCCACCGGCGAGCCGCTGAGTACAATCGACGAACACAGCGACGACGAGGTGGACGCGGCACTCGATACCGCGATGGACACTTTCGCGGAATGGCGAAACGTGTCGACTCGAGAGCGCCAACAGTTGCTCTCGAACGCCGCAGACGTGCTTCGCGAGAACAAACAGGAGTACGCAGACGTGATGACCAGAGAGATGGGCAAACCAATCGCCGCCTCCGTCTCCGAGGTCGAAAAGTGCGCGTGGGTGTGCGACTACTACGCCGAGCACGCGGGCGAACAGTTACAGGACAAGGTCATCGGCAGCGAGCCACACGCCCAGTCGAAAGTCACCTACGAGCCACTCGGCGCGGTGCTCGCGGTCATGCCGTGGAACTTCCCGTTCTGGCAGGTGTTCCGATTTGCCGCCCCGCACCTGACCTCGGGGAACGTTGGCCTGCTCAAACACGCCTCGAACGTCCCCGAGTGCGCCCTCGCCATCGAAGACGTGTTCCGGAAGGCAGGCTACCCCGAGGGCGTCTTCCAGACGCTCCTCGTCGGCTCTGCGAAGGTTGGCGATGTCATCGCAGACGACCGGGTTGCAGCCGTCACGCTCACCGGGAGTGAGGCTGCCGGGCGCTCGGTAGCCGAAACGGCAGGTAAGAACCTCAAGAAGACCGTGCTCGAACTCGGCGGGAGCGACCCGTTCGTCGTCTTTGACGACGCGGACGTGGCGACCGCCGCGAAGGTCGGCGCACGCGCGCGAACCATCAACTCAGGGCAGTCGTGTATCGCCGCAAAGCGCTTTATCGTCCACGAGGCCGTCTACGACGAGTTCCTTTCGCAGTTCCTCACGGAACTCGAAGCCTTGACCGTAGGTGACCCGACCGACGAGGAGACGGACATCGGCCCACAAGCCCGCAAGGGCCTGATGGAGGACCTCCACGAGCAAGTGACCGCGAGCGTCGAAGCGGGTGCGATCGTCGAACTCGGCGGGGAACCGATGGACCGAGACGGGTATTACTATCCACCGACGGTGCTCACGGACGTTCCGGACGGGTCACCCGCAGCCGAAGAGGAGATTTTCGGTCCCGTCGCTTCGGTGTTCAAGGTCGCAGACGAAGCCGAGGCGATTCGCGTAGCCAACGACACCAATCTCGGCCTCGGCGCGAGCGTCTGGACTGCTGACCTCGCGCGCGGCGAGCGCGTGGGCCACCGCATCGAGGCGGGCTGTGTGTTCGTAAACGAACTCGTGAAATCCGACCCACGCCTGCCGTTTGGCGGCATCAAAGACTCGGGCTACGGACGCGAACTCGCCCGTGAAGGGATGCTCGAATTCGTGAATCAGAAAACGATGTGGATTCAGGACGCAGACGGCGACGCGGAGTTGTCACTCTCCGAGTAGCCCACGGAAAGATTCACTCGCGGCGAACGGTAATGTTCTGCATCACGCCGCCACACTCGGGGCAGGCGGTTCCGGCTGTGGCCTCCATACGATGCCCACAGTCCATACACTCGAACGTTTGTGTCATATGATAACATAACACACTTTGTGATATTAACTATTTGGCGGGGTCTGCCTGACTCTCTGGGCCGGTGGAATGATGGCTCGGTGGGACAAACGTGCGGTATGAAAGCGTCTGACTTACTCGTCGAGTGTCTCACGCTGGAAGGGGTGGAGTACATTTTCGGCCTGCCAGGGGAGGAACTCGAAGACGTGCTGTTTTCGCTCGAAGCGTCGTCAATCGAGTTCATTCCGACGCGCCACGAGCAGGGGGCAGCGTTCATGGCGGATGTCCACGGCCGGTTGACCGGCGAGGCGGGCGTCTGCCTGAGTACGCTCGGTCCCGGCGCGACCAACCTGCTCACGGGTGTCGCGGACGCACACCTCGATAAAAGCCCGCTCGTTGCGATTACGGGACAGGGTGGCCGAGAACGCCTGCACAAAGAGAGCCATCAGGCGCTCGATATCGTCCACATGTTCGAGCCAGTCGTGAAGTGGAACACGCAGATTAGCGAACCCGAAGTCGTGGGCGAATCGGTCAGGAAGGCGTTCAAACTCGCAGAGTACCAAAAGCCCGGCGCGACCCACCTAGAGTTCCCCGAAGACGTGGCGGGAGAGGAGACGAACGCGGAACCGCTCGAACAGCGCGGCCGGGTTCGCCGGCCAAACCCCGACGAAGCGTCGGTCGAGCGCGCGACAGAGCTGCTCTGTGGAGCCGAGAAACCGCTCATTCTCGCTGGCAACGGTGCGGTGCGAACCCACGCTGGCGACCTGCTCGAACGGATTGTCGAGCAGACGAACATGCCCGTCGTCGCCACGTACATGGGCAAAGGCGCGATTTCTGACGCGGACGACCACTCGCTGATGACGCTCGATTCGGGTGCGAACGACGAAGCCCACGCCGTCATCGAGCGCGCGGACGCGGTGCTCGCCATTGGCTACGACATCGCAGAACACGATCCAGCGAACTGGAACCCCGACCTCGACAAGGAAGTCGTCCACCTCGACCACGAGCCAGCAGAAGTGTATGAACACTACAACCCCGACGTGGAGTTGGTCTGTGACATCACGGCGGGGCTTCGAGCCTTGGACGCCCACCTCGACGGCTGTTCGACGGACGACGACTGGTACGCCACCGAGCGGGAGACGCTCGTGACGGAAGTCGAGACGAAACCCGACGCGGACGCCGAGTTCAGCGTGGCTGGCACCCTCCCATATCTCCGCGAAGCCATGGCCGACGACGACGTGCTCATCTCCGACGTGGGCCACCACAAGATGGTCATCGCTCAGAACTTCCCGGCCTACGAACCGAACACAACCATCATCTCGAACGGACTTGCGACGATGGGAATTGCGGTCCCGGGAGCCGTTGCCGCAGACCTCGCGGTGGACGCGAACGTCGTTGCGGCAACGGGCGACGGCGGCTTCCTGATGAATGCCGCGGAAATCGAAACCGCAACCCGACTCGGCTGTGGGTTCACCATCATCGTGTTCAACGACGACGATTACGGCCTCATCTCGAAAAAACAGCGCGACCACACCGGCGAATCGTTTGGAACCCACCTCACGAACCCCGATTTCGTCACGTTCGCAGAGAGCTTCGGCATCGACGCCTACCGCCCCGACTCGTGGGACGAACTCGAAACCGTGTTACAAACAGTCGTCCCCGCAGACGAGATGGCGCTGGTCGAAGTGCCCTACTCACGGAGTTAGGGACGCGTCGTCGCCCACACCGCAAGCGACCCGAGCAAGAACGCTGGAATGAGCGGCAGAAACAGGTAGGTGTCTCGATACGAGAGGCCGAGGCCCACGACGAAGTCTTGGGCCATCGGCAGGAGTAAAATCGCACCCGGGATGACGAGGAAGGAGACGATGATAACGCCCACGAGAATCCAGCCTCGCCAGCCGAACTCGCGGTCGTCTGTGGGCTGTTGGGTCGCGTTCGCGTCGCCACTTTCCTCGAAGGCGGCCGGGTCGTGGACGTATCGGTCGTCGGCCATTACTCGTAGTGGGCGTCTGGAACGACTACAACCTTCCCAAATCCGTTTCGGGTTTCGAGCAGCTTGTGGGCGCGTTTGATGTCGCTCATCGGAAGCACATCGCGGACGTGCGGGCGGAAGGTGCCGTCCCAGACGAGCGGGAGCACGTCGTCTGCCTCGCCGGGCGTCCCCATCGAGGAGCCGAGAATCTGGAGCTGGTGCCAGAAGATGCGGTTCAAGTCGGTTTCTGGATGTCGCCCAAGTGTGGCTCCGCACGTGACCAGCCGGCCGTTTTTCGCGAGACTCTTTATCGAATCTTGCCACGTCGGGCCGCCGACGTGGTCGACGATGACGTCCACGCCGCGTTTGTCCGTCATCTCGTAGATTTCGCTCGCGTAGTCGGTTTTCTCGTAGTTGATGACGTGGTCTGCACCACACTCGGCGGCGAGTTCGAGCTTTTCGGGGCTGGACGCCGTCGCGTACACCTCCGCACCGGCGTATTTGGCGATCTGGACGGCGGCGTGGCCAACCCCGCCGCTCGCGCCGAGGACGAGCACTTTCTCGCCGGGTTCCAACTCAGCGCGGGTGATGAGCATGCGCCACGCCGTCTGGAAGACGAGCGGTGCAGCCGCCGCCACTTCCCACGAGACGTGGTCTGGAACCGGGACGAGGTTGGTTTCAGGGACGGCGGCGAGTTCGCTGTGGACGCCGCGGGTGTGCTCGCCAAGGACGCGAAAGTCCACACAGAACGACGGGTCGCCGTCACGGCAGAACTCACAGACGCCACACGAGAGTCCGGCGGTGACCGCGACGCGGTCACCGGGTGCAAAGCGCGTTACGTCCTCGCCAACCGCGTGGACGACGCCCGCACCGTCGCTCCCGGGGATGTGGGGAAGCGGAAGGTCGAGGCCGGGCAGCCCGCGGCGCGTCCACACGTCGAGAAAGTTGAGCGCCCCTGCCCGCATTTCGACCACAACCTCGTCGCGGTCGGGTTCGGGGTCTTGGAGTTCGTCGTACTGTAACACATCACGGTCGCCGTGTTCCTCGAAATAGACCGCCTTCATACGTCACAGACTCCCGTGGGAGGGCAAAACAGTACGGTCTGCGGAAAACGTTGAGAATCCTCGAAACTGGAGAGTCTCGGCCGCGAGCAGAGTAGCATATCGTGTGCGGCGGCGTAGATTCAACTGGGTGAGAGCAATGGCTAGTAAAGCGACACGCCCGGCAGCATCGAACGGTGAGATTGCGCGAGAACTCTGGACGAGCATCAACGATGGGGACTTCAGCGTCGTAGACAAGTACGTTTCAGAAGACTACGTCGAACACGACCCGAACGCACCCGAGGAGATTCGCGGCCGCGAGGGGTTCAGACAGAACATCGAACAGTACTTCGCCGCCTTCCCGGACATGGTGATGACCATGGAAGACCTCATCGAAGAGGACGACAAGGTGGTGACCCGCTGGTCTGGAACCGGCACCCACAAGGGTGAGTTGCTGGGCATCGCACCGACGGACAAGCCTATCAGCGTGACGGGCCTCGAAATCGAGCGCTACGAAGACGGCATGCTCGTAGAAGCGTGGTCGAACTTCGACGTCCTTGGCCTCATGCGTCAACTCGGTGCAATCCCCGACGAAATGGGAGCGTAACCCTCCGTTTTTCCCGGACAGTTTTTGTCATTCCGCGAGTAGTGACGCCAATGACCGAGAAGAAAAACCCCGACACAGCACATGGCCACGAGAAGGAAACGGACCACGACGGGCACGTACACGACGACGACCACGGGCATCACGACCACGGCCACGACACCCACGAACATGACCACGGACACCACGACCACGACCTGAAGTCGGTGAGTGTCGCCATCGTCACGATTTCGACGTCACGGTCGCTCGATGATGACCCCGCCGGAGACGCGATTGCAGAAGCGTTCTCTCACGCCGGGCACTCGGTCGCAACCCGCGAACTCATCGGTGACAAGTTCGATGGGATTCAGCAGACGGTAGACCGCCTCGTCGGCCGCGACGACGTGGATATCGTCGTCACCACCGGCGGCACGGGCGTCACCCCCGACGACGTGACCATCGAGGCAATCACGCCGCTGTTCGAGAAAGAACTCCCCGGCTTTGGCGAACTGTTTCGCCAGCTTTCGTTCGGTGAAATCGGCACCCGTGTCGTCGGCACGCGGGCGACTGGCGGTATCGCAGACGGAGTGCCCGTGTTCGCCCTCCCCGGAAGTGAGAACGCCGCACGACTCGGCTCCCACGAGGTCATCGTCCCCGAAGTGAGCCATCTGGCCGGGCTTGCAAAACGAAGCGAACCCGACGCCTAAGGCGGCGTTACGAGCCGTGTTTCGTCCGACTCAATCGCGTCCGAATCAGGTTGCACGACGGTAACGCCCGCATTTTCTGCCTGTCGATACACCGGTTCAAGCGCCGCCTTGCAGTAGTCGTCGGTGAGAACGACGACCCGCGAATACTCTGGGTTCTCGTCGTCAAAGAGCACCGCCCGCAACTGCTGTTGGAGCCGTTTGACCCACTGCATCTCCTCGAACGGGCCAAACGCCTCGTGCGTGAGGTCGTAGCTCTCGATTTCCCGCTCTGGGCTGACAATGTCGTACTTGGGTGAGACGACGACCCACGCATCGCAGGTCTCCTCTGCGTATGCGCGACGCGACTCGAATGTGGCCCCAGCATACTGCGTCCGAACCGCACGGGCCCCACCCCGTTGTTCGATACCCCCTTGGACGATCCCGATGGATGCCATAGCTGGACAACGTTGGGTATCGCGTAAAAAGCTAATGGACGCCAACACGAACAGCCAGAAAAGCGTGAATTTTCGCGAGGTTCGGATATTACTCGCGGTATTTCACGGAAACAGTCATTCTCTCAGTCAGCGTAGGTGCTGGTATGGCACGGGTAGAAGCATCGACCACGATTCGGGCACCGCAAGAGTACGTCTGGGAACTCGTGTGCGACGTGAGACGCTATCCAGAGATTTCGTCTGCGTTCACAGAGCGCGTGACCTACGTGAGCGACGGGCCGGTCGGGAAGGGAACCGTCTACCGCGAATACGGTGGCGTCGGGCCGATGAAAGCCGAAAGCGAGTGGGTGATAACCGAGTTCACGGAGCCGACGCGACAGGTACACGAAGGCGACCTCGGCGTGATGCAACCCATACTGACCATCGAGTTAACGCCGATGGGCGAGGAGACGCGGCTGTTTCAGGCACTCGACTTCGAGCTGCTGCCGCGGGTTCGCCCGGTCGGACGACTGCTCGAAGCGCTGTTCGTCAAACGAACGATGCAACGCGGCCTCGACGACACCGTGGGGAACGTCAAACGGATTGCAGAGCGCGAGTACGAAGCCGAGTCGAAGCGGTCGGTGACCTGACTGCAAGCGCCAATCGTTTTTGCGCGGTTCCGGTAGTGTGAGCATGGACAAGCAACGCATCCGCGAGCGCGTCTGGGACGCCCTCGAAGCCGAGAGCATCGCTCGGTTTCCGTTTCCGCCACACGGTCGGATACCGAACTTCGATGGCGCGCGCGACGCCGCAGAGAGGCTGGCTGTAACTCCCGAGTGGCAGGAGGCGACGACCATCAAGGCGAATCCCGATTCGCCACAACTCCCCGTCCGCCGCCAGGCGCTCGCGGCGGGGAAGACGGTGTACATAGCCGTCCCGCGCCTACGCGACGAGCGATGTTTCGTCCGGTTAGACCCGGCGACCATCGACAACACCGACCGTGCCGCCGCCATCTCGCACATGGACGAGTACGGCGAGCAAACCGGTCCGGACGAGATAGATAGCGTCGACCTCATCGTGTCCGGAAGCGTCGCCGTCACAGAGGAAGGCGCGCGTATCGGAAAGGGCGAAGGCTACAGTGATTTGGAGTACGCCGTGTTGCGCGAACTCGAACTGGTAGACGACGAGACGCCCGTGGTGACGACGGTCCACGAGCGACAGGTCGTAGACGACGCAGTGGAAATCGAGGCCCACGACGTGCCGATGGACTGTATCGTGACCCCGGAGCGCGTGATTCGTCCCACTGGCGGGCAGAAACCTGCGGGTATCGATTGGGCGCTACTGGACGAGGAACGAATCGCAGAAATCCCCGTTCTCAAGCGGTTTCGTTAGCTCGGGAACGGCGCGAGCGTCGCGGTGAAGTACACCACGTCCTCGGTATCGTTTCGTGCGCCGTGGAGGACGCCGCGGTCGTGGAACACGACGCCCGGGGCTTTGACGCGCTCTTCTTCGTCGTCTTGAATCACCGTCACCGTCCCCTTGACGACGTGAAACACGTTCGAAGAGCTGTCGTGAGGGTGGGGTTTCAACACCGCACCGGGGCCGAGGGCGAACAGTTTGACGAGCGCGTCATCGGAGACGACTAACTCTTCGGTGATGATTTCCCCCTCTTCAGGGTCGGGTGTGGTAAAGCGATTGAGCGACATGGCAGAACCCACGCGCGGGTCGCCCTTAGCGTTTGGCCGTGGAACTGAGTCAAGAAAGCCGGACAGTCTCACGAGACGAAAAAGCGGTTAGGCCCTCTGAGCGCGTTTATCTCTGCATGGAGTACGTGGTCGCACAGGGGGCAGCGGTTCCGAAAATCGGACTGGGGACGTGGCAACTGCGCGGGACGACCTGTCGGCGCGTGGTCGAAGACGCTCTCGACCTCGGCTATCGACACATCGACACGGCACAGAACTACGGCAACGAGCGACAGGTCGGCTCCGCGATTGCGGCGTCGGGGGTTGACAGAGACGAGATTTTTCTGGTCACGAAGCTCTCTCCGCGCAATCTGGGCGAAAAACGAGTGGCTGAGACGACCAAAGAAAGCCTCGCGCGCCTCGGCGTTGAGTACATTGACTGCCTACTCATCCATCGGCCGAACCCGCTGATTCCCGTGCGCGAAACGCTCGATGCCATGAACGACCTCGTCGAAGAAGGCGTCGTCCATCACATCGGCGTGAGTAACTTCAGCCAGTCACAGCTCATGGAAGCCCGCGAGCAGTCGCTCGAACCGATTCTGACCAATCAGGTGCGCTACTCACCGTTCGACCGGAAACAGGCGCTGGTCGAATACTGCCAGATTCACGACGTGGTGTTGACCGCATACAGCCCGTTTTTACACGGTGGGATTCTCAGAGATAGCACGCTCTCTGGCATCGGGCTTCGCTACGAGAAGTCGGCCGCACAGGTCGCGTTACGCTGGCTGATTCAACAAGAGAACGTCGTCGCCATTCCGAAGGCGTCGTCGTACCCACACCTGAAACAGAATATCGAGGTGTTCGATTTCTCGCTCACCGCAGAGGAGATGGCGCGTATCGGCCGCCCCTCTGCCGCCAAAACGATTTCCGGCACGATTCGAGGGTTTCTGACCTAAGTGCCGCTTCCTTTCCGGCCAGTTTTCGCTTCGATGTCGAGGACGTATCCCTTGATGTCGCCCATCGGGTCGGCTTCGGAGAACAGACTCGGATGCCACGCGTTGTCGGCCATCGTGTCGCGGGCGTGGGCGACTTCGTCGTCGCGCACCTCGCGCAATCGACCCGTCACGATGACACTCTGCCAGTCGAACTTGGAGTTGACCTGATAGGCGAGAAAGCTGGCCGTGTCCGTCGTGTCCACGAAATCGCGTTTCTGTGACGCAACGCCGAGTTGGAGAAACAGGAAATAGAGGTGGTCACCGTCGTAGCCAAACGAGACGGGCACGCCGTAGGCGTCGCCGTCTGCAGCGAGCGACAGCGTGCCGTAGCCCTGACTTCTGAGAAAAAAGTCGATTTCTGTCTCCTGCATCACGCCCCCCTGTTCGGTGAAATCCTCTGTTGACATCGTCGTACCTGACAGTACATTGGAGCGCAGAGCGGTTAAACGAATATCTCGGGCGAAACTGCCACGGGGCTAGAGCGCGTTTTCTCACGTAATGGTCAATCGACTCGGAACGATTGGATGGTGGTTCGACCTCCGCGGCGTCAACGCCTATCTCGTCAAAGACGGCGACGCACTCACGCTCATCGACGCAGGCAACCCGTGGGACGCAGACACCCTCCGCGCAGAAATTGAAGCGACGGGCCACACTGTGCGCGACGTAGACCGCGTCCTGCTCACCCACTACGACCTTGACCACGTCGGCACGCTCGCTCGACTCACCGAACTCGACGCACCCATCTACATCGGCGCGGACGACGCCCCCTACCTCCAAGGTGAGGACCGACCGACGTGGCGCAATCGAAAGGCCGCCCTCCAGCGCCTCGCCGGAGCGATGGTCAAACCAGTCACGACGGTCGAACGCATCGAAGACGGCGACGAAATCGGCAGTTTCACCGCCTACCACACGCCCGGCCACACGCCGGGACACGTCGCCTACGTGAGCGAGGACCTCTCGGCCTGCTTCCTTGGCGACCTCGTCATGGAGCGGAACGGTCGGCTCGAACCCTCGCCGTACATGCTCAGCTACGACGACGTGGCAGTCGAACAGAGTATCAAGGCACTCGCGGCGCACGACTTCGAGTTCGAAATCGCCGCAATGGGCCACGGCGTGCCCTTTGTGACGAAGGGTGCGGCCCGCCTCGACCTGCTGGCGGCGACCCTTTGAGAATTAGACCAGTTCTTCTGCGACCGTTTCGACGGCGAGCAGGGCTGGGTCGATGATGAGACCGGCCTGTCCGCGGACGAACTCCGGCACCGAATCGTCCGCGTAGACGACGACGCGAAGCGACTCGTTCAGGTCTTTTGCGACCGGAATCGACGTGGCCTGTGACACGTCCGTGAGGACGAGCAGGTCACAGTCGGTGATGCCCGCGTCTTCGAGCGCGGGGCGGTTTGCGATACCATCGAGATAGGTGACGGAGACACCCCTTCCTTCGAGGGCGTCGCCAAGTGCGTACTCGTCTTCGCCGACGACGATTGCATTCATTATTCGTATTCGATGGTAGCAGGCGGTTTGTGGGTTACGTCATAGACCACGCGCGAGACGTTGTCGAGCGTGCCCGTGATGCGCGATTGGATGCGCTGGAGCGTCTCCCAGTCGAGTTCCTGTGCCCGGGCGGTCATGCCGTCGCGGCTCTCGACCGAGCGGACGGCCACAATCCAGCCGTGAACGCGGTTGTCGCCTTTGACGCCGGTTGCCTTGCCGATGACGGCGGCGAGCGCCTGCCATGGCTCGTACTCTTCTAACTCCTCTTCGACGATGAACGTCGATTCGCGCGCGACGCGCACCTTCTCCTCGGTGACTTCACCGATGATGCGCACGGCGAGGCCGGGACCGGGGAACGGCATGCGTTCTGCGATAATCGATTCGAGGCCGAGGTCGCGGGCGACCTCGCGGACTTCGTCTTTGTAGAGGTCACGGACGGGTTCGACGATGCCCTCGAAGTCCACCACGTCGGGGAGGCCGCCGACGTTGTGGTGGGACTTGATTTCCCCGTCGGATTCGATGCGGTCGGGGTAGATGGTACCCTGCACCAGATAGTCCGCATCGACTTCGTTTGCGACGGTTTCGAACTCGCGGATGAACTGTGCGCCGATGATCTCGCGCTTCTCTTCGGGGTCGGTGACGCCCGAAAGCGCGTCGAGGAAGCGGTCTTGGGCTTCGACCACGCGGAGGTTCTCCATGAACGAGAACGTCTCGCGGATTTGCTCGGTTTCGCCCTTGCGCATCAGGCCGGTGTCGACGTACACGGGCGTGAGTTGGCCACCGATAGCGCGGTGGGCGAGCGTGGCGGCGACCGAAGAGTCCACGCCGCCCGAAAGGGCAATGATGGCGTGGCCGTCGCCAACTTCGTCTCGAATCTCTGCCTCGGCTTCTGGGATGAATTCGTCTACGGTTACCATTAGGCTTCAACCTCCGTTTGCTGCGCTTCGAGCACTGCTTTCACGAGGCCGACGAACGGCGGACTCGCCCGCCCGGGGCGGGACTTGAACTCGGGGTGGAACTGCGTGCCGAAGAAGTACGGATGGTTCGCGAGTTCGACGATTTCCATCCGGTTTTTCGCCTTGCCCGAAAAGACGAGGTCGTCGGCTTCGAGCTGGTCGATGTACTTCGGATTCACTTCGTAGCGGTGGCGGTGGCGTTCGACACAGGACGTGCCGCCGTACACCTCGCTTGCGAGTGTGTTCGGGGAAATCTGGGTTTCGTGTGCGCCAAGGCGCATCGTTCCTCCGAGGTCTTCTAAGTCGTACTGCTCTGGGAGCAGGTCGATGACTGGGTGGGGCGTCTCCGGCTCCATCTCCGTCGAGTCTGCGCCTTCTAAGTCAAGGACGTTACGCGCGTACTCGATGACGGCGAGTTGGAAGCCAAGACAGAGGCCGAGGAACGGGATATCGTTCTCGCGGGCGTAGCGGATGGCCTCGATCTTGCCGAGGGTGCCGCGCGACCCGAAGCCGCCGGGGACGACGATGCCGTCCGCGTCGCGGAGGCGTTCCATGTGGTTGTCGGCCATCTCGTCTGAGTCAACCCAGAGGATATCCACGTCGACGCCCTGGTCGAGTCCGGCGTGTTTGAGCGACTCGTGAATCGACATGTAGGCGTCTTCGAGAGCGTACTTGCCGACGAGCGCGATTTTGACGGAACCGTCGGTTTCCTGAGTAACGAGGTCGCGCCACTCGTTGTTGCGCTCTGCTTTTGGGAGGGCGTCGTCTGCGAGGGCGAGGTGCTCCATGACGTACTCGTCAAGGCCTTGCTCTTCGACCATCAGCGGGACGTGGTAGATGTCTTCGACGTCGGCGTTAGAGAAGACGGCTTCCGTCGGAACGTCGCAAAAGAGTGCGATTTTCTCCTTGGTTTCGGGTTCGAGTTCGGTCTCACACCGGCCAACGAGGATGTCCGGCTGCAGGCCAATCGAGCGCAGTTCTTTGACGCTGTGCTGGGTTGGCTTCGTCTTCTGCTCGCCGTTTTTCGAGTACGGGATGAGCGTGACGTGGGTGAGAAGGACGTCGTCTTCGTCCTCTTCGTGGACGAACTGGCGGAGGGCTTCTAAATACGGCATGCCCTCGATGTCGCCAATCGTGCCGCCCACTTCGACGATGCACACGTCGTGGCCGTCTGCGGCCTCGCGGATGCGCCGTTTGATGTCGTCGGTGATGTGCGGGATGATCTGGACCGTCTTTCCGAGATAGTCCCCAGCGCGCTCTTTTTCGATGACGTGCTGGTAGGTTTTCCCCGTAGTGATGTTGTGGTCGAACGTCATGTCGATATCGAGGAAACGTTCGTAGTTGCCCAGGTCTAAGTCCACTTCGCCACCGTCTTCTAAGACGTACACTTCGCCGTGCTGGTAGGGATTCATCGTCCCGGCATCGACGTTTAAGTACGGGTCAATCTTGACCGCAGTCACGTCGAACCCAGCGTTCGAAAGCAGTCGGCCAGTGCTGGCGGCGGTGATACCCTTCCCGAGTCCGGACATCACACCCCCGGTAACGAAAATGAACTTGTTCCCGAGTGTCGGGTCGTAATCCGTTTCGGGTTCCGTCGGCATACTGACTGTCCGCAAGCGTTCTTCAAAACCATTTCGGAGCGACGGAGCCACCGAGAGGGAGTCACACACTACAGGTGTGGAACCAAAAAGTCACAGACGCAACGGGAAACTTTCTGGGTTTGCCCGACGAAAAAGTGGTCAGCACTCAACTCATCAACACGATAGCCGAGGGCGCGCGCTCGGTCGACAACTGGCTGCCAGTTCGCCGTCGTGTCGCGCGTGGCGTACACCACCTGCGTCGGTGCTGAAATGTTTTCGAGCGCGGTGGCCGTGTCGAAGCCCGCGGGCAGGGACCCAGCCGGCGCGAGCGCGCTTACCGCCGCGAGGTCGTCGCGGTTTGCCGCCGTGAGTAACGCGATAGCGCCGCCAAACGAGAAACCGAAGAGTCCCACGGTCTCGTAGTGGTCGTGCGCCCACGCGATGGCGTTGCGAGCGTCTTCGCGTTCGCCACGGCCTTCGTCCCACGCGCCGTAGTCAAAGCGCAGGGTGGCGATGCCGTGGTCTCCGAGTGTGTCTGAGACGGTAGTGAGGCGGGAGTCGGTTCGACGGCCACCGTGTTGGGGATGTGGCGGGCACGCGACGACGACGCTCGTCGCATCTGGGACGGCGTCGTGGCTCGCGCGCACGTCGCGGCCACCCGGAACGAGAACGGGGTCTGCTGTCATTACTGACTGTTAGTGAGGTGAGAGTTTTTAAGGCCGCGCATGGCCAATAGCACCCATGGGAATCTTCTCGCGCATGTCGTACGTCATCCGCTCGAAACTGAACGCGCTGCTCAACCGGGCCGAAGACCCGACCGAGACGCTCGATTACTCCTACGAGCAGATGCGTGACGAGCTACAGGACGTAAAACGAGGAATCGCAGACCTCACCACACAGAAAAAGCGCCTCGAAATCCAGAAACGCCGCCTAGAGGAGAACGTCGAGAAGCACAACCGACAGGCGCGTGAAGCCGTCAACCAAGACCGCGACGACCTCGCCCGACAGGCCTTAGAGAAGAAAAAACAGAAGATGACCCAAATTGAGGAACTCGAAGGCCAGATTGCGAGTTTGCAGAACACTCAGGACAACCTCGTTTCGAAGAAGAACGAACTTCAGAATCGCATCGAGGAGTTCCGCACCCAGAAAGAGACCATCAAAGCCCGCTACGAGGCCGCAGAGGCGAGCACGCGCGTCTCCGAGGCGATGACGGGCGCGGGCAAGGAGATGGAAGACGTGTCCCGCGCCATCGAGCGCGCCCGCGAGCGCACCGACGACATGGAAGCCCGCTCTGAGGCGCTCGACGAACTCCAAGATTCGGGCGCGTTCGAGGACGCACTCTCCGATAAGGACTCCATCGACCGCGAACTCGAATCGCTTTCCACCGACAACGAAGTCGAAGCCGAGTTAGAGACGCTCAAAGCTGAAGCCGGGAAGGGAACGACGAGCGCAGAATCCGAGACGGACGCCGAAGCAGAGACCGAAACTGAAGCAGTAGACCCCGAAGTCGAAGCCGAACTCGAAGACATCAAAGAAGAAGACAACTGAGCGGCCACCAACCCTTTTGAGGCGCACGGAGTTTCTCGGTTAGATGAGCAATGGAAGCGGCGAGCCGAGCGACACGATGCGAGCCCGCGTCCCCGAAAACCGCGCCAAACTCTGGTTTCTCATGGAGGCGAATCGCTGGCTGGTGGCGGGCATGTTGCTCGCCATCTTCTTTTTCGCCCTCGTGGTGCTCGGCGCGCTCGACCCGAGCCTGATTCGCGGGACGATGGCGAACAAAGACCCGACCGAGACGCTGTTTCAGGCCTTTGTTACGGCCATCATCACCGGCGTGACGCTCGTGGTGACGCTGAACCAGCTCGTGCTCTCACAGGAACTCGGCCCGATTGGTGACCAGCGCGAGCGCATGGAAGGGGCGATGCAGTTTCAAGCCGACGTCGAGGACACGCTCGATACGCCGGTGAGTCCCGCAGAACCCGCCCGCTTCCTCCAGTCGATTATCGAAGCGACCGGCGAGCGGGCACACAGACTCGCGGACGGACTCAGCGGCGACCTCACGGATGACGAACGCGAGGAGATTACCCGCTTTACCGACAGTGTGACTGAAAACGCAGACGAGGTAGCAGACCGCCTCGACGACGCCCAGTTCGGGACGTTCGACGTGCTCTCTGCGGCGCTCGACTTCAACTACTCGTGGAAGGTGTACGAGGCCCGACGCATCCAGAACACGTACGACGAGCAGCTCGGCGAGGACGCAAACGACGCGCTTGACCAGCTCCGCGAGGCGCTCACCTTCTTCGGCCCTGCGCGTGAACACTTCAAGACGCTCTACTTTCAGTGGGAACTCATCAACCTCTCTCGCGCGATGCTGTACGCGGCCGTCCCCGCGCTCATCGTCGCCACAGCGTCGATTATCTATCTCGATGCGAACGCCGTGCTGGGGACGTTCCTCGGCCTCGACAATCTCATCTGGGTCGTGAGCGCGGCGGCGGCCATCTCGGTCGTGCCGTTCGTCATCCTGCTCGCGTTCATCATGCGAATTGCGACGGTGGCAAAGCATACGCTCTCGATTGGCTCGTTCATCCTCAGAGACACCGAGGGCAGTCACAAAACGGGTGGCAACTAGGCGGCGACGGGTTCTCGAAGCAGTTTTTCGAGTTCGTCCGCTCGACCGGCCGTGAGCGGGCCGGGGGCGTGCCACCGCACCTCGCCGTCACGCGCGACGAGGAAGGCGTGCATCGAGTGTTCTGAGAGAATCTCTAACTCCCAGCGAAACGGTCGTTTGTCGATGAACGCCGTAATCGTGCGTTCGCGCATCGTTTCGTCGTCGGTGTCTGCGCGCAGGCCGCCGCCGAAAAATGGGCGGACGAGGCGATAGCTGCGACTCAACACGGAGAGTTCGTAGGACTGGAACCTCTCGTGGGTCGCACGGAGATTTTCGACGAACGGTTCCCAAGAGTCCACGTCTGCCTGCTGATCGCGGCTGAACACGACGAACACGAGGTTCAGGTCGCCCGCGAAATCTGCCGGCAGTCGAAACTCCTTGCCTGCTTCAGTTGATCCGGTTACGGTTGGAAATTGCAACGCAATACACGTCGTGGCGGGGGTGCCAGACAGGTGAAGATTTGCGGGGAAACAGGATAAACGTGCCTGCGATTCGGACTTACGCGAGGAAATCAGGTTCGAGGCGTTTTTCTTCCTGTTCAGATTCGAGGTGGGCTTGGAATTCTGCGAGTTCCACACCATTGCGGTCGCGCTCTTTGCGGTCGCGCACGGAGATGGTGCGGTCTTCTTCCTCGTTGCCGCCGATGATGATTTGGTACGGCACGCGGTCGGTGTGGGCCTGCTGAATCTTGCGCCCGACCGTCCACGAGCGGTCTTCGATGGTGACGCGGAAGTCACCGAGGCGGTGTTTGAGTTCTTTCGCGTACGGGATGTTGTCGTCGCTGACCGGGAGGATGCGCACCTGCTCTGGGGCGAGCCAGAACGGGAACTTGCCGTTGTAGTGCTCGATGAGCACCATGAAGAAGCGCTCGAAGGAGCCGTAGAGCGCGCGGTGAATCATGACCGGCCGGTGGTCTTCGTTGTCCTCGCCGGTGTAGGTGAGGTCGAAGCGCTCTGGCATGTTGAAGTCGAGTTGCACCGTCGGTCCGTCCCACACCCGGCCGAGGGCGTCCTCGAACGAGAAGTCGATTTTCGGCCCGTAGAACGCGCCATCTCCGGCTTCGACGCGGTAGTCGATGCCCGACTCGTCGAGCACGCTTTCGAGTTGCGTCTCTGCTTGCTCCCAAATTTCGTCGCTGCCGACCGATTTCTCGGGGCGGGTGGCGAGGGCGACCTTGTACTCTAAGTCGAACGTTTCTAAGACTTCGAAGATGAGGTCCATCGTGTCTTCGACTTCGGATTTAATCTGGTCGGGGCGGACGAACAGGTGGCCGTCGTCGATGGTGAACGCCCAGACGCGCGAGAGCCCGGAGAGTTCGCCGCGTTGTTCTTTGCGGTACACCTTTCCGTTTTCTGCGTAGCGAACGGGCAGGTCACGGTAGCTCCACGACCCCTGCTTGAAGATGGTCGCGTGGCCGGGGCAGTTCATCGGCTTCAGGCCGTACTCCTCGTCGTTCACATCGAGGAGGAACATGTCGTCCACGTAGTTGTCGTAGTGACCCGACTGCTTCCAGAGTTCCGTGCGGAACAGGTGGGGCGTCTCAACGTAGTCGTAGCCGAAGCTCTCGTTCAGCGACTGGCCGTAGCCTTCGAGTTGTTGCAGAATTTTCTTCCCGTTCGGGTGATAGAGCGGGAGGCCAGGGCCGGTGACTTCCGGAATCGAAAAGAGGTCGAGTTCCTGGCCGAGTTTGCGGTGGTCGCGCTCTTTTGCCTCTTCGCGCTGTTCTAAGAATTTCGTGAGGTCTTTTTCAGACTTGAACGCCGTCCCATAGACGCGGGTGAGAGTGTCGTTTTCTTCGTCGCCGCGCCAGTAGGCCGAAGAGATGTTGAGGAGTTTGAACGCGCCGATTTCGCCGGTCGATTCGAGGTGCGGGCCTTTACAGAGGTCTTTGAACTCGCCTTGCTCGTAAAAGGAGAGTGGGTCGTCGCCCGCGGCCTCGGTCTCCAAAATATCGCGTTTGTACGGGTTGTCCTCGTACAGCGAGAGGGCTTCTTCCCGGGAGAGTTCGACGCGCTCTATGTCGAGGTCGTCTACGATGATGGAGTCGGCTTCCGCCTCGATGGCGCGCAGGTCGTCGCTATCGATGTCAACGCCGGTGATGTCGTAGTAGAAACCGTCGTCGGTCCACGGCCCGATAGTGAGTTTGGCATCGGGGTGGATGCGCTGGAGGGCTTGGGCGAAGACGTGGGCCGCAGAGTGGCGCAGGACGGAGAGGTACTCGTCGCTCTGGGGTGTGACGATGACGAGCCGGCAGTCTTCGGTGAGTGGCGTTTCTTTGTCAACGAGGTCCCCGTCAACGACGCCAGCGACCGTGTCTCGGCCGAGTCCGGGCCCAATTTCGAATGCCACGTCTTCGACCGTCGACCCCGACTCCATGTGGAGTTCGGAACCGTCGGGTAACGTGACGACGATTTCGCTCATGGCCGAGGTAAGAAAGAGACGGAAAATAAGTGTGTTGAGACGCGGCCACGCCCAAAGCGTGCGAAAAGCTGTCAACCACGACAGGTTTATGCCGGACGGTCAAGTTTGCCTAGCTATGAGTGTGTTGTTCGGGACAACACGTGGACTCGCCTCCTTCTAAGTAGCTGCGCCGCTGGCTCGCCGTTTGCCACGACTGCCCACATCCACGTATCCAACCCAAACCACTAATGAAACTCCTGTTCATCCACGCAGACCACCTCTCGTTCGAGGCGAAAAAAGAAGCCGGCCGCGACATCGCGGAAACCGACGGCGTCCCCATGGAGGGGCGCATGGACGACTGCGTCACCGTGTTCATCAGCGTCGAATCCGGCGACGCCGCAAGCGTAGACGGCGTCGTCGAAAACGCCGCCGCAGAACTCCGCGACGTGACCCAGCAACTGAACGCGGACAAGGTCGTCCTCTATCCCTACGCCCACTTGAGCAACGACCTCGCGCCACCGGACGTCGCAAAGCGCGTCATGCAAGCACTCGAAGCCGAACTGAAAGACGACTACGACCTGCTGCGCGCACCCTTTGGCTGGTACAAGGCGTTCGAAATCTCGTGTAAGGGCCACCCGCTCTCTGAACTCTCCAGACACGTGAGTGCCCACCGAGACGAAGAAGAAGACGCCGAACCGCGCGAACCGAGCGAGTGGCGCGTGCTCACGCCTGATGGCGAACTGCGGGACCCCGTAGGGGAAAAGGCCCAGTTCAGCGAGGACTTGCGGGCGCTCATCGCCGCCGAAGTCGAGGGCGTCACCGCGAGCAAGGGACAGGAACCGCCCCACCTCGCGCTGATGGCCGAGAAGGAGTTCGTCGGCTACGACGAGCTTTCAGATGTTGGCAACCTGCGGTGGTATCCGCGCGGGAAACTCGTGCGCGATTCGCTGATGCAGTACGTGTCTGACCTTGTTATCGACTACGGTGGGATGCCCGTCGAGACGCCAATTATGTACGACCTCGGGGCGCGCTCGATTAGCGATCACGCAGCAAAGTTCGGCGAGCGACAGTACCGCTTCGAGTCGGGTGACCGCCGCATGATGCTCCGCTTTGCCGCCTGCTTCGGCCAGTTTTCAATTATGCGCGACATGCACATCGCAGCGAACGACCTGCCGCTGCGAATCTACGAGATGAGCACCTACTCGTTCCGTCGCGAACAGCGCGGCGAGGTGCTCGGCCTCAAGCGCCAGCGGGCGTTCACGATGCCCGACATGCACACCGCGACGAAGGACATGGAGCAGGCCAAATCCGAGTTCGAAAAGCAGGCGAAACTCGGCTACGCGACGGGTGAGGACTTGGGCGTCTTCTACGAGGGTGTCTTCCGCATGACCCGCGCGTTCTACGACGAGAACCGCGCGTGGGTCGAGGGCGTGGTCGCAGACCTCGGCAAACCCGTGTTGCTCGAACTCCTGCCCGAGCGCCACCACTACTGGTCTGCGAAAATCGACTTCGCCGTCATCGACGGCCTTGGCCGCCCCATCGAGAATCCGACGGTGCAGATAGACGTCGAAAGCGCAGCACGCTTCGACATCGAGTACAGCGACGGCCAGCAAACCCACCACCCGAACATCCTGCACTACTCGCCAAGCGGGAGCATCGAGCGAGTGATGGCCGCCCTGCTCGAACACGCCGCGACCGAGAAGGTGCCGCGCCTGCCGACGTGGCTCTCACCGACGCAGGTCAGGTTCATTCCCGTGAGCGACGACCACGTCGCCTCCTGCGACGAGCTGGTCGAAAAACTGGCGGCGGCGAAGATTCGTGCCGACGTAGACGAGCGCGCCGAAACCGTCGGCAAGCGCATCGCAAAAGCCGAACGCGACTGGGTTCCCTACTACGTCGTCGTTGGCGACCAAGAACTCGAATCAGGCGAGTTCAAAGTGAACCGCCGCGCAGCGGGCGACGAGGTGCGCCAGTCGTTCGCGGCGCTCCGTGAGGCAGTCGATGCAGAAATCGGTGACCGGCCGCGACGGCCGCGTTATCTTCCGGCGCACGTAAGCGCTCACCCGCACTTTACGGGTGCGTAAGCGACGACGCTCAGACGGTGCGCCAGATGACGGATTCAGAATGCTCGCCGGTCCATGTTGGCTTCCCCCGCCGGTTGGTGAGCCGGCCCTTTTGTTCCCACTCCTCTATGATGTGGGAGAGGCCGTCGCGGTAATCACCAAAGTGGGGACGCCAGCCCGTTTCCTCGCAGAACGGTTCGTTCGTCGTCGGCATCGGGTGGCTGAAGAAGTCAACAGCCTCTTTCAGGGTGAAAAAGCGAGCAAACCACGCGGGGACGCGCCGTGGTTCCGCTGCGCCGAGCAAGCGCGCGAACTCACTGAGGTACGCAGCAGTCGTGACCGGGTTGTCGTCGGTGACGTGCCAGAGGCCGTTGGTTCTGCGATCGATAGCCGTCGTGAACGCGCGGGCGGCGTCGTCTGCGTGCAGACACGAGAGCGTTGCGTCTTTCCGACCGAGGAGGCCCCCACCGATTATCGGGAGTTCGCCTTCGAGCAGCCCTTGGGCGATGAGTTGGGTGTGGGCAGCATCGGGGGCGTACAGCCAGCCACAGCGCAGAATGCTCACGTCGTATGCGTACTCCATGCGCGCATCGATGGCGAGGCGCTCTGCATCGACCTCTGATTGGGTAATCGCGGTTGGATTCCAGTCGTCTTCCTCCGAGAATTCCCCGCCATCCGGTCGGCGAGCAACCCAGACGAGGCTCTGTTGGACGTACTGGTCTGCGCCGATGTGTCCGGCCGCTGCGGTGAGGTGTTTCGTGCCTTGGCGTCGAATCTTGTCGTTGCGCGCCCAGTCCTGTTTCGTCGGTGAGCGCGTCTTTGGAACTGCAGAGGCCGCGTTCACCACCACGTCCGCGCCGTCTGCGGCGGTGAGCAGCGAATCAAAATCAAGGACGTCTCCACGTCGTGGGTCACCGCCGGCGTCACGAATCACCGCATCGTTTCGCGCAGACCGACTGAGGCCAACGACCTCGTGGCCCTCGCGGGCCAGTTCAGAGACGAGTCTCCGGCCAAGGACTCCGGTCGCCCCAGCAACGAAGACGTGCATACACGTGAATTGTGCTACAATTATAAAAACGCACACATTTCTCGAACTACCTGAAATGTCCAGCTAGAGGTGCTAATTCGAGTTAATAGATGTGTTGTCTGACACAGTATGTTGTTATCATTAAGTTACAGCCATAGTGACAGCAGTGTGTAACAACACCTGAAAGAGACGCAGGAAACCGAGAGAACGGTCGTGATTAGTGGGGGCGTGCGCCTGTTCCAGGCCGTGTGGGGTCAAGTTCGAGTGTACCCGCGGGCATCGAAATCCCGTCATATCTATCTTCTGCAAGGAGCAGCGAGCCGTCTATGTCGGCGTAATCGAGCAACGGAGCCAACTGCGCCGCCGCCGCGATCGAAGCGTTCGACTCAATCATACACCCGAGCATCACTTCGAGGCCGTGGGCGCGCGCAGTGTGAATCATCCGCTTCGCTTCGCGGAGGCTACCACACTTCATCAATTTCAGATTCGCAATGTCCACGCGGTCTGCAATCTGCGGGATGTCCGCGAGGGTGATACAGGACTCGTCTGCGGCGATGGGGAGCGGCGAACGTTCGTAGACGAATTTCAGGCCTTCGGGGTCTTCTGCGGGAACCGGCTGTTCGACGAACTCGACGTCGTAGTTGTTGAGCACGTAGGTCATCTCGACGGCTTCACGGGGTGTCCAACCCTCGTTTGCGTCGACGCGAATCGTCGCGTCCGGGGCGGCCTCTCTGACCGTCTCGATGATCTCCTCGTCGCGGTCGGTGCCGACTTTGACCTTCAGGATATCGTAGCCCGAATCGACGGCCTCGCGGGTCTTCTCGTGCATTCGCTCTTTCGTGTCGATGCCGATGGTGAACGACGTGTCCGGCGCGGAAGACGCGTCGAGCCCCCAGTACCGGTACAGCGGCAAGTCTGCGCGTTTTGCGGCGAGGTCGTGGAGCGCGATGCTCACCGCGACGCGGGCGGCCGGGTTCAGGTTCACGCGCGCCTGCATTTTTCGCTCGATTTCATCGAGGGCGTGGGGGTCGCCCACCTCCTCGACTACTTCGAGCAGCGTCGGGAGGACGGCTTCGACGGTGGCTGCAGTCTCGCCGTAGTGTTCGGACGGCGCAGCCCCTCCAACGCCGACGTTCCCCTCGTCGTCTTCGATGCGGACGATGACGTTCTCTGCCACCTCTTGGGTGCCCCGGGCGATGGTGAACGGATTTTCGAGCGGGAGCGAAACGCGCTCGAAGGAAGCGTCGAGGCTCATAGGACCTCGTCTAAGATGGTGTCCGGGTCGAAGCGGACGGGGTCGGTCGCGGGTGCGTCGATGGCGTCTGCGAAGTCATCGACGGCGGCCTGTGCGTCTTCGTCTCCCTCGACAGAGCGCGTGTTGAGCGCCCCGGCGACGACCTCGGTCTCGTGAACCGGGCGCGCGAGGTCTTCGTAGAGCTGTCGGTAGGTGCTGAAGTCGGGGAGGGCAAAGGATTCGTAGCCGTGGATGGCCTCGCGCCCGGCAGCGTGACAGAGGACGAGTTTGTCCGCCATCGAGCCGTGGAGGATGCCGCAGGTGACCGCGGAGTAGGCGGGGTGGATGATGGTACCCTGCCCTTCGACGAACAGGTAGTCGTGGTCGTTGCCCTTTTCGAGAATCATCTCCTCGACTGCGCCCGCGGTGAAATCAGAGACGACGCGGTCGACGGGGTTGCCCCAGCCTTCGATCATGATGCCGGTCTGGCCCGTCGGGATGAACTCGGCGTCGATGCCGCGGTCTTGCGCCGCACGGGCGAGTTCGAGCGAGACGGTCATTTTCCCCACCGAACAGTCGGTGCCGACGGTGAGGATGACTTCCGCATCCACGGAGTCTGCGATTCCCTGTGCGACGGTCAGGTCGTCGTGGGGTTTGCGCACGTCCCAGATGTCCGCGCCGTGTTCTGCGGCGAGTTGGGCGAACTCCTCGTCGTCTTCTAAGAAGTAGTGCAGGCCGGAGATGACGTCCTTGCCCGCTTTGAGCGCAGTGCGCACGTCGTCGCGCCACGTGTCGTCGAAGCCGCCGCCGATGGGCGCGATGCCGATGACGAGCGCGTCGTAAGAATCCACATCGTCGATGCTGGCGACGACGGGCGCGTCTTGCACGTCCGGCACCGTGTCGTGGACGCGCGTGCCGGGGCTGTCTCGGTCGAGGACGGCCACGACGGTGTCATCCGAGTACCGCAGGATGCCGAGTGCAGTTTTCGCCTCGTCGGGGAACTTCTCGTGTGCGAGTAGGGCAATGTCCATACCGACTGTTCGTACGAGGGGTTCCTTAATTCTCGCGGAGACGGAGACAGGCGAGCGCGGTCAGACACTCGACAGTCTGGTCGTCCAAAAGTCGCGGAACGCGTCCGCGAGCGCCTCTTCGGGCTCGCCCGTGGCGTCGACCGTCCGCGTCGCGTCTGCGTGGGGCTTGAATTTTCCCAACACAGTTCGCTCGCCGACGACGATGAGGCGGTCTGCATCGGTCTGTTCGACCGCCTCCAAACAGCGTTCGACGTGGTCTGCAATCTGCCCCTCGCGGATGCGCTCGAACCGTCCCTGCGAGAAGCCACCCTTCGAGTGGTTGCTCTTTACGTCGGTCTCGAAGCCGGTGAGCGAGACGCGCTCGCGGCCCTCGTACTCACCGAGGGCGAACAGGTCAGACCGGACGAGCGCGAACGCGAAGGTTCCCGTCGGCTCGAACCATCCGCGGTCGAACGCGAAGTGGTCGTCCCACGATGTGCGTTCATCGGGTGAAAGCGGCGGTTCGAGGACGACGCTCACGAGGCCTGCATCGTCGCCGAAAAAGACGCAGGGAGCCGCCCGCGAGACGAGTGCGGCGCGGTCGCCGAGCAGGTCGGTGAGTTCAGTGGGCAAGTCGTCTGTCACCACTGCAGAGAGCGCGCCCTCCGGCCCAGTCTCGACCGATTCGAGTCGAGTGAGCACCTCTGAGAGACGGTCGCCGCGGAGGCGCTCCGCTGTGCGAACCGAGAGCGACTGCTCGCCGTCGGGTTGGCCGAGTTTGCCTTCGAGGCCCGCAATCTGGTCTTCGAGGCGGTTTACGCGCTCTTCTGCTTGCTGGCGGGCGTGGGAAGCGTCGGCGCGGCGTTCCTGTTCGGCCGAAAGCTGGCGTTCGAGGTGGCGTTTTTCCGATTCGAGTGCCTCGATTCGCTCCTTTAGCTCCGTGCGGCCGAGCAGGTCGTCAAACATCGGTCGAACTCGGGGACGAATCCCCTTAAAATCAGGCGACTGTGCCGGCGATTCTGAGCAGTTGCTGGGCGCGCTCGCCGTGAGCGAGCCACACCTCGCGGCGCTCTGGTGGATTATCGAGTCTGAGTGCCTCGTTCAGCGATGCGGGCACGGCGAGGGTGTACTCCGGGACCCCCGCGTCTCCGTGAACCGAAAAGTGGCAGGTGCCGAGTTTCATGACGAGCGGGTAGTCTGTGCGGGCGACCCCCGCCGTCGCGTAGACCTGTTCGTTCACCTGCTCGTGTTGGGAGTGGTGCATCAGTGCAACGTCGCCGTCGTACGGTTCGACGTAGAGCTGGCCGACGTAGTAGCCACTTGAGAATCGCTCAAACATACTGGTATGTGTAATCATACCATAGTTTGGCTGATAAGTGTTTGCCGGCACGTTTATGTTGCCGTGCAAACACGGCACACGACACGCCTTTGACGGCGCGGCCCACCACTTTGAGTATGATTCCGGAGCGCTACGCGCGTTACTACCTCGAAAACGCGCCGAGCCTCACATGGCTCATCTTCGCCAACTCCGTTGCCATCCTCGTCGGCATCCGATTTTACGTCGAGACGATGCCCGACGTTTCGACCTTCCTCTGGCCGTTTTACACCGATTCGCCGGTCGCCGTGTTCTTCGCCACCCTCTCGCTCATGGCGCTCGTCCCGAACCTCGGCAAACGACTCGACGAGGCACCCCAAAACCTCGCACTGTGCTATCTGCACACGATTGCGTTCGTCTGGCTCGTCAAGTATGGCATCTGGACGGCGCTCGCACTGAATCTCGGCTTCTCCCAATACTTCCCCGAGGTGTGGGCGTACTTTGGCATCATTCTCACCCACCTCGGATTCGTCGGTGAGGCCTACCTCATGCCCCACTACGGGAAAACCACCCGCGGGGCGCTCGCCGCCGCCCTCGGGCTGATGTTCGTAAACGACTTCATCGACTACGGGCTTGGCCTCCACCCGCCGCTTCGCTACGAACCCGGGCTTGCGTTGCCCGTGTTGACCGTGATACTGTCCGTGCTCACGGTCTGGCTCGCCTCGCGGGCGTTCGACCGGTACGACGCGACCGCAACCCAGCACTGACGCCGTCGTCTCGTCACTCACTCTTGTGGTAGTCGCTCTGTCGAAATGAGACGGTGGGCGATAACGACTAATCCATTTCTCAGACCGCTCGCGTAAACCGCGTGCTCTTCGGTCGCGTCCACCCCCGTTTCTCCATCCGGCTGGATGGAACTCACGAAGAGGTTCGATTTATCGGTCAGTAACCCACGACTGAAGTCGTGGGCTTGTCAGTGGACTCCCCTTCTGACTCCGTAACGGAGTAGGCGTGGAAATCGCCATTCAGGTTCAGTGTCCCTGACGCTAGCGCACACTGACAGGGTGCGCCTCCACCCGAAGACTTCTGCCCCGAGTGGAGTTTCTTGAAAAGTTTGTGAGCGATGTTCTTGCTCGCGTTGTAATCCGCGTTCAGTTCGTACTCGCACTTCTGACACACGAACTGGTGTTTTGACCGCCGATTCGATTCATGCGTAAACCCACACGAAGAACACCGCTGAGACGTGTACGCAGGACTCACTTGTATGACCACGACACCGAGCATCTCGGTTTTGTATTCGACGTACTGGTAGAGGCGTCGGAACGCCCACGCGTGGAATCGCTTTGCACCAACCATCCGTTTGCGAATATCAGTCAGGTTCTCGAACGCGATGTGCGTACAGCCGTGGTCGCGGGCTTCTTCGAGAATCTGAGTCGACGCTCGGTGTAACTCGTCTTGCATCCAACGGTGTTCACGGTCGTTCATCGACTGAATCGACAGGTGTGCGGACCGCGTACCTGTCTGTTGCATCGACCCGCGAGTCTTCTCAAACTCTCGGCGTCGATGATTCATCTCGTCGGCGTTCCCGATGAACGCGCCAGTGGAAGTCACAGCAAGCGAGCCGTCCACGTTCAGGTCAACACCAAGGACTGTTCTGTGCTTGGCGTCCTCAGAACGCGAAGCGTTCTGATGGGCTGCATCAGACGCTGTCTGATGAACGTCAGAAGAATCAGCAGTGGACTGCTCGTCTGTGGTTCGGCGCATCCGTGCGTGGAGGTAGAACGACTCTGTGGGGCGGTCGTACTGCAACGTGGACATACGAAACTCGTAATCTTCGTTCAGCAGATATTCGCCAATCGGTGTTCCTTCGGGGTTGTCGGGAATCACGTAGTCGCACTCAACGCGACCGTTTACCGTTGAGAGGGAAACGTGGTCGCGGTGGAACGTCGCACTTCGCTTGTCGTAGACGACGCTCCACGCATCGAAGTGTGGTTGGCTGGTGTTGTCGCCTTTCTTGAGGCGGGCGACACCGCTTTTGGTGGCCTCGATAGCACGCCGAATCCCTTTCTGGAAGAGGTTTGCAGTCAACTCCGTCTCGGTTCGAAGTCGCTCGTAGAGGGCTTTCTCGGCTTTCTGTTTCGAGGTCACGCAGTAGTCGTTTGGGTGTCTCCACGCCCACTCTGCGGTGGTGTTCGCACAGTGGAGGAACTGATTTTTGGTCTGATGGAGGTCGTCGCACCGCTCGTTGGGTACGTCGAGTTTGACTTTGACGGTACGAATCACCTCCATCGTCACTTCACATATTGTGCTGTCTTTTGTAATTGTGCGGGTTAACGTGGGGGTGTCGGCTTGCTATCGCTCGTGGTTGGTAAAATGGATTGTCGGATTCCTCCCACTCCTAAAGGAGTGGGCTTCCTCCTTGAATCTCTGTCGGATTCCTCCTTGAATCTCTGTGAGAAGGAGACGCCCAACCGCTGCTTCGCCCTCTATATGTGGGCCTGTCAGCCAGTCCAACCCGGATTCGAACACGCGTATCGAGGGAAACTCTTCTGAGAGTTTCGCGATAACCGACGGTGAGGATCCCCCAACGATGACCATGACACCACGGTCTTGTGCCGATTCGAGGCGTTCGAACAGCCTGTGGGAGAGCATCGCTTCGTCAGCGAGCACGAGGACGATTTCGGCGTCCGCACTGTCGATGAGTTCGATTGTCCGAGATTCGATTGCATTCCGATTGTTTAGCGTCCACACTTCCGCAGGTTCCGAGTCCGATTTCGTGACTGGTTTGCTGAGAGTGCTCAACGACTGTTGGAGCGTGTCGATTCGGTCCAGATACTGCAGTCGAAGGGTTTCGGTTGCCTCCACAACGGAGACGGCTCGAAAGCGGCGAGGATTGCCGTGTTGGACGGATACCAACCCCTCTGCCTCCAACACCCGAATCGCGTCGTACACTCGCGTTCGAGGGATGTCTGAGAGCTCGCTTATCTCCTTTGCAGTACCAGCAAGATTAGTGTGACTGTCACTGAGTTGCGTAAAATCCGGATTTGGGTGAAACAAACCCCTATAACGTGGGGCTGCAATGATCCATTGCGTACTCCGTCACAGGTGCGCATCTTCGACGTGGGGTCGAAGAGGGGGATTCGCTTCGGAGCAGAGGGGGTTAAAGAAGGGTATTCGCTTCGGAGCAGGGGGAGACACGGGGTCCACTGCTTGTCCACTGATTCACGCCGTGCGATCATCAGATGGTCGATTCGAGTGAATCGGTGGGCGTGTAATTCGTCAATACGTCAATGAGTTTGCGACTGCTACGCAGAGCGGTTCTACTCGCCGGACCGACTTCGGCGGTGAGGTATGCTTTTCCCCACAGGCTACCAAAGAGTTACTAATGGACTCGGCCGCCCTGCTTGACTTACTCGGAAACGAAAATCGCCGGCGCATCCTGCGATTGCTCGCACGCAAACCGTGCTACGTGACCGAAATCAGCGAGTACCTCGGGGTCAGCCCAAAGGCGGTCATCGACCACCTCCGCAAACTCGAAGACGCCGGGCTCGTCGAAAGTCGCACCGACGACCAGCGACGCAAATACTTCCACATCGCCCGGAACCTCCGGCTCGAAGTGAACGTCTCACCCTACAGTTTCGGCACGAAAAGCGCCTATCCAGCGAGTTCGAGCCTCGACATGACGACGACGTGTCGCCACCTCACCCTCGACGTGAAAACCGCGAGCACGAACAGCGACACCTCGGTCGAAGAAGTCGTCTCGGAACTCGCCAGCTTAGAGCAATTAGAAAGCGAGCTGTCGATGGCCCAACGCTGGGTACAGGGCCGCCTCACCGACGTGATGGACCGGCTCTCTGAGTACGTCGGCGATGCGAACGCCCGGCTGTTTACCGACATTCTACGAGCGATGGCGGGCGGTGCGGACACGGTCGCCAAAATCTCGACCGTCATCGAAGCCCCCTACCCCATCGTCGAAGATTCGCTCTATCAGCTCAACGAGCGCGGCCTCGTGTACTTCGACAACGGCGTGTGGAAAATCGCGGATTAAAGCTCTCTTGTGAAGCCGTCTTTCAGGTCGCGTCCGACGTAGAAGCCAGCGATAGCGAGGCCGAAGCCCGCGCCAGCGCTGAACACCGCGAGCGGGACGCCAAGGCCCACCGCGGTCAGGAGTAGGTTTCCGAGAAGCGCACTCACGCCGGAGACGAGTGCCCCCGCCGCACCGATTTCGAGGTAGCGACGACCGTCTGCGAGAAGGCCGAGCACGAACGCGACGACTGTGAGTCCGGCGAGGCTTCCAAGCGGGCCAAACGGGAGGACGGCGCCGCCGACGAACAGCCCAACGAGCGTGCCGACGAGTGCGAGGAGGAAGAATTTCGGGTCGAACAGCCGCGTGAGCCGGGGTGCGCGCGGGCGAAAGCGTGAGAGTCGACTCGTGTCCGACTCTTCTTGCTGGCTCGCGCTTGTCGGGCGCGTTCGCGTGAGTTCGTCTGTACGCTCTGCCATAGCGGGTGGTTCGCGCGCCGAGAATAAGGGCCTTGTGCGGCGGACGCTTGACGCGAGGCGTCCATAGTAGTAGTCGCATAACCGCTGGTTCTCGGCTGCCTACTAGTTGGAAGTTTGTAATTAACTAATGGAGCAGTCGTGGGAGTTGCGGATAGTTCCGCTCCGGAATCCACGAAGATGACGGCGTTAATGGGAGCTTTGACCGGACAGAGCCGGTTTGGAAGGCTCCTGCCGGGCCGAGAGAATATGTTGGGACGGATAGGGGGGAACTGGAGAACAACAATGAATTTCACTCGACGGCAGGCACTCAAGGGTATCGGGATGGCAGGGATTGTGGGCGGCGTAAGTGCATTCGCACTGAGCGGCTCTGCAGCAGCAGCGATGACAAGCGAGATAACGGCATCGAATCCCGGCGTAGTTCGCAATGATGACGGGAACATTACCGAGGTATACGTGGTTCCAAAGGTGTACACGGAGTGGCGCAACTTCGACGAAGTGCCACTGAAGCTCCGGTACATCCTAGAAGCAGGCATCGACGGGCAGGGCTACTCGCCCGTATATCGCGAGACGCCGTGGCTGTTTACGGATAACAATGACAAACTCGGCACCGCGACCCACAGCACCACCGACCGATTCCCGGACGCAGGCCGCGTGCCGCTCGCAACGGGGAACTCTGCGTTTTACAACATCAACGGCAACGGCGACTTCGTCTCGCCTGACGACGGGAGCGTCATCGTCCCACCGAAAATCGTCCTCTACAAAGAAGGGGAGGGCGCGTACTACGACGAACCGACCGACTACGACGGGCACACCGGTGGATCCGGGATGGACCACTGGACGGGGGCGAGTCTCGGCAGTGACTCAGGCGACTACGCCAACGGCAACTACGGCGTTATCGGCAATACGGACATGCTCGACCAAGACACAGACGGCGACTCGAAGACGACGACCATCTGGCTCCGGTTCTCGACCGTTCTCCTCGACGGCGCGTCTGAGTCGCTGATGCAGGCTGAATATCCGGCGTACAGCGGTTCTGCTGGCTACACCTACGAACGCCTTCGAAACATCGCCGGGAGCAACCCGTGTGTCTCCGTCTCGGAGACCTCGTTCGAGATAAGCGTCGAGAACGAACCCGCGGAGATGGGAAGCAACGCAAGGGCGAATCCGGGCGTCAACTAACCGAACCAGCGGCGTTTTTCGGTCGTTTCTGTCCAGCCATCATGTGAAGATGGCAGGGTTCAAGTCCAGTCACGCGGTAGCGGGGCGTATGAACCCAGGGGACCGCGTCCGTGTCGAACGCGGCGGCCAGACCTACGACGGTGTGTTGCTGCCATCGACCACCCACGAGACGCTCGTCGTCAAGCTAGACGGCGGGTACAACGTCGGTATCAACCGCGCAGACGCCGAAGTCGAAGTACTCGAATCTGACGTGTATCAAATCGAACCGGGCCAAACGAGCGACGTGTCCGAAGTCGAATTTGATGAGGACCTGCCGACCATCGCGCTCATCTCGACCGGTGGCACCATCGCCTCGACGGTGGATTATCGCACCGGCGCGGTGACCGCCCAATTCGACGCAGAAGACGTGCTTCGCGCCGTCCCCGACCTCGCAGGCCGGGCAAACTACCGCGGGCGCGTCGTCGCAAACATCCTCTCTGAGAACATGACGCCCGACGTGTGGCAAGACCTCGCCCACGCCATCTACGAGGAAATCGAAAACGGCGCAGACGGCGTCGTCGTCATGCACGGCACCGACACGATGCAGTTCACCGCGAGCGCGATGGCGTTCATGCTCGAAACGCCCGTCCCCATCGTCTTCACCGGGAGCCAGCGCTCTGCAGACCGCCCATCTTCTGATAACGTGATGAACGCCGTCTGCGCGGTCGAAGCCGCGAAAAGCGACTGCGCGGAAGTGCTCCTCTGTATGCACGCGACCGAGAGCGACACGACCTGCGCGCTCCACGAGGGCACGCGCGTCCGGAAGAATCACACCTCCCGGCGCAACGCCTTCGAGACCATCGGCGCGGCCCCGCTCGGCGAAATCGACTACGACACAGAAGAACTCACCTTCCGCCGCGAGTACACGAAACGCGGCGAGCGCGACCTCGACATCGCGCCCGACATCGAAACCGACGTCGAACTCATCAAGTTCACACCGGGCATGGACACTGCCTTCCTCGATGTGTTAGAAGGCAAAGCAGGCGTCGTCATCGAGGGCACGGGCCTCGGCCACGTTCACACTGACTGGATCGACAGCATCGAGTCTCTCGTCTCCGACGGCACCGTCGTCGTCATGACCAGCCAGTGTCTCGCCGGGCGCGTCTGTGACCGCGTCTATGACACCGGTCGCGACCTGCTGGATGCGGGCGTCGTCGAAGGCGAAGACATGCTCCCCGGCACGGCCAAAGTCAAGCTGATGTGGGCGCTCGCCAACGCAGACGACGTGGCGGGCACGATGCAGACGCCGCTCGCAGGCGAGATTACGCCGCGGTCTGTGCCATGGAACTGACGGTCAGAGGAATCCGCGACACCGACGTGGACGCCATCGTCGCATTCACCCAAGAGACGTGGGCAGACCGCGAGGTCGGCGACCACATCCCGCGCGTGCTCGAAGACTGGATTGACACCGAGGGCGACACCCAGAAAACGTTCGTCTTAGACGCGGGCGACGACATCGCGGGTCTCTGTCAAGGCGTGCTGCTCTCGGACCACGAAGCGTGGGCACAGGGCATGCGCGTGAATCCCGAATTTCGCGGAAACGGCGTGAGCCGCACGCTCACGAACGCGCTGTTCGACTGGGCCGCACAGCAAGGCGCGACTGTCGCGCGGAACATGGTGTACTCGTGGAACATCGGCGGCCTCGGCCAGTCGCGCGCCACGGGCTTTTCCCCCGCCACCGAGTTCCGATGGGCGAAACCCGAACCCGACGCAGACGCACAACCCGACCTCACCGTCGAAGCCGACCCGGCGGCGGCGTGGAGCTACTGGAACCGCTCTGAGGCGCGCACGCACCTCGTCGGCCTCGGTCTCGATTTGACCGAATCGTGGGCGGTCTCGGAACTCACGCTCGAAAAGCTGCGCACGCTCGCGTCCGACGACGCCGTCTTCGCGGTCAAAGAAGAGGGCACGCGGGCGATGGCCTACCGCAATCGCACGTTCGAGCACACGACCGACGAGGGCGAAACCCGGAGTTACGCCGAGTACGGCGTCGGCGCGTGGGAGGACGCACAAGCCGCGCGCTCGCTGTTCGCCGCACTTAGCCGAGACGCTGCCCGACAGGGCGCGGACAACGCGCGCGTCCTCATCCCTGAAACCGTCCGTCACGTAAGCGACGTGGCGACCGCTCGGGTCCCGGTGAGCAGTGAACCTGATTTCGTCCTCGAAGCAGACCTGACTACCCGCCGCTGACCGGCGGGAACAGCGCGAGTTCGTCACCGGCTTCGAGCACGGTGTCGAGCCCTTCACTTTCTGCGAACGGACTCCGCCCGTTTCGCAACAGCCGAATGTGTTCGTGGAGCGTGCCGTCTTCGTCGTACACCTCCGCGCGGAGCGCCGGGTGCTG
Organism: Haladaptatus sp. ZSTT2; assembly: GCF_037081775.1. Lineage (NCBI taxonomy): Archaea > Methanobacteriati > Methanobacteriota > Halobacteria > Halobacteriales > Haladaptataceae > Haladaptatus > Haladaptatus sp. ZSTT2. The sequence continues at coordinate 1,071,837 of NZ_JBAMHQ010000001.1, forward strand.
TTCGATGAGGGCGGTGAGGGCGTCACCGAGCGTGTCGCCGGGTTCGGTGGCCACGCTGACCTCCTTTTCCCCGGCGGCTTCTGCAAGATTCGCAAAGAGCTTCCACTGCATGCGGGTGTCTACCGGACGCGACAGCAAAAAGGCTCGCCGTCAGGGCGTTCACTGGGAGGGTTGTTTCGACGGGCCCGTGACCGCTTCGAGTCGCCGGAGTTCGTCGGGCCGGACGATCGCGTAGATGGTGTCACCGGCTTCGAGAACGTGACCGCGGGCGGGAATCGCCGTGACGCCACCGGACTGTGGTTTGACGGCGACGACGGTGGTGTCGAGGGTGCCGAGGGTCGTCCCGACGAGCGCACTCGACTCGTGGACGGTGACCGCCCCCATCGTCTCGTCTGCCACGCGAAGCAGGGAGGCGAACTCGCGGTCTGGCAACGGTTCGGATGGCATCGTGATGAGGCGATAGGACTCCTCGGCCGAGAGCCGGTCTGTGTCCGCCGCGTCGACGACGACAGTGACGACATCCTCGACGGCGGCCCTGAGTTCTGCGGCCGTCACGAGTTCCGGTTCTGGGCCTGACTTCCAGATTTGGACGAGGTCGCCCGCGCTCGCGCCGTGGGCCGGGTCTGCGCGGATGGCGACGGCGGCTTTCCCCGGCGGTAAGGTTGGCCCGAGTCCGGCCGCTCGACTCCCGATGGCGAAGAACGTGACCGCTCCGCTTTCGTCCAACTCAATGTCGACGTGGCCGACGTTGTAATCTTCTTTCAGCCGGGAGACGAGACGGGTTTTCAGTTCACCAACGGTGAGCCGACGCGGGAAGACAAGTGAGATACCCGCGAGTTTCTCCTTGGTCGCGTCGTCTACCGGGTCGTAGCCCTCGATATCTTGGATGTCGTCCGGCAACGTGACCGTAATCGTCCGGCCGACCGATTGGACGAGTTGGCTCATCTCGCGGTTCAGGTCTTTGACCCCCGAGATGGCGAAAAATCGCACGGCAAGGTCGTCGCCAATCTGGTGGCCAAGCGACGCGCCGAAGCCGCCGACGACGAACGACGCAATCGTGACGATGGCGTTCGTTTCGAGGCCGTCTAAGTTGCCCGCGGTGATGACTTGCTTCAGCGCCAAGTCGGTGTTGAGCCAAAGCGACACCGCAGCGAGGCCAACGAGAATGGCGACGTTGATGGGGGGTTTCTGGCGGGAGTACCAGCGGTAGACAAACGTGAGCGCGAGCGCACTCGTGAGGGCAAGCAGCCCCATTCCGACGACCGATAAGAGCGCACTGAGGTCAAACAGCACCTCCAACAGCTCTGAGATGACCGTCACGCGGCCACCTCCGCGAACCCGGCGAGCGCGTCGCGGGTACCGACGACGAACAGTTCGTCACCGGCGGCGAGCATCGTCTCGCCGCGTGGAGCGAACACCCACCCGCGTGCGGAGCCGTTGGTGTCCGCCTTCGGAGAGCGCTTGACCGCGAGCACCGCTACGTCGTAGGTGCTTCTGACCGCAATGTCGCCAAGCGTCCGGCCGTCGAGGTCACCACCGGTTCTGACAGTGAGTTTCTTGAAACGCTTGCCCGCCCGGCGGAGCAGGGAGACGAGTTCGTACTCCCGGCGGGTGCCGCGCGCTTGCGTGACGACGCGCCCGGTTTCGATGCCGAGCAGTTGTTTTGCGTCCGTGCGGTCTACCGCGACGGTGATACGGCCCTCACCGCCGGTCGTTGTCGGCGCGTGTGGCGCGGGAATCGGGGTTTCGTCGTCTTCTGCGGGCGTTTCACCCGGTGGCTGGTCGCTACCCCCGTCGGACTGGGCGGCGACGACTGGCCCGGTGACCGAGCCAGCGGTCGTCTGTAACACCACTTCGTCGCCGCGGGCGACGCCGGTCGGAAGCAGCGCCTCGATCGAGATGGCACGCTTGCCCTTTGGCACCCGGCGGGAGAGTCGGCCACTCGGTGGGGCGGCGTTCACGCTTGCTTTTGCATTCGCGTCGACGGTCACCGAGACGTCCGCGAGGTCGTGGTCGTTTCGCAGCCGGTCTGCGAGACGGGTTTCGAGTTCCGAGAGCGGGAGGTCTGGCGGAACGGTGAGTTTCGACTCTTTGATTGTCTTTCTGAGGTCTGCAGACAGCGGCGGATACCCCTCCATGTCGCCAACGGGGCCGACGATATCGAGTTGGATTTCGCCGCGAACGCCGACGCGATTGAGCACGTCGCGCGAGAGTTTCTGCTCGCGCAGGCGTTTAAGCGAGAGGCGCTTTGGGAACTCCGCGCCGAGTTTGTCGCCCATCGAGTGGGTGTAGAGCGTAATCATCATCACGACGATGGCGGCGACGAGCAACATTGGCGAACTCTGGACTGCCGGGTCGATAAGCCCGAGCAGGCCACCGTTGATACCGGCGATAGCAACCCCGAGGGTGACGACACCGAAGCCGGGGAGGGTGACGCCGGTGAAGTATTTGAACAGAAACCCGAGCGTGAAGGCAATGAGACCGGGAAGCAGTCCCGTCAAGAGCCCGAGGTAGATGCCAAACAGCACCTGAAGTGGAAGGGCCTGAACCATACGTGTCCCACTCATCGTGTCACTTTACCATTACCGGAACACTGCACCGAAACACAAGTCGAGGTTTATATACTATCACGAAACAAACAACGGTACATGAACCGGAGGCGCTCGTGGTACAGCATTCGTCTTGCGATTTTGCTGACCCTCGCAGTGGCGTTGCTGTCGTTTGCGACGGGCGTGGCGAACATCGCGACGCCGACCGTCGTTCCCGGGCCACTCAGCCCCTACGTCCCCGACACCGTCCAGCAAACGACCGGATTTACGGGCGCGCTCACCGGGTTTTTACTGGTTCTCAGCGCCGTTGGCCTGCGTCGTGGACTCAGAGCCGCGTGGCTTTCGACGATGGTGTTTCTCCCACTCACCGCAGCACAGGGGCTCCTCCAGTCGAACTCGCTTTCTTTGCCACTCGTCGCGCTCTCGTTGCTCGCGCTGCCGGTCGTGGGGTTCAATCGAAAGCGCTTCACGCAGGACATCTCGCTGAGCACGACCCAACTGGGTGCGCTCACGGCGATTATCGGCGCACAGATTTACGGCACCGTCGGCACCTACGCCCTGCGCGAGCAGTTCGGCGGCGTCAACAACCTCACCGACGCCTTCTACTACACGCTCGTCACCGCGAGTACGGTCGGCTACGGCGATGCGTCACCGACCACGCAGGTCGCCCGCCTGTTCGGGATGAGCGTCATCGTCATCGGCACCGCCAGCTTCGCCATCGCGCTCGGGTCGGTGCTCGGCCCCGCAATCGAAGCACGCTTCAGCAGAGCACTTGGTATCATGAACGAATCACAACTCGCAACCTTAGAAGACCACGTCATCGTCCTCGGCTACGGCGAACTGACCGAACCGATTTTAGAAGAATTACAGGAGACGACCGCGTTCGTCGTCATCGTCCCCGACAAAGAACACACCACAGAACTCGCAGAGCGCGACTACAAAGTCATCACCGGCGAGCCATCAGACGAAGACGTCCTCGAACGCGTCGGCATCGACCGCGCGCGAGCGGTGGTCGCCGCGACCAACTCAGACGCAGAAGACGCCCTCTCGATTCTCACTGCGCGCCAACTCAATCCGAACATCAGAATCGTCGCCGCAGCAACCGAACGCGAGAACATCCGGAAGCTAAAACGCGCCGGAGCAAACACCGTCATCAGCCCGGCGGTCATCGGCGGGCACTTACTCGTCCAGTCAGCGCTTGGCCAGCGCGGCATGGAGGACTTCGCAGACCGCATTCTGGACGTGGACGAAGAGCACACAGACGCCGTCTAATCGAGGGCTGGCAACGGGTGCTTGCCGCGGTCGACGATGACGACGTCACTTTCGAGTTCGTGAATCCGCTCGAACGTCGGCGGTGAGATGAGCCGCGAGGCCGCAGAGCGGTCGGTGCTCGCGCCGAGGAAAATCGCGTCGTACTGCGGGGCGTTCGCCGCAAGGAAGGTTTCGATGGTCGCCCGCGAGACCCGCGTTTCGAGGTTGCCTTCGAAGGCATCGACGAGGTCTGCGAGCATGTTCTCTGCGGCGCGGCGTTGGTTGGGCGCAGTGATACAGTTAGCCACACTCACCCGACCCGTGCGCCCGGCCAACCGAAGGCCGAAGTCAATCATCGCGTGGGCCACGTCGCTTGGCTGGCGGATGGGGACGAGAATGTGCTTCCACCGGGTTCGCCCACCAACAGAGCGGTGGACGGCCACGTCAACCTCGCTGCGAAACAGTGTGCGGACGAACGGCGACAGCGCGCCGTGTCGCTCTTCGTAGGGCGTGACAATCAGGTCGCAGTTGGTCGATTGTGCCGTCTGGATGACCGTCTGTGCGGGCGAGTTGCCATCCACTGCGACGACGACTTCCACGGGAACCCCAACTTTCGTCCGGAGGCGATTCGCCCACGCCTCCAAGTCGGCCGCGGCATCGGTTGCGGCTTTCGTCTCCGCCTGTTCTTCGAGGCTCTGTTCTTCGCCGCCGTCGGTGAGCACCTGTGCGTCGTGGTCGAGCAGTTCGGCTTCGGCCGCCGCGATGGCTTCGTCGTCCACGATATCGAGGAGAACGACCTTCCCCGCGTCGTGGGCCGCAGCGAGGCGCGCGCCGAACATGGCAGAGGTCTCCGGCTGTGCACCCCGCATCGGGACGAGAACGTGGTCGTCGCCTTTCGTCGATTGATACAGGAATCGGGCTCTGCGCTCGTAGAACTGCTGTTTCCAGAAGACGAACGCGAGGGCGACGATTGCACTGGAGGCGGCAACCGAGAGGACGTAATCGAACTGGGTCGAACCAGCGACGAGGGTGAGCAGCGCAGTCGAGAACGCAGAGGGTTCTTCGATGTCGAACACCCACGTCGAAAGCGCCGTGAGAAAGATGCCAAGCCCGGCGCTTATCGCACTGACCGACTGGCCAGTCGGCGCTGGCGTGAACGGGCTGATGGCGACGAGTTCGAACGCGCCCCAGCCACAGAGCGCGCCGATGGTGAGTCCGGCGACGAACTTCCCGGGCTTCGAGTACTTTCCTTCGGGGTCTGCAAACAGCGTGTAGGTGCCAGCGGCGAGTGGGGGGAACAGGAGGAACGAGAGTTGTTCGAGCGAGTTCGAGATGGCGGTAACGGTGGCAATGAGTAACGGGACGAGGACGACAACCGTGAGGTGAATCAGGTTGCGCGTACTCTCGACCCAGCGTCTGAGGTCTCGAATCCGGCGGCGCTCTAACCGCCGAAACCGAGCGTAGTAGGTGGCAGCGCGTTTCCGCACCGTATCGAGCATTGCCAGACGTTCGAAAGTGGCCTTGAAAGGCCTTTCTCTACAGCGAAGTCGTCGCGGTGAGCGCGATGCGGATGGCGCGTTCGACGTTGTTTTTCGCCTTGTCAGGCAGTTCTTCGCCCTCGGTTTCGCCCTTCTGCGTGCCTTCGACGAGGTTGCCGTCCACCGTACAGATGGCTCCGGCGCGCAGGCCCTTGCGACGGGCGAGGGTGAACACGGCGGCGGCTTCCATCTCGACCGAGAGGAGGTTCGCGGCTTCCCACGCCTCGACGAACTCGTCGGTTTCTGCGTAGAACGCGTCGTCGGAGGCGATGGGACCGACGTGCACGTCTTCGTCGTTGGCTTCGGCAGCGTTGACGAGCTCCGTGAGCACGTCGTAGTCGGGGACGGCGGGGAACTCAACGTCCTCGTAGCGCTTTGAGGTGCCTTCGTTTTTCGCCGCACCGGTTGCGACGACCATGTCCCCGATTTCGATTCCCTGTTGCAATGCGCCCGTCGTGCCGACGCGGATGAACGTCTCGACGCCGACGCGAGAGAGTTCTTCGACGGCGATTGCGGCGGAGGGACAGCCGATACCCGTCGAACAGATGGTGAGTTCGCGGCCTTCGAACTCGGCGTTTACGACCTTGTACTCACGATTTTCCGCGACGACTTCCACGTTCTCACACTGCTTTGCAATCCGGTCTACGCGGCCCGGGTCGCCCGGGATGAGTGCGATGTCGGTCACGTCGCCTTCGGAAACGAGGAGGTGGGGCTGTTTTGCCATACGCGCAGTTTTTGTGGCGCGGCAAAAAATACGGCGGGTTCGCGCTCAGTGCGCGGCGAGGAATGCTCTGACGCGGGCTGGCGTGAGCGAGATGCGTGCGCCGACCTGCTGGCTCGCAAGCGCGCCACACGCCGCGGCGAATTCGAGCGAGTCGGGGAGCGAGGAGGCAGCCAGTTGCGAGTGGATGAACCCCGCGGCGAACGCGTCGCCTGCGCCGGTCGAGTCGGTGGTTTCGATGTCGAAGCCGGGATGTGAGGCGAGTTTCCCCTCCGAGATGAGCTGTGCCCCGCCCTCTCCGAACTTGGTGACGACCACTCGGTCGGGGACGTTGAGATCGAATTTTTCAGAGGCTTGCTCCGCTTCGTGCCGGTTGAGAAAGAGGTAATCGACGTGCGGAAACGTCGCGGAGAAGTCACGAGAGGCGACGCGCCGACCCGGGTCGAAGCTGACGGGAACGTCCGCATCAGCCGCGAGTTCAGCGAGGTGGGCTGCGGTGTCCGGGCGCTGGCTCGTCAGGTGGAGGTGGTCTGCGCTCCTGACGTACTCGGCATCCACGTTTTCAGGCGTGACGGCTTCGTTCGCGCCCTTGTTGCCGAGTACCATCACCTCGCCTGTTCGGTCGACGACGAGATATTTCACGGCCGTGTCACCCTCGACTGAAAGGAGGTGTGAGAGATCGAGACCGACCGCAGACAGTTCCTCGCGGGCAGCCACACCATTTTCGTCGGTGCCAACGCTGCCGATGAGTCCAGCGTCCGTGCCAAGCCCGGCGAGGGCGACTGCGGTGTTGGCCGCGCTCCCGCCGCCTGCCTTTTGTTGGGACTCGATGAGCGCCTCGCCGTCGGGTTCGGGGAGGCGGTCTACGCGCAGAGTCAGGTCCCAGTTTACGTGGCCAGCACAGATGACGCGGGGCATTAACACCGCCACTTCGGACGGTGAGACAAAAAACCTGCTTACCCGAGGACGGTGAACAGGAGTAGGTTGTGCGCGCCTGGGCCGAGACCGACGGCGGCGATGAGCGCGAGCAACAGATAGCCCTCACGCGGGCTTTCGCGCACCGTCTCTGCAAGGAACGCGACGACGACGGTGGCGAGCGCGACCTTCACGAGGACGAACAGCCACACCGTGCCGAACAGGTCGGCCGTGGGCAGCGCGGCGGCGAACTCGATGATGGCCCGCGAAAGCGGCGTCTGCTCGCCAAAGCCGAGCGCGTCGATGCCAACGGCCGTCGAAACGCCGTCGAGCGTGTGGCCGAACACGACGAGCGCCCCCGCGCTCCCGGTGGTCGTGGCGATGTCGGGAAGCCCCACGCGAATGCCCGCCCAGACGAGCGCGGCGAGGATGCAGGTGATGAGGAGGCCAACGGCTGGCCAAAAGAGCATCAGCCCACCCTCACTCCCGCCAATAGCGAGGGTCGTTCCCGCGACGAGGACAATGCCGAGTTGTCCGGTTGCCGCGAGGATGCCCGGAGTCGAGCGCAGCGACCACTCGTCTGCGGGGCGGTCAGCCGAGACGGCCCAGATAGCACCCGCGATGATGAACGTCGAACCGTAAACGGTCGGTGAGCTAAACAGCGGCGCGATTGCTGAAGGCAGGCCCTCAATCTGATAGAGGACGTACAGACTGGACCCCACGACCATCCACGGCGCGAAGGCGACGACGAGGTGGCGCGTGACCGGTGGCTTGCGCCGATAGAGCGCACCGCCGACGATGGCGAGGGCGACGAAAAGAACCAACAGCACAGGGAGCGGCGGAATCGAAAACCCGTCCGGAAGTACCATAGCCACACTCGTGGCCGGGAGCAGTAAACGCGTTGCGGTCTTTTAGATGGAGTGTCGTCCCTGTTCAGCCAGCAGTTACCAAGTGTTCTGGATTCCAGGTGGCCGCGTTAGGAAAGAGACGAGAGGTCCCAGAGGAAAGACGAGACCCCTCTCAGGGTGCTTCCCATGGGTTGATGACACGCTCGCCAAACAGTTCGCGCATCAGGATGACGATGCTTTCGGGCGGGAACTGGCCGCGTTCGGTGACGATGGCATCGACGTAGCGCGGCGGTGTCACATCGAAGGCCGGGTTGTTGATATGAATATCACCAATCTCCGCGCGTACGTCGTCTGCGAGCACTTCGGTCGCGTCGCGCTCTTCGATTTCGACGGTGTGGCCGGTCATCGTCGCCGGGTGGAGTTTGATGGTCTGGGCGGCGACCATCACCTGCGTCCCCATGTCGCGGGCGTTCACAGCGAGGCCGCTCGTGCCGATTTTGTTGATGACAGAGCCATCCGCGGCGATGCTGTCCGCGCCGACGAGAACGTGGTCGACGTCGTTCAGGTAGTGGCGGGCGGCGTTATCCACGATGAGCGTGACGTCGACACCCAACTCGGCCAGTTGGCGGGCGGTGATGTGGCCCTGATTTCGGGGACGCGTCTCTCTGACGTAGGCGGTGAGTTCTTTGCCGTCTTCGACGGCCGCGCGCACACAGGCGATGACGTCCGTCGAGTGACAGTGAGTCATGATAGTGTCGCCGTCGCGCAGCCGGTTGCCGCCAAAGCGCCCGAGGTCGTCTTGGGCGCGTTCGAGTTGTCCGCAGAAGGCGGCGACGCGCCGCTCTACTGAGGCTTTGAGTTCCTCGACCGTGGTTCCCTCCATTCCGAGCAGGACGTAGCGAAGCGCGTTCGGGAGGCTGACGGCGGTTGGGCGGGTGTCGTGGAGCACGCGTGCCGCGGCGCGGAGTTCGGCGCGAAACGCGTCGGGGGTGGTCGCGGTGCTCGCTTCTGCCTGTGCGCCGAGGGCGCGCGCGGCGGCGTCTGCGATGGTCGCTGCGCCGCGAATCTCCATCTCCGCGATGGCGGTGGCCGTTTCGGTCACCTCGGTGTGGAGCGTATCGGGCGTGGTCATGACATCTAATTGGTATCCGGCGGGGAAAAGTCGATGGGGCAATTTTTACTCCGAGGGCTTTTTTGGTGCACTATGAACGCAGACCGCCTCGCCTCGATGCTCGACCACACGGTACTTGGTCCGGAGACGACCTTCGACGACGTACTCGCCGTCCTCGACGACGCGCGCGAGTTCGGTATGAACGCCTGCATCCCGCCGTGCTACGTCAAAGAAGCGAATGAGTACGCCCCCGACGTGACGCTCGCCACGGTGGTAGGATTCCCCCACGGTCAGAACACGACCGTCGCAAAGCGCGACGAAGCCGAAGACGTGTGGGACGACGGCGCAGACGAGATTGACATGGTCATCAACATCGGCCGGCTGAAAGCCGGCGAGTACGACGCCGTTCGCGCCGACATCGCAGAAGTCGTCGCCGCCGTCCCCCTGCCGGTGAAGGTCATCATCGAGACGGCGCTACTCACCGACGATGAAAAACACAAAGCCTGCGAGTTGGCCAAAGAGGCAGACGCCGCCTACGTCAAGACCTCGACTGGCTTCGCAGATGGCGGTGCGACGGTCGCTGACGTGGAACTGATGGCCGAGTACCTCCCCGTCAAGGCGAGCGGCGGCGTCGGCAACTGGGAAGAGGCCAAAGCGATGATAGAAGCGGGCGCAGAGCGCATCGGGGCGTCCTCGGGCGTGGCCATCATGAAGAGCTACCTCGCCGCACAGGAGTAGCCACGCAATCCGTCGCGTTTTTGCCTCCCCGGCCGTTAGCGTCGCCAAGCGAATGGCCCGCTATCACATCGAGACGTACGGGTGTACCTCGAATCAAGGCGAGAGTCGCTACATCGAGCAGGCGCTCCGCGACGGGGGACACTACCGCGCAGAGGGCCCCGAGGACGCCGACGTCGCCATTTTGAACACCTGTACCGTCATCGAAAAGACCGAACGCAACATGATTCGGCGGGCGGAAGAACTCCAATCTACGACGAGCGACCTCATCGTCACCGGGTGTATGGCGCTCGCACAGGGCGAGGAGTTCGAAGACGCCGGTATCGACGCCCAGATTCTCCACTGGGACGAGGTGCCAAACGCCGTGCTCAACGGGGAGTGCCCGACGCCGACGCCCGACTCGAAGCCGATTCTCGATGGGACGATTGGCATCCTCCCCATCGCCCGCGGCTGTATGAGCAACTGCTCGTACTGCATCACGAAGTTCGCGACGGGCAAAATCGACTCGCCTTCTGTCGAGGAGAACGTCCGCAAGGCTCGTGCGCTCGTCCACGCCGGTGCAAAAGAGATCCGCATCACGGGTCAGGACACGGGCGTCTACGGCTGGGACAAGGGCGAACGTCAGCTCCACACCCTGTTAGACGAAATCTGCCAGATTGAGGGTGACTTTCGCGTGCGCGTTGGGATGGCGAACCCGAAGGGCGTCCACGGCATCCAAGAGGAGCTCGCAGCCGTGTTCGCCAAACACGACAAGCTCTACAACTTCCTGCACGCGCCCGTCCAGAGCGGGTCGAACGACGTGCTTGGGGACATGCGCCGCCAGCATCAAGTCGAGGAGTACGTCGAAGTCGTTGAGACGTTCGACGATGCCCTTGATTACTGGACGCTCTCAACCGACTTTATCGTCGGCTTCCCGACGGAGACGGACGCAGACCACCAGATGAGCATGGCGCTCCTGCGCGAAACGCGCCCCGAGAAGGTGAACATCACGCGCTTCTCGAAGCGTCCCGGCACGGACGCCGCGAAAATGAAGGGCCTCGGCGGGACGCTCAAGAAAGAACGCTCGAAGGAGATGTCCACGGCGAAGCACGAAATCGTGGGCGAAGCCTACGAGGAGATGGTTGGGACCGTCCAACGTGATTGCCTCGTCGTAGAGCAGGGGACGGCCGACTCCGTGAAGTGCCGAGACGGAGCCTATCGCCAGATTATCGTCCAGAATGCCACAGACCACGGTATCGAACCCGGCGACTTCGTGGACGTGGAAGTTACCGGACACCAGACGGTGTACGCCTTCGGAAAACCGCTGTAAGTTTTGCTTAACAGACCGTTTCAATCGTCAAACCGCCGGAGCAGTCGGTTGGTTTCCTCGTCTTCCTTCCATTCCCCCAACTCTTTCGGGTCGATGTGGACGAACACGTCGTCAACCTGAGCAATGTCTCTGATTGAAGAGACGACGGCAGTCTCGATGTCGTGGGCTTCAAGCAGCGTCAGGTCGCCTTCGACTTCGATGTGCAGGCTCACGTCGATCTCCGGGCCGACGTAGTGGGCGACGACCTCGTGTGCACCAGATACTTTCGGGTGGGCGAGCGCCCGGCGGAGGATTTCGATGCGCAGTTCTTCAGGGGGAGCCGCGCCGACGAGGTAGGCGACGTTGTCACGGACGATTTCGATGCCGGTGTACAGAATGCCAATCGAGACGAGGCCAGCGGCGAGCGGGTCTAAGATGGGGAAACCAATCGACGCGCCGACCACGCCCACGAGTGCGGCGCTCGCCGTGAGAATGTCGTTTCGGTTGTCGAGCGCGGTTGCGGTGACGGCGGGCGAATGATACCGACTGCCCACGTCGAGGCAGTAGCGGTAGAGGCCGAACTTGATGACCGCCGCCCCAGCGAGCACCGCGATAGCGTAGGGGCCTGCGGGCGGTGAAACGGTGCCCATCAACACCGACGACACCGACTGGACGAGAATGAGCACACCTGCGACGAAGATGCCGATGGCGATGACGAGCGAGACGAACGGTTCGATTCGCTCGTGGCCGTGGGGGTGTTCGAAGTCAGGCGGTTGGGTGGTGAGATAGAGCCCGCCGAGAACAACCGCCGAGTACACCGCGTCTGCGAGACTGTTTACGGCTTCGGAGCCGACGGCCAGCGAGCCAGTCGAGTACCACACCGCCGCCTTCGTCGCCATGAGCAGCAGGTTCGCCCCCAGAATAACGAGGCCAACCCGGCGGATTGCGGCGGCGCGCGACATGGAGTCGTGGTTGGCGACCCGAGCGTATAGTGGCTTCGGCGTGCGATTGTGACCTTATTCGATGACGACGGGGCCGTTTTCGCGCTCGACACGTGTCCCGTCCTGTGCGGCGAACGCGTCGTGGAGATGGTCGTAGGTCTCGGAGAGAGCTTCGACGATGACTTTCGTGTCGCTCACGAGCGGCATAAAGTTCGTATCACCGTTCCATCGCGGCACGACGTGGGTGTGGAGGTGGTCGCCAATCGACCCGCCCGCGGCGGGGCCGAGGTTGAGCCCGGCGTTGAACCCTTGGACGCCGCCCATCGCGGTTTCGAGTGCGTCGAACGTGCGCTGTTTGAGTTTGGCGTGGTCGAGGAGTTCTGCGTCGGTGAGGTCGCCGTAGTCGCCGGTGTGTGTGCGGGGAATCACCATCACGTGCCCCGGGTTGTAGGGGTAGTTGTTACAGAGGACGAACGTGTGTTCGCTCGCCGCGACGACCAGATTCTCGCGGGCGTTCTCACGGGTCGGGAGGTCACAAAAGACACAGCCATCTCCAGTGTCGCGCTTGTCCTCGCGTTTGATCCACTCGATGCGCCAGGGGGCAAACAGCTGTTCCATGCCGCTCGTGGTGGCGCAACCGGGTTAAATCCCCGGCAGAGTGGGCTCTGTCGATTGATTGCGATAGTGTAGCACACTGGCGGCAAAACGCCTATATAAATATTACGACCATATGGTGTTTAACCACCCCCAAAACACTCTTAGCTCAGGTTGTAAACGCTCTAAAGGCCTATGGAACAGTCATTTGCCCCATTCGCCCCCCGTATGGCGAAAACCGTCTGAAACAAGGTGCAACAGATTGGGGTTTTTATGCTCTCCCCGGTGCCAGTACAAGATACGATGTCAACCCAGAACCGAACCCCAGGCGACATGACCGAAGATTGCAACGCGTGCGGTCGTGACACGCCCCACAAAGTCGCCCTGAAGCTCCTCACAGAGAGCGACAAACCGGAGAACGCGAAATTCTCGCGCGAGCCCTACCGCGTGAGCACGTGCATGAACTGTGGTCACGAGACCACGCTTCGGATGAACAACGCATAAAAATCGATTCCTCGCTGACGAACGGTCCTCCAACCGTTCTACATCTTTCGAGATTACGCCGTCGTAATCTCACACCCATCTTCGGTGACGATGATGGTGTGCTCTTTTTGACTCACGAGGTGACCGTCTGCTTCCTTGAGCACCGGGTAGCCGTGGACGATGCCGTTGCGCTTCAGGCGGCGGAGCGCCATCTCCGCGCGGTCGGTGTCGAGCCAGCGGATGGCAAAGGGAAGCGTGCGAAACTCTTCTGTAATCTGGTCGAGTGCTTGGCGAGCCTGCCGGTTGCGAATCGGGCGCTCGTGTTCGAGCGCGAAAATCTCCTCTTTGCTCCCTTCGCGCACCTTGCCGCTGCCGTCGGTGGCGAACGGTTCGATGGCGACCACGTCACCAACTTCGAGTTCGACGCCCGTCGAAACGGCCCGATTCGGAATGGTCGGCTGGGTGTGCTGTTGCCAGTGGTCGAGACCGTGACCCGTGAGATTCACGACGGGGTTGAACCCGTAGCTCGTGATGACGTCTTCAATCTCCGCGCCGAGTTCGCCCGTGCTGACGCCCGGCTCGACGAGGTCGAGAGCGGCTTCGAGCGCCTGCTCTGGGGCTTCTTTGAGGTCAGTGTGACCCGAAAGGTCAACAGTAATCGCCGTGTCTGCGAGCCAGCCATCGATGTGGACGCCGATGTCTAAGTTAATCATCTCCTCGCCGAACACCGACTCGTCGCCGATTTTCGGCGTGGCGTGTGCGGCTTCCTCATCGATGCTGATGTTCACCGGGAAGGCAGGCTCGCCGCCGAGTTCGCGGATGCGATTTTCTGCGAACGTTGCGACCTCTAAATGTTTGACGCCAACTTCGACTTTATCGGCAGCCTCTTCGCGGACCTGCGCGAGGATGCGGCCTGCCTCTCGGTTCTTCTCGTACGATTCCGAAGAAAGGTCGATATCGCTCATACCGGCTTTTCGCCGGAGCGGTCCAAAGGGTTTGCGACTACTTGGTCTCGACCCACGAACACTCGTGGCACGTCATGAGCCCCTGTACGTTTACGAGTCCACTCCCGCAATCTGGACATGCTGTCCGCTGTTCCCCTCGTTTCACTGTTAGTTGTGCCATGAGAGGAGGTATGAGATTCGTCGATATTAAAACTGACCCACGACGATTGTCGATAGTCAATCACAGGTGGATGAGTGTCGAAATAAATGATGAGAGACCGTAGGGTTACGGTGGACGGAAGTCGTCTCAGAATATCTGTCAGTCGAATCAGAGCCCGGCGGCGAGGCAAAGACACGCGACTGATTACTCGCCTGCTTCGCTCACCTGCATCGCGTCTGTGTTGTACGCGCTTCCGGCCGAACCGTCCGCACCGAGGACGATGACGCCCGCTTCCGAACCCGTGCGTTCTTCGAGTCCCTCGAGGGCCAGTTCGGCTGCATTTTGCGCTGTCTCACCCGCTTCGAGCAGTCCAACGGCCCGCCGAGTGAGGGTGACCTTCGCAATGTCTTCGCCCGCGCCCGTCGCGCTCGCGCCGCCTGCGGGTGAGGCGTAAAAGCCGCTGCCAATCTGGGGGACATCGCCAACCCGTCCAGCGAGTGCGAGCCAGCGCCCGCCCGTCGAGGTTGCGGCGGCTACGCGGCCGTCTGCTACGGCGACCGCGCCCACAGTGTCGTGGCCACCGAATTTTTCTTTACTCCAGTCGAGTTGTCCGCGAACGTCAGTGGCTTCGGGGACGTGTTCGAGCTCGGCCCACTTCTCGCGTGTTCTGTCGCTGCGGAGATCAACCGCAGTCTCGATACCAAAGGCCGCCGCGAGGTCGACGGCGTGGACGCCCGAGACGAGGACGTGTGGCGTTTCTTCCATCACCACACGAGCCACGTCGATGGCGTGGCAGACGCCGGGCATGGCCGCTGCGGCCCCGGCATCGAGCGTGTCCGTCATGAGACCTGCGTCCGTCCGGACGATGCCGTCTGACTGGATAGCGCCGCCGACGCCCGCGTTGAATCGGGGCGATGATTCGAGGATGTTGACGGCGGCGACAACGGCCGAAATCGGGTCTACTTCGGCTGCGCCTGCAGCGGCCGCTTCATCGAGAACTTGTTGGCGGCGGTCGGGTGCTTCTGGGGGGCTGCCAGCACCACCATGGACAACGATTCGCATACCCAAAACACGCACCCGGCGACAAAATCTCCTTGGCTCTCGCGGCGAGGCGAGAACAGCAGGGCTTTTACTGTACTAACCTGAGGCTTATGTGTTATGAGCTACGAGAAGGTCGACGTTCCCGAAGACGGGGAGAAAATCACCGTCTCGGACGGCAAACTGGAGGTACCTGACAACCCAATTATCCCAATTATCCACGGCGACGGGATTGGGTCTGACGTCGGGCCAGCCGCGCAGAAAGTGCTGCAGGCTGCCGCACAGGCAACCGGTCGCGAAATTAACTGGATGCGCGTCTACGCCGGTGAGAGTGCACGCGAAAAGTACGACGAGAACCTTCCAGACGACACCGTCGAAGCAATCAAAGAGTTCCGCGTCGCAATCAAGGGGCCACTCACCACCCCTGTTGGCGCAGGCTTCCGCTCGCTGAACGTCGCGCTCCGCAAGAAGCTCGACCTCTACGCAAACGTTCGCCCAACCTACTACATCAAGGGCGTCCCATCACCGGTCAAGCACCCAGAGAAGATGGACATGGTTACCTTCCGTGAGAACACGGAGGACGTCTACGCCGGCATCGAATGGGAAGCGGGCACCGACGAAGTCGAAGAGGTCAAAGAGTTCATCGAGAACGACATGGGCAAGACGGGCATCATCCACGACGGCCCCGTCGGCATTGGCATCAAGCCAATCACCGAGTTCGGAACCAAACGCCTCGTCCGCGAAGCAATCGAGTACGCCATCGAGGACGACCGCGACTCCGTCACCCTCGTCCACAAGGGCAACATCATGAAGTTCACCGAGGGTGCCTTCCGTGACTGGGGCTACGAACTCGCAGCCGAGGAGTTCGGTGACGTCACCATCACCGAGGACGAACTCTGGGAGGAGTACGACGGCGAAGCTCCAGAGGACAAAATCGTCATCAAAGACCGCATCGCAGACAACATGCTCCAGCAGATTCTGACCCGCACCGACGAGTACGACGTCGTTGCGACGATGAACCTGAACGGCGACTACATGTCCGACTCCGCCGGTGCACAGATCGGCGGCCTCGGCATCGCCCCCGGTGCAAACTTCGGTGACAAACTCTGTCTCGCAGAACCCGTCCACGGCTCGGCACCAAAATACGCCGGCATGGACAAGGTCAACCCAACCGCGCTCATCCTCTCGGGCCGCCTGATGCTCGAATACATGGGCTGGAAGGACGCCGCACAACTCGTCCGCGACGCCGTCGAAGAAGCCGTCTCCACCGGTCGGGTCACCTACGACCTACACCGCCAGATCGAGGGTGGCCAGAAGCTCGCAACGAGCGAGTTCGCTGACGTCATCGTCGAAGAAATAGAGAAGCTCGCGTAAGCTCACAGACTCACGTTTTCTTTTTATTTCACCGCTGAGCCGGTAGTGTGGCATTCAGAACGTCTAATGTGGGGAATCGAAAACGGATGCCGACAACTCTGAGGGATCTGTGTAGGTTCGCACAGCGGCGGCTGCCACCGAGCCTTCGAACCGTCGTGACGCTCAACTAGTCTTCCATCCACGGCACGTCGAGGCGTGGCGGACTGAAGATGTCGAGGCCATCGACCGGCACGTCACCGCGATTCTCTGCGGCGTGGGGTTCGTCGCCGGGAACCACGTAGGATTCACCCGCAGAAACCGAGATTTCTTCGCCGTCAATGAGGAAGGTGAGCGTCCCTTTCGTTACGTAGCCGGTCTGCTCGTGGGGGTGGCTGTGTTCTGGAACTTTTGCGCCGGGTTCGATGTGGAAGTGCTGAATGCTCATTTTCTCGCCCGCGGCGAGTTGTGCGAGGTGCACGCCGTCGATTGCTTCGACTACATCGCTGTCTGAGAGGGAGACTGCGTCCATGTGCGTGAGACGGTAGCAACCACCAAAAGCGTGGCCCCGGGCGGTGGATTCAACTGCCCGCACCGAGTGTGTGTTCATATGTATGCGGTCGTCGGCTGTAGCAACTGTGGCGCGCTGAAAGTCGTCGAGGGACGCCCGAAGACGACGAACTGCACGAGCTGTGGCAAACGCCTCCAGTACAAGAAGTTGAAGAAGTTTATTACGACCGACGACGCGAACGAGGCGCGCCAACACCGCGCCCAGATGCTCGCAAACCGCCAAGGCGAATCAGAGGCGTTCGCCAACGTCGATTCCTTTGGCGAGATGGAGACTTACACGAACGAGGCGGTGGTCTCCGATGAGGAGTACCTCGAAGGCTCGGGACTTGACGCCGCAGAAATCACCGCAGCAGGCGAGCAAGCGACCGCGAAACGCGAGACGATGAGCAAGAAAGACACCGTGCTCGCGGCGCTCTCGGAACTCGACGCGCCCACCGAAGCCGACGTTGTCGAGTTTGCCGAACAGCACGGCGTCTCACGGGGCTACGTCGAGACGGCGCTCACCCGACTCGTACAGGCCGGAGAAGTGAGTGAAAATCGTGGAGTGTACCGGTTGTTATAGCTGGCCAACCGCCTGCCAGATGGTGACGGCCGTTGCGATGATGCCAAGCAGGAGCTTCAACAAGCGCAACAGGCGGTAGGCGCGCGATGCCGCTGGCTGGTCGGGACATGATTCGGACATGGTTCGTACCTCTGTGGAAACGCCCGCTGGTGCTCGCCAGCAGGCGCTATTATTCCAATTTCGACTGTGGTACAATAAACGAGAGCCGTAAGCAGGGTGAAAGTGAAACTGGTTATCTGCCTAACTCGGCATGTGCCGAAGACAGGTGTCTCGACGCCAGTGCCGACAGAAGTGAAAGTTCGCCAGCCAGTGCGCCAGTGGCAATCACTTCCGCCAACGCGTCGGCGTTTGCGCCCGCCGGGTCGCCACCGCCGCGGAGGCCGAGCACGGAGAGGCCCTCTGCCTGCGTCGGGAGCTTTGTCCCGCCGCCGACGGTGCCGACTTCGAGGCTGGCGAGGCTGATACTCGCGTACAGTTCGTCTTCGCGGGCTTCTGCGGTGACAATCGCATTGGAGCCTTCGACCACCTGTGCGGCGTCTTGGCCGGTTGCGAGGAACATCGCGGCAACCGTGTTCGCGGCGTGGGCGTTGAACCCGAGGCTTCCGGCTTTCGCGCTGCCCACGAGATTCTTCCGCGTGTTGACCTCGGCGATGGCCTCCGGCGTTGTTTTGAATCGCTCTTCGACCGATTCGCGCGGGATGCGCACGTCGGCGACGACGGTGCGCCCACGGCCCTCGATGGCGTTGATGGCGGCGGGTTTCTTGTCCGTACAGAGGTTGCCAGAGAGTGCGACGAGCGAGGCGGGCGTTTCTTCTTCGACGATGGCGCTCGCGGCTTCGGTGGCGATGGTCGCCATGTTCATCCCCATCGCGTCTTTCGTGTCGTAGCCAAAGCGCAAGAAGACGTTGTCACCAACGACGTAGGGCGTCACGTCAACGAGTTCGCCGTGGCTCGTCGTCTCCTCTGCGGCGTCTTTCAGTTTGTTCTTGTTCGCGCGAACCCACTTGACGACTTCGACGGATTCTGCTACGTCCTGCACCCGAAACACGGGCGCACGGGTCATCTTCGACTTGATAACGCGGGCGGTCGAGCCGCCTGCGGCGCGGATGGCGGACAGCCCGCGATTGACGCTCGCGAGGAGTGCGCCTTCGGTCGTCGCAAGCGGGAGGTAGTAGGTTCCCTCGGCTGCGCCGCCGTTGATGGGCACGGGGCCGGCGACGCCGAGTGGGACCTGGATTGCGCCGACCATGTTCTCGATGGCCGATTCGGCGTCTTCGGCGTCGAAGGCGTACTCTCCAGCCATCGTGAGGTCTGCGCCGGTTTCTTCTTCGACGTACAGGCGGCGGGCGGCGGCGGCGGTGTCCGCGTCTGCGTGCTGTTCGAGTTCGTGAAGCCGAATGTCTCCGTCGCGGACGCGGGCGACGAGGTCGGCAGGCTCGGTCATGTTCCTGCCATGACGGGCCGGGCGCGTAACGATTGCGCTTCGCCCGTAGATTTTTGTCACCGAAACCTGTCACTCAGTCTATGTCCTCACCCGTCACCATCCGGGCCGCCGAACCGGAAGACGTCGCCGCCATCCAGCGTGTGGCCCGCGCGTCCTACGAAGCCGCCTATCTGGAGATTATTGGGCAGGAAGAACTCGAAGCGGCGATGGACGCGTGGTACAACCGCGAGAAGGTGCGCGATGCGATTGTAAATCCGGAGACGGTCTACGTCGTCGCCGAAGCCGACGAGGTGGTCGGTTATGCTTCTGGAGGCGACGCAAGCGAAGTCGCAACGGGCGAACTCTACAGCATCTACGTCCACCCCGACTGGTGGGGAAAGGGCGTTGGTACACAACTGCTCTCGACCATCGAAGCCGCCCTCCGCGAACAGGGTCTGTCGAAACTGCGCCTCGAAGTGTTCGCAGAAAACGACGTGGGACGCGCGTTCTACGAGGCGCGCGGTTTCGAGCGCGTCGGGGAGAAGGAGACTGACTTGTTTACGGGGCAGGTAGTGGGAATTGTCGTGTACGCAACGGCCCTCGACTAGCCCGACTTTTTATCGCCACGGCCACGGAACAGGAGGTATGACCGAGGCAGCCGACCGCATTCTGATAAACGCGGAGGTTCACACGCTTACCGACCCGGACGAAACGACAGACGGCGTCGCCATCCGCGATGGACGCATCATCCGTGTCGACCGCGCCTACGAACTCGATTTTTTAGCTGGTGCGGAAACAGAGGTCATCGACCTCAACGGCGGCGTCCTCCTCCCCGGCTTCATCGACGCACACACCCATCTGAACATGGTGGGCCGCCGCCTCGTCCACGCCGATTTAGCGGGCGCAAACAGCCCCGCAGACTGTATTTCACTGCTCGCAGAATCCGCCCGTGAATCGGGGTGGATTCTTGGCTACGGCTATGACGAAAGCGAGTGGTCGGAATCGCGCTATCTCACCCGCGAAGACTTAGACGCGGTGAGCACAGAGCGCCCCGTCGCCGCCTTCCGCGAAGACTTACACGTCGCGTCGCTCAACTCCGTCGCCGTAGACCAGTTCCTCGACGCCATGCCCGCAGAAGACGTTCTCGCAGAGGGTGGCGAACCGACCGGTGTCGTCGTCGAATCCGCACTCGACGTGATTTTCGAGGCCACGGAACCGGACGCCGCGGAAATGCGCGACCTCCTCGAAGCAGCCCAGCGCCACGCGAACGCTCGCGGCGTCACGGGCGTCCACGACATGGTTCGAAAGTCGACCGCTCCCGAGGTGTTCCGCGACCTCGATTTAGAAGACGAACTCACCTTGCGAGTCCGGCTCAACTACTGGTCTGACCACCTCGATGCGGCCATCGAGACCGGCCTCCGGACGAATCACGGCTCCGAGATGGTCGAAACGGGAGCCATCAAGTCCTACACCGACGGGAGTTTCGGCGGGCGCACCGCGAAACTCACAGAAGCCTACGCCGACGCCGACACGACCGGCCAGTGGGTCGTCACACCCGACGAACTCGCCACCGTCGTCGGCATCGCAGACCGCGCTGGCTTCCAAGCCTGTGCCCACGCAATTGGTGACGAGGCGATTACGGCAGTGTTGGACGCCTACGAAGAACAGTCAGCAGACCCGGAAGCCGCCCGACACCGCGTCGAACACGCAGAACTGCTCACCGACGAGCACATCGAGCGATTTGCCGAGCTCGGTGTCGTCACCTCCGTCCAGCCGAACTTCCTGCGCTGGGCCGACGAAGACGGTCTCTACGACGACCGGCTTGGCGAAGAACGTCGCCGCCAGTCCAACCGCTACGCGGACTTACTGGACGCGGGCGTGCCACTGGCCTTCGGCTCTGACTGTATGCCCCTCGACCCACTGTTTGGCATCCACCACGCCGTGAACGCGCCAGACGCTGCCCAGCGCCTCTCGGTCACGGATGCGCTGCGCGCTTACACGTCGGGCGCGGCCTACGCCGGGTTTGCCGAAGACCGACGTGGAACCATAGAAAAAGGAAAACAGGCAGACCTCGTCGTGCTCGACCGCTCACCATGGGAGCACGCAGACGCAATCGAGGACATCGACGTGACGATGACGCTCGTCGACGGCGAAGTGGTGTACGACGGTCGGTAGGATTACGCCAACAGCGACTCGCCGGTCATCTTTGCGGGTTTCTCGATGCCGATGAGCGAGAGCAGCGTCGGCGCGATGTTCGCAAGCGTGCCGTCCGCGATGACGGTGCGGCCGCCGTCGGTGTTCTCGGGCGTGAGGTAGATGAGCGGCACCGGGTTCAGCGTGTGTGCCGTGTCCGGGTTCTCGGAGGTTCCCATGTCGTCTGCGTTGCCGTGGTCTGCGGTGATGAGGACATGACCACCCGCCTGCTGGACGGCTTCCACGAGGCGGCCGAGTTGGGCATCGACGGCTTCGACTGCTTTCACGGCGGCGTCGTAGTCGCCGGTGTGCCCGACCATGTCGGGGTTGGCGTAGTTGCAGACGAGCACGTCAGGGTCGTCGCTCTCGATGACCGAGAGGGCCGTATCAGTGACTTCTTTCGCGCTCATTTCGGGTTTTCGGTCGTAGGTCGGCACGTCCGGACTCTGGATGATTTTCCGAATCTCGCCGTCGAACTCGACTTCACGCCCGCCGTTCAGGAAGTAGGTGACGTGGGCGTACTTTTCTGACTCGGCGAGGCGAAGTTGGGTGAGTCCCGCCGCAGAAACGACTTCTCCGAGCGTGTCATCGGGCTGGTTTGGCGGGAACGCCACGGGGACGGGGAACGTCTTGTCGTACTGCGTCATCGTGACGAGATACGTTTCTGGTGGCGTGGTCGCAAAGTCCCATTCGGGGCGGATATCCGCGAGCAGCCGGGTGAGCTGGCGGCCGCGGTCTGAGCGGAAGTTGAAGAAGATAACCGCGTCGCCGTCTTCAAGGGCGGGGCCACCCTCGATGAGGGTTGGCTCGACGAACTCGTCGGTATCCCCGCGTTCGTAGGAGGCTTCGACTGCTTCGACGGGGGAGGCGGCGGTGTAGGGCGCGTCTCGGTTCACAATGGCGTCGTAGGCGCGGCGGGTGCGCACCCAGTTCTGATCGCGGTCCATCGCGTAGTAGCGCCCCGTGACGCTGGCGACGTCGCCGGTTCCGGCTTTCTCGGCGTGGGCGTCGAGGTCTGCGAGGAATCCTTTGCCACCCTTCGGCGCGGTGTCGCGCCCGTCGGTGAACGCATGGGTCACGGCCTCCAGTTCTCGGTCTGCGGCGATGTCGATGAGGGCGTGGAGGTGGCTCTGGGCTGAGTGGACGCCGCCGTCGGAGACGAGGCCCATGAGATGGACGCGGCCGCCCGACGCCTCGGCGTGGTCGAACGCGTCCTGAATCGCGTCGTTGGTGGCGAACGAGCCGTCCGCGATGGCGTCTTCGATGCGGGTGAACTCCTGCATGACGACCCGGCCCGCGCCGATGTTGAGGTGGCCGACTTCGCTGTTCCCCATCTGGCCTTCGGGGAGGCCAACCCGACGGCCGGAGACGGTCAGTTCGCCGTACGCGCCGGCTTGCTTGAGGCGGTCGAAGTTCGGCGTGTCCGCGCCTTTCACCGCATCCAGCCGGTCGTGGCTGCCGATGCCCCAGCCGTCTAAAATGATGAGCGCCGCTTTCATGTGCGTGGAATTTTCGGCCACGGTAAATAGCGTGCTGGTCGGCGAAGGACTAACCTGTCGGCTATCGTAGCCAGTCCTATGCTGGAGGCTCGTGGGTGTTAGTCGAGATACTGCTGTTTCTCGGTGGCCTCGCGCTGCTCGTTTACGGCGCGTCGCGAGCCGTCGCGGAGGCGAGCAACCTCGCGCTCTACTACGGGGTGTCGCCGTTTTTCATCGGCGTCACGGTCATCTCGATTGGAACCTCGGTGCCGGAGATGGTCACGTCCGTCCTCGGGGCGCGACTCGGGGCGGGCGACATCGTCGTCGGAAACATCGTCGGCTCCGAAATCGCCCAGATAACCCTCGCCATCGGCATCGTCGCGCTGATTGCGCCCGTCCTCGCCACCCGCCGCGAGGTGCTCGTGTACGGCGGCGGAATGGTGCTCGCGATGGTCATCATGCTGCTCGCGCTCGACGACGGGGCGCTCACCTTCTCAGAAGGCGTCCTGATGATGCTCGCCTACGTCGAGTTCATCTACATCCTCTATACGAACGCAGGCGGCGAGGAGATTGCAGAAGAAACCGTCGAACGCCAGTCACCCCGCGAGACTATTCCGTGGATTGTCCTCGGCCTCATTTTCGTCGTCGTGGGCGGGCAGCTAATGGTCTCGAACGCCATCTCGCTCGCCCGACTCGTTGGCATCTCCGAGTACCTGATTGGCCTGCTCACCGGCCTCGGCACGACCGCGCCAGAAATCGCCGTCGCGGGCATCGCCGCCTACCGCGGGAACGGCGGGATTTCGGTGGGTGCACTGCTCGGGAGCAACATCACCGACCCCGTGTTCTCGCTCGGCGTCGGCGCGCTCGTCGCGGATGTAGTTGTGGACACAACTGCCATCTCGGCCTCGCTCATCTACATGCTCGGCGTCTCGATTCTCGTCCTCGCGCTCATGTACTGGCGGCGCGGTCTCGGGCGGTGGGAGGCGATTGTCTGTATTCTGCTCTACCCCGCGAGCCTCCTCTTTTCCTGAGCGATTACCCCGGTGTTTTTCTCGCGGGCCGCAGATGAACGGGATATGACACTCGACCCGGTCCACTTCGACGGCATCGCCGACCTGGCCCGCCGGATCGAGCAGGACGTGGATGCGAGCGACCACCGCGCGTTCGCAGAGACCGTCTGGAACGAGTTTTTAGACCCGCTCTGGGACGGCAACACCAAAGTCCTCGAACCGCTCGACGAGGTGGCCAGAAAGCGCGTAGACATCGCGGACGTTGCCCTCTGTGACGACCGCTTTCCCACCTGCCACGGCATCGACTCTGGCACCATCAACCCGACGACGTTCAAAAACGGGCTGGTCATCGACGTGGCCCAAGCCGCGATGAGTGCGGTTCCCTCGGATTTGGAACTGCACCGCTCGCGGACGATGGTCGCCACCGTCCACACGAACGACACGGCAGGCACCTTCGACGAAGACTGGTCGATGTTCGATGACGGCTACAGCCGCGCCCGCCTGTTCAAAGTCCCCCGCGTCAATCGCTACGAGGGAGCCGTCGTCCACGCCCTCGCGCTCTATCTCGCAGAGAGCAAACACGCTCTGTTGCAAGCAGAGGTCGTCGAAGACTTACTCGTCCTCGATGGTCCCATCTACCCGAAAGGCCTGTTGAACTGGGAGAACCGCGACCCCGAACTGCGTGAGTTGCTCGTAGAGGACAAACGCCCGCGCGACGTGGTCGAAAACTACGTCCGATTGGTCGAGCGCTTTGCAAACCGCGAAATACCGCTCATCGGCTTCGTGAAAAACTCCTCGACAAAGGCCATCACGAACGCCGTCCGCGGAAAGGCAGAAGCTCCGTGGGTCAACGACGCCGCCTTCTTCGCAAAGGTGCTCGAACGCCTCGCAGACGGCGAGCGCCTGACCGATTGCCTGACGTTCACGAACTGGTTCGTCTCCCGCGGCGGTGCAGACGAGACGTTTTCGGTGAAAGGCGACGCCCTCGGCATCGACCGCGACCGCCCGGACGAGGACTACGAAGTGACATTCTTCATCATCTACGACCCTCGCCAAGACATCGTCTACAAGGTGGAAGCACCGTACGCGTTCACGAAAGACGAAGAACTACGCGAGCGACTCACCATGCAGTTGCTCTGTGACGTGGCGCGCAATCGTGGGCCGCCAAAGGTCATCGGGAAGGCAGACGAGCTCGCACGCATCAGCCAACAGGAAAAAGAGTCGCTCAAACAGAAACTTGAACAGACGTTTCACGCAGACCGCGAGCGCACCTACGACGACGTGCGCTGGGGACTCGATTACTAAGTTTCCGGGCGGACTTTCGACAGTTCGAAGTCCACGTCGCTAGAGGAGAGACCGACTCGCGCGAACTGCGTGCGGATGTGGTCGTAAGCATCGCGGATGGCTTGCTCGCGCGTCTCAAAACCGTGTGGCGAGGGCGCTTCGAAGGCGACCCGGCGCTCTTCGTTGTTGATGGTTTGGACCTGTCCGCCGCTTTCGACCTCGTAGAAGGAATCACACACCCAGACGTAGGGCGCACCATCGTCCGGCGCACCGCGGTAGGTCGGCGGACGCTCGCCGCGCTCGTACAGCGTGCCGGTCAGCGTCGTCCCGCCTGCGTGGCCGCGAATGAGAAGCATTAGATATGATAAGTTCTCGGAACATATACGATTGGCTGTACCTCTAGGAAATAATGAATTGGATTTTTGAATCGTTACCACGGCTCACAGTCGGGACACGGTGGGAAACGGATTTGTGGGAATGGTGTGATGGGGGCATATGACCGACCTCGGTGACTTCAACGAGTTTGACCCCGACGACGGGGACGTTGAAGCAACGACCGCGACGGAGAGCGATTTTGAGGCCGTGACCGTAGACGGCGTGGGGGCAGACCGTGGCATCGGCACGCTCGCCGTCTCTGCTGGCCTCTCGATTGGCGAAGACCGCGACGAGACGTGTCTCAGAGCCTACGTGACGGCGAAAAACCGCTCTGACGTGCGCATCGGGAAGTATCTCCTCATCTCCTACCCCGACGGCGAGAGCCTCTTTTGTCGGATTACGACCCTCGAATACGCCCAGGAGTACTACACCGACGACGCCACCGAGATTCACGCCCGCCGCGCGATGCGCTCTTCTGGCATCGACGAACACGACTACAAGTTCATGGCCTCGCTCGAACCCATCGCCGTGCTCTACGAGGACGACGGCGAATTAAAGCGGCGAATGACCGACCGCGTGCCGAAGCCGGAAACCGTCGTGCGCGAGGCCACCGACCAGACCGAAATCAAGACGGGACTCAAAATCCCGGAAGAGGGTGTTTTCCTCGGCCACCTCTCGGTCGGTGGCGAGAAGGTCCGGACGGGCGCACAGCCGCCGACTATCGACTACCGCGTCAAGGACAACTACGAGTCGGGTGACCCGCTCGTGTTCCGCCACACGCTGATTGCGGGTGGGACAGGGTCGGGGAAGACCCACAGCGCGAAAAACGTGCTCCGTCAGTATCTGAGCGAGGCGCGCACCTACCCGGTCGAAGCCGGAAGTGCACAGGAACGCCGGATGGCCGTCGTCCAGTTCGACCCGCAAGACGAGTACGCCCAGATGCATGACGACAACCCAGAGATGACGACGGAGTTCGCCCGGCGGTGTGAACGCGAGAACATTGCCCACGGCGGCCACGAGGACACCATCGCGTTCATCCCGAAAGTCGAAGGGTCGAGTTACGCCGCAGACCACCACCGCGCAGAGCAAGTCGAGTTCACCATCCCCTTCTCGCTCGTGCGCAACAACCGCTGGCTCGTCGCGGGTGGGAGTTTGAACGACAACCAGTACAACGCCCTCGACTTCCTCTTAGACCGTTACTTCCGAACCGGCTCTACGCACACCTATCGCGGCTTCCTCTCGTTCCTCGACGACCCGGCGCTGCGCGAGGAGTTAGACGAAAGCGGGCGCGTCCACGAGGCAACCTTCGACGCCGTCCATCGCCGGGTGCGCTCGTCTGCGTTCAACAGCGTGTTCGATCAGGATGCAGAACCGATTACCGAGCAGATTCACCGCCTCGTCCGACCGGGCGGCCTCACGGTGATTCCGACCTACCACGTCACCAACAGCCGGGCGACTGAGGTCATCGTCCTCGCTGTGGCGAGCCTGCTCATCGACCAAAAGCTCTCGAACGACCCGATGTTCGACCGCATAAAGGAGACGCCGCTCGTCGTTGGAATGGACGAGGCGCACAACTTCCTCGCGGACGCAGAGAGTGCCCAAGCGCGCAAGGTGATAGGCAAGTTCACCGAAGCCGCAAAACAGGGGCGCAAAGAGCGCCTTGGGCTGTTTCTCATCACCCAAGACCCACAGGACATCGCCGAACCGGTGTTCAAGCAGGTGAACACGAAAATAGTGCTGAATCTCGGTGACGTAGACGCCATCAAGAGCGTGAACATCCCCGCGAACTTAGAGAAGAAAGTGCCCTACATGGAGAAAGGCCAGATGGTGATTTACTCGCCGGACAACTCAGAGCCGGTCGAGTTGATTGGCCTCTCTAAGTGTCTCACCCGGCACGGCCGGGGCGCGTAGGGGTAACGAGTCTTTTTGACGGCTGGGGACGTATCAGATGCTATGGGAAAGCGCCTGCTGATTCCGATGGACGGCTCAGAGCAAGCCGTCCACGCGCTGCAATTCGGGCTCAAAGAGTTCCCGAGTTCGGACATCACCATCCTCCACGTCATCAACCCGATGGACACCGGCTTTAGCCCACAGGCGTCGCTCCCCGGCTACGCAGAGGAGTGGTACAAACAAGCAGAAGAGACCGCAGACGAGATATTCGCGGAGGCAGACGACATCGCCGCCGAGTTCGACCGCGGGGTCGATGCCGAACAGGTCGTCGGGCGGCCCGCCCGCGAAATCGTCACCTACGCGAAAGAACACGACATCGACCAAATCGTCATGGGCAGCCACGGACGGACAGGTGTCTCGCGCATCCTTCTCGGGAGCGTCGCAGAGAGCGTCGTCAAGCGGTCGCCGATTCCGGTGACTGTGGTTCGCTAAAAAGAGGAGTTACATCCCGATTTTCTGCAGGTCGTCCGGGAGGACGCCGAGCTGTTGGGCGTAGTTCAAGCTGTCGTCGATGACCCAGAACTCCGCGAGCTTGCCGTCTTTGATGCGGTGGAACGCCACGCCAGACGAGCGGTAGTGCTTGCCGGTCGGGTCGATGCCCGCGAGTTCGCCACGGGTGAGTTCGCCGTTAAAGGTTCCCTCTTCCATGAATCGAAGGACGACGACGTCGTCTTCTGCGATGAGTTCTTTGGCTTCGACGGTGAAGTCGGGGAAGGCCGTCCGCCACGCTTCGATGTGTTTCCTGAAACCGTCCGGCCCGGTAGCGACCGTGTTGCCGTCGTCATCGAGGACGCGGATGTCGTCGTGGGCGAGTTGTGAAAGCGACTCGAAGTTCCCCTCGTTCCAGCACTCTTTGAGCGTGCGCTCTACGATTTGTTTGTTTTGTGCGGCTGTTGAAATTGCCATATTGTCCCTCCGACCGTCTCCACGGCGTGCCACATCCGCAGAGACGTATAGGAGAGTTCGTCGGCTGAGACGATAGCCGTAATTCAGGGGTTTGGGAGGGTCACAGCGGTTGTCGCAAGCGATTCTTGAGGACGGATGTGTCGTCACTCAAGTGTCGAAGAATTTCGTTCGAATAGTCGGCTCTGGCCCGCCAGTTCGAGCCGGGCAAGCAAAATACCCACAACCAATGGAAGCGGCCAGAGCGTGATGTAGAAATAGAGGGGTTGCGGCGCTGTCCCCCATGCAGTATCACCCAGTGAGAGAATGTACTGCCATTGCCGGACCGTCGCCCACGTAAAAATCGTCGCAATGCCCAACGTGGGCGTGTAGAGTCGGTGCACGAGGAGGGTGTACGTTGCAAAACCACCGACGAGCGTCAAACCGGGGAGTGTCCACAGAATGAACAGGTCGAACACGGGCGTGTAGATGCCAAGGGCTGACCGAATCCAGAGGACACCGATGGCGTGGAGAAACCCAACGATTCCTGCAACTTCGATGAACCGCCGATTTTCGGACGATCCACACAGGACAGTGAGCATACAGAGAATTGTCGGTGTGTTAATAAATAGCTAGTCACACAAGCAGTATGGATACTAAAAACTGGAGGGAGTTTTCGCTGTGCGGTTGCAGTCTCCCTCCACCAGCGCACCCGGAAACGCCGACGGCGTTTCCGGCCTTTTTCATGGAAGTTTTTGCCAGCGGGGGTCGCGGATGCGACCCCCCGCAGCAAAAAGTTCCTAGAAGATATTCGCCTGCTGGTACACGCTAAGACCGGTGCCCGTAATCTCGTAGGGTTTGGTCTCCCGGGAGTGGTTCGCATTGCGGATTTTCTGGATTTCGACGGCCAGTCTGGTTTCACGGAAGTCGGAGGGCCGGACGTACTGGAGGATGAACACGGCGTCGGTGAGGTATTCGACGATGCCGTGGCGCGAGGCGTAGGGGTTGTCGTCGCTGGCTTCGCTCGTGAGCATCGTCGTGATACCGGCGTGCTTGAGCGCGCGGGTGAAGTTGAAAATCTCGGTGCGGCGCTTTGCCTGCTGGTCGTACATCATTTCGAGCAGAGAGACGGAGTCAAGGACGAACCGCGAGGCACCGAACTCGGAGATGAGTTCGGGGAGTTCAGACCGGATGTTGTCGAGGCTGTTTGCCATCTCGACGGGGTCTAAGTCGATGACGGCGAGTTGGCCGTTATCGACGTACGAATCGAAGTCGTAGCCCTTCTCGACGGCGGTGTTGATCACCTGCTCGCGGCTTTCTTCTAAGGTGATGTAGATGGCCTTTTCGTCGTTTTCGAGGCCGTGGTGGAGAAACTGGAGGGCGAAGGTGGTTTTACCCGTCCCGGCGCTCCCGATGGCGACCATCAGCGAGCTTTCGGGAACCCCGCCTTGAATCATGTCGTCTAAGCCGAGAATCCCGATGTCGATGCGCGGGATGTCCGAGTCGATGGCGTCGTCTTCGAAATCTGTGCCACCTGAGCCACCGGGACCGGGAGCGGTTCCGAAGGCGCTCGCAAAGTCGTCGTCGAACAGCGAGTCGTCGCCAAGCCCGAACGAATCGTCACCGCCCATGCCGAAGTCGGCGTCGCTGCCCATCCCGAAGTCATCGCTATCCAACCCGAACTGGCCGTCTGCGCTCTCGGTCAAGTTTAAGCCGTCTGCGTCGTCCACCCCAAACGAGTCGGTTGCGGGAGGGGCGTCTTCGGGTGACGGGTCGTCTTGTTCGTCGGGTGTATCGTCTGTGGTGGTCGATTCGGTGGCTTCGTTCGCGTCTGTGTCGGCTGCATCAGCAGAGAGACCGCGTTCGAACCAGTCGTCATCCGCAGACTCAGGCTGTTCGTCGTCGCTCACGAACACCACCTCATGACTGGCCGCTGAGACATACGCTGACCTCGCGCCGATGCCTGATTAATGTTGCCCGAACGTGGGCAGATTTTTACACCGCCAGACGAATCGCCTCACATGAGAGTCGGTATCGTCGGCCAGCGCGGAAACCCACGGGCAGCGTCGCTCACCGACGAGATTCGAGAGAGCCTCCTCGCTGAGGGCGTCGGCGTTTGGGTTGACAAGGAGATGGCCACAGCCCTCGACATAGAGGGTCACGACATTCCGTCGATGAACGAGTGTGACCTCGTCGTGAGCATCGGCGGTGATGGCACGTTCCTGTTCGCCGCCCGCGGTGCCGAAGCCACGCCTGTCATGGGCGTGAACCTCGGAGAGGTGGGCTTTCTCAACGCAGTTTCGCCAGAGGAAGCAGTTGAGGCTGTCTCGAAAGAAGTCGCCCACCTGCGCGAAGCAGGCGAGATACGCACCCGGTCGATTCCCCGCCTGCAAGCCGAGGGAGAGGGGTGGTCGCTCCCGCCCGCGCTCAACGAAATCGTCGTCCAAGGCGACCAACGCGGCCACGGACAAGGCCTCAGCATCGAAGTTCGAGTCGATGGCGCGCTGTACTCGGGCGGGCACGCAGACGGCGTGCTCATCGCCACGCCAACGGGGTCTACGGCGTACAATCTGAGCGAGGGTGGCCCGCTCGTCCATCCGTCTGTTCGGAGCCTCGTCGTGACCGAGATGTGTGCGACCGAGTCGATGCCGCCGCTCGTGGCGGACGTCGAAAGCGAGGTCGTGATTCGCGTCGCGGATGCGGACACCGCCGTCGTCATCAGCGACGGTCGGACGAAAGAGTACGTCACGCCGCCCGCAGAGATTCGGGTGTCGGTGGCGGAGAGTCCGATGCACGTCGCAGGGCCGCCACTCGATTTCTTCACGGCACTCGGCAAGCTCGACTGAGATGTCACCTATCGTAACCCATAATCGCGCGCGGGTTCTTACTGCGGACAATGGCCCATCAACTGCCTGACGTACAGGCGACAAGCCCGGACGTCACCGTGGGGCTGAATCGCGTTGGCGTTACTGGCGTCGAGAAACTCGTCAAACTCGCTCGGAAAGACAAGCGGCCAATCGTCCTGACGGCCGATTTCTCCGTGTTCGTAGACCTCCCGAGCTGGCGGAAAGGCGCGGATATGTCTCGCAACATGGAGGTGATAGACGAGGTGCTAGAACAGGCCGTGAGCGAACCGGCCTACCGCGTCGAAGACGTGTGCGGCGACGCCGCAGAGCGCCTGCTCAAGAAACATAAGTACACGAGTCGCGCCGAGGTGCATATGGAGGCCGAGCTCGTCATCCGTGACCGCACGCCCGCGAGCGACTTAGAGACCCAGAGCACCATCGACATCATCGCGTCGGCGGAGGCGACAGAAGAAGGTACCTTCGAAGAAATCGGCGCGCGCGTTGTCGGCATGACGGTGTGTCCGTGCTCACAAGGCATGTCGGAATCGCGCGCCCGCGACACACTCGAACAGCTTGCCGTGGACAAGGACACCATCGACGCCTTCCTCGAAAAAGTTCCACAACCGGGCCACTCCCAGCGCGGGCACGCCACGCTGACCGTCAAATGCCGCGACGCGCCGAAAGTAGACCTCATGGATATCGTCGAGGTGGCGCGCGATTCGATGAGCGCGCGCATCTATAACCTCGCAAAGCGCCCGGACGAAGACCACATGACCTACGAGGCACACGCGAACGCGAAGTTCGTCGAAGACTGCGTGCGGGCAATGGCAGAGGACGTGGTCGAACGGTTCGACCAACTCCCCGACACGACGGTCGTCACGATGAAACAGTCGAACGACGAGTCCATCCACCAGCACAACGCCCACGCAGAACGGGTCGCAGAGATGGGCAGCCTCCGCGCAGAAGTAAACGGCGACTAAGTTAGCGAATTTTTGCGACTCTGGCGTTGCCCGAGGTGGCGTCGATGTGGACGTTGAACGTATCGCCATCGCTTTCGGCCCGCACAATCCACGTGCTGCTCTCTTGGTAGGGTGTCTCGGGGACCGTGGTGAGGGCGATTCCTTCGCGTTCGAGGGCGTCTCGCGCCACCTCGATGGCCTCGTCGTCGGTGGTCACGGCCTTGTTCGGACGCATGAGTTTCACGGTCAACACGGGCGTGTTTCCGGTGCGGATGACGCGCTCGGTCACGCTGCCTAGGAGATAGCGGTCGAACCCGCGCCGTCCGTGGGTCCCCATGACGATGAGGTCGGCGTTAATTTTGTCCGCGTAGGCGAGGATTTCTGCGTGCGGTGCCCCGCGAAGGACCGCCGTTGTGACCGCAACGTCTCGCTCTGCGGCGAGCCCGGCGACGCGCTCGGTCGCGGCCTCGGCTTCGTCTTCAAGCGACGAGAGCACCTGTTCTACGTTGCGCGCTGGAATGTCCGCATCGTCTACGACAAAGCAGGTGTAGAGTTCGCCGCCGCTGAGCACCGCAAGGTCGAGGGCGTATTCGACAACCCGAGTCGTGAGTGGGCTGCCGTCTGTGGGAACGAGAATTCGGTCGTACATCACACTCACAGAGAAGCAGGCAGCGGACAAAACACAAGAAGACGATTCTCAGGCCGTAAGAATACGGGTAAACAGTTACGGTCTCAGAGAGTGACTATCAATATAGTTGTCATTCGGAGGGCCGCAGATGCGAGCAGTTCCGGAGGACACGGGGGAAGACAATGACGAAATCACAACCGAAAGAGAACACGCACGCTGCAGGGGAGGGTGCGCTGTTACCGGCGACCGGCATCGAATTCGACCTACAATCCGTGCTCGTGCGGTACCAGCACGCACCGGACGAACTGACCGTGTTTCCGCGGGACAGAAGCGAGGCAGACGTGTACACGACGTGGATTACGGCGAGCGAAGGGTCGTACGTCGACCTGAGCGAGATGTGCTGAGTCTCGTCGCCTCAAAACGAGAGGGGACGCGCAGTCTCCCAACGGGGGGAGAACTCATTCGTGATACCGGTTGCGAAGCTCCGGTCTTTTAAATCTATCATCGCAAAGATTTCTTCGGTGTCGAGCGGATGGGGAACCTCGATGACGACTTCCGTGCCGTCGATGACGTTGAACGTCCCGCTCACGTCGTCGCTCGTCCGCACCTCGAAGTCGGGGTGCGAAGAGAGCGTGGCTGCATAGTGGTCGCCAACGGATTCCGGCAGGAGGTCGACCAGCTCGGGGCGCATCAACACCTTGACCGAAACGCCGCGGTCGAGGGCGTTTTGGAGTTGTTCTGCAACGAGTGCCCCGATTTCGCCGATGTCGAACTGCTGGCCGAGCGTTGAGGCGACGATGACGATGGTGTCGTCTGCGGCCGCGAGGCGTTCGAGAAGCAGGTCAATCGTCTGCGTCGGCCCGACCGCCGCCGTCCAGAACGTTTCTTCGACGGGTTCTGCGGCATCGAGTTCGTGGGCGAGTTCGTCGACAATGTCCTCGTACTGGTCTTTTTTCTGGTCGAGTTCGCGCTTTTTGTCATCGAGGAGTCGGTCGAGCGCGGTGGTCGGTTCGACGGCGACATACTTTTTCGGGCGACTCGCGCTCTGGCTGCGCACGAGGTTGTACGTCTCGATGCTGTTCAGAATGTCGTAGATGCGACCCATCGGCACATCACTCGCCCGCGACAGTTCCTTTGCCGTGGTCGGACCGGTCTGCAAGAGCGCGCGATACGCCCGCGCTTCGTACTCAGACAGCCCCAAATCTCTCAGGCTCGCCATATACACCCTGTTTTGGCGGGAGGGGGTATAAACGAAGGGGCAGTTTACTCTTCGTCAGTCTGATCAGTAGCCGTCACGGTGGCTAGCAACTCATCGGGGGTTTCGACGGTGTGGCTCTCGCCGTCGATGGTCACACGCGCCGTCCCCGGTGCAACATCACTCTCGGGGATAACGATTTTTTCGTGGTCGGGGAGTTGGAGTGCGGCGAGGTGCAGTGGCGAACCAACTGCGCCGACGGAGACGGTGAGCGGTGCGTCGGTGAGCCGAGCAGCCGTCGTCGCGTAGCCCGCGACCTGCACGTTCATGCGGTCTGCCGCCCCCGCGAACGATTCGATGGCTTCCCGAGCGACGGTTCGGTAGGTGTCGTTGTCGGTGAGGAGTGCGAGGTCGAGCAGCGCGTCTGCGAACTCGGCGTTCGCGTCGAGCGGGCGAAGCGGCAGCGAGAGCAAGCCAAGTCCGTCCGTCGGCCCATCGAGGAACGAGGTACCGTCGCGGCGGTGTTCGATGGTGTAGTCGGCGACGGTGCGGGCGAGCGATTCGTACTCGCCGAGCACCTGCATCGCTGTGGTGAGTGCGTCGAGGACACGCGCCTGGTCTGCGAGCAGGCCACTCTCGCTTTCCTCGCCGTCGAAATGAGCGACTGCGCCGTCGTCTGCGATGAGGGTGTCAGAGAGGTAGCGAAGCGCGCGCTCGGCAAACGCCTTCGACTGCTCGTGGCCCGTCGCGGCGTAGAGCGTGAGCAGGGCGTCGATGGCGAGGCCGTTCCAGTCGGCGAACGCGGTCTCGTCAACCTGTGGCTCGTCGGCGTTCGCGCGGTCTTCGAGTGGCAGGCCGTAGTACTCGTCGTCCGGGCGCTGGCTCCCCGCAAACGCCTCGCCGTTCCAGAGCGTCGTCGTGAGGAACTCAGCCGAGGTTTCGGCCGTCTCCTTGTACTCCTCGTGGCCGGTATAGCGGTAGGCAGTGGCGAAAGTGCGCACGAGCGCAGCGTTCACGTCGAGGACTTTCTCGCGGTGTGGGTTGCTCCAGTCTACGTCCTCTGCAAAGCGGAAGAAGCCGCCATCGAAATCGTCGTAGAGGTGCGACTGGATGGCGTCTAAGGTGCGGATGGCCTGCTGTTGTTCGCGCTTTAACGCGAACTCGATGGTGCGCGCGAGCGGGAATTTGGGCGCGTCGCCCCAGCCGCCGTGTTCGGTGTCGAACTCGCCCGCGAGTTGGGCGAACAGTTCGCCTTCGATGGTCGGCGAAAGCGGTGCCTGCGGCGTGTCTGCGTCCTGTAGCGCCCGCGGGACGCGACCGGCCGAGGTGCCCTTGCTGTCCCACGCGCGGCGAACGCTGTCGAGCACTTGGCGCATGCCGCCTTGGGCGAGGAATCCGGCTCCAGAGATGAGTTTGCCCTCCGGGGTGAGGAACACGGTCGAGGGAAAGCCGCCCATGTTGTAGCGGTCGCGGATACGCGGGTGGCGGTCTACGTCCACGCGCATCGGCACGAAGCCGTCGTTCAGGTGGGCGGCGATGCGCGGCTCTGCGTAGGTCTCTGCGTCCATCTCGTGACACCAGTCACACCACGTCGCAGAGAGCGCGAGCAGGAGGGGCTTTTTCTCCTCCTTGGCCTCTGTGAAGGCCGCGTCGCCCCACTCGCGCCACTCGACCAGCGTCTCGACTGCAGGGTCGTCCATGCGCGGGCCTTGGGAAGGGTTGGGCAAAGGGGTTCTCATCCGCAAGTATTTCACGCTGCCACCGTTATGCCAACCCATGTTGCTGCGGATTGCAGCCGTCTTGCTGCTGATTCCCGTGCTCGACGCGATGCTACTGGTGGTTCTCGCCGGAGAAATCGGTGGCGTCGCAACCGTCGCGCTGGTCGTCCTCACCGCGCTCATCGGGATGCTCCTTGTGCGCGCCGAGGGCCGCCACACGCTCAGAAAGATAACCACCAAGCTCGAACGCGGCGAACCGCCGACAAACGAGCTGTTAGACGGCGGCCTCCTGCTCGTCGCGGGCGCGCTGTTGCTCACCCCCGGCATCGTCACCGACCTCGTGGGCTTCATCTTCATCATCCCGATTACGCGCATCCCGATTCGGATGGCCGTCAAACGCTGGTTCGTGACGCCGTACCTCGACAAGCGCATGGACGGCTTCGTCACCGGGAACGTCTACACCGCTGGCTTCCCGAACGAAGACGACTTCGACGGGTCCGACGACGACACCGTGGACGTAGATGGGTTCACCGTCGAGCGCGAGGACGACGATGACCGGCGTTCCTCGGGAAGTCACGACGCCCCATAGGGCTGGAGAAAAGAAACGCTTAAACACAACACCGCGCAACGATAAAATGCGCCAACCTGGGCCAATAGCTCAGTCAGGTTGAGCGCTCGGCTGATAACCGGGAGGTCCGCGGTTCAAATCCGCGTTGGCCCACTACGGGCGACATTCGTCGCCATGGTGGTTGGGCCGCAAACTCCCCAGCCACCTAACTTTCGGATACTACAACTTCGGTGAGTGAAGACGTCGTCAAATCGGACGACAGAGTGCGACAATCCCGTCTATTCTGAACACCTATCTCCGCGAGAAAAACACCGCAAGTCCCACCAGTAACAACCCTATTCCCCACCAGAGCGAGTCACCCGGAAGTACCACGAGAAGGAGCGTCACAATGCCCGAAGAGATGAGCGACCAGCCAATCGTCGTTTGATACGACATAGGCCGTCAAGTGTCGCCAGCGCCATCCCTATTTGGCTTGTGTGTGCAAGGTCGTCTCAAGCCCGCTTTATCGCACCTCCAGCCGTAGTTTTCTAGGACACATGACAATCGTCAAAGCCGAAGACGCGAGAGCCGAATCGTTCCGGGGAACCAACTTCGAGGTGCTCGCGGTTGGCGAGAACTCGATGGTCACGAAGATGCACTTCGAGAAGGGGACGGACGTACCGACCCACAGCCACGAGAGCGAGCAGAGCGGCTACGTCGTTTCTGGAAAGTACCGCCTCACGTTCGGTGAGTACGACGAGGTACTCGAAGCCGGTGACAGCTACTCGATTCCCGGCAACGTCGAGCACACCTACGAGGTGCTCGAATCGGGTATCGTCATCGACGTGTTTTCGCCGCCCCGCGAGGACTACGTCTGACCAAAACGTACGAATACCAACCCAACTTACACTCACGTATGGCTTCAGGAACGTTTGGCTGGGTGGTCTGGGCACTGCTTCTCGTCCTCTCTGTGGCGTTCATCTGGGAAGATGCGGTCGTGTGGCTACGGCAGGGCACCCTCCCCGGAATCGAATTTTTCCTCGTGGGCCTCGTGAGCCTCGGGTTGTTGTTCGTGTTGCTCCGCGAGATGCCCCGCCCGGTAAAGCGCCGATAGCCTGGGCGACGGCTATAGTGGTCGGCGTCGTACATGACGTATGGCAATCAACTCAATTCTCGTCCCGACGGACGGCTCGCCCATGGCCGAACGGGCGCTTCGACACGCGGTAGAGGAGTATCCCGACGCCGCAATCACCGCGTTTCACGTCCTCGATTTCCGCGGGAGCGACAGCTATCCCGGCGGCTGGGGTGAAGCACCCGGGACGTGGGAGGAGTGGCTGGAGCACGCCCGCGAGGAGGAGCAGGCGCTGTTCGAGCAGGTGCAGGCGGTTGCCGCGGAGTACGACCACGACATCGAGACGGATTCGATGGTCGGCCAGACGACGCGAGCGATTCTCGACTACGTCGAAACCCACGACTTCGACCTCGTGGTGATGGGCAGCCACGGGCGCACGGGCGTGTCGCGCATCCTCCTCGGCAGCGTCGCAGAGACAGTCACCCGGCGGTCGCCAACACCCGTGGTGGTCGTCAGGTGACCACGATTTCGGGGGCGTGGTCGGAAGCTGAGATTGCGGCCTTCCTCGCTGAGACGGTCGTGCCCGTCCGGCTCGCGTGTACCACGCCCGGCGGCACACTGTGGATGCTCTCGCTGTGGTTTCAGTATGAGGAAGGGATCTTCTGGTGTGCGACCGGGAAAGACGCAGACGTGGTTCGCTACCTCAACTCGTCGCCCGAGGTCGCCTTCGAGGTGTCCACGAACGACCCACCCTATCGCGGCGTGCGCGGCCGGGGCGTGGCGACGATTACGCCGGATACAGAAAAATCACTGCTCACCGACCTCTTAGTGCGGTATCTCGGCGGCACCGAGTCGTCACTCGCCCGGAAGTTACTCAGCGCAGCCCGCGAGGAGGTGCGCATCGAAATCGTCCCGGAAAAACTCTATTCGTGGGACTACAGCGAGCGCATGGCCGATGCAGTGGACGCACAGTCGGAGAACTCGACGTGAAATCGACTGCGCATCGAGTCAGATAGAAAACAAGTAGGTGAACTGTGTTTTTACCTGCTCCGGACGAACCCGAACTATGGTCGTCATTACTGCGCTCACACTCGCAGGCCTCTTCGCAATTGTTGTGTTGGTGCTTGCAAGCGCATTCTTTTCGTCTGCGGAGATTGCTATCTTTTCGCTCGAAGACCACAAGGTCGAAGCCGAGGACGGAGCGCCTCCCGGCGACGAGGATACCCGAAAACGCACACTCAAGCAGTTGCGAGACAATCCACACCGGCTCCTTGTGACGATTCTCGTCGGAAACAACGTCGTCAACATCGCCACTGCGAGCGTGGCGACGGGGCTGTTGGTCACGTTTCTCCCGGCGGGGTCTGCGATTACCGTCTCCACCATCCTCGTGAGCTTCGTCGTCCTCGTGTTCGGGGAGATTACGCCGAAGTCCTACGCCATCACGAACGCCGAATCGTGGTCGCTCCGGGTGTCTCGTCCGCTTGCCACACTGCAAAAACTGCTCTACCCCGTCGTCGTCAGCCTCGAAATGCTTACGAGCGCTATCGCCACCCTCGTCGGCGGGAGTACGGAGTACGAATCGCCCGCAGTGACGCGAGAAGAAATCACTGCACTCGTCCGGTCTGCCGGTCGTGCGGGCGTTCTCGACAGCGATGAACAACAGATGATTCAGCGAATTTTCCGGTTTTCGAGCATCACGGCCCGCGAGGTGATGGTGCCGCGTGTCGAGGTCTTGAGCGTCCCGCTCGACACCTCGTGTGCGGACGTCGTTTCGCTCTGTGCGACCGAGCGGGTGACGCGCGTGCCCGTGTACGCGGACACCATCGACCACATCACCGGCTACGTTGACCTCCGCGACGTGGTCGGAAACCAAGACGAGGGAACGCCGCTTTCGACCTTCGTCAGACCCGTTCTGCACGTCTTCGAGGCGCGAGAGATAGACGAAGTGCTCACCGACCTCCAAGACGAGCGACTGGAGTTGGCCGTCGTCATCGACGAGTTCGGGACGACGGCGGGCTTGCTCACCGCAGAGGATATCGTTGAAGAAATCGTCGGTGAAATCTTCGACGCAGACGAAGAGCAAGCAATCGCCACCCTTCACCGCGGGTCGGTCACGGCACGTGGCGACGCGAAAATCGAAGACGTAAATCACGCTCTCGACGCACAGCTTCCGACCGAAGACGGGTTAGAGACGATTGCGGCGTTCATCTACAACGAGCTGGGTAGACCCGCAGAATCGGGTGAGATACTCACCTACGACGGCCTCCGAGTGACGGTTGGGGCAGTCGAAAACAACCGCATCCTCCGCGTCAGAGTTGAACGAATAGCGACGGATGGGGAGAGCACGCAGACGCCGGAGTGAGGCAGAGAGACACAGAAAGACACGGACACGCCACTCGAGCGAATCGCTCTGACGATGCCGAACACAATGCGAGACGAGCGAAGGAACTGACCGAAAATCAGACGCGCGGCGGGGCGATGACCTCTTCTGGGGTCATCTGGGATTCACTGGTCGAAAGCCGCATCCACCGGCTGATGTCGTTGATGCGGAGTTTCATCCGTACGGGCAGCGAGTGCACCGACGTGTAGCCGGGGAACAGCTTCTGGTCTAAGTTGTACCGGTCGTAGACGACGCGGCGGTCTGGCCACGGGTTGCCTGCGGCTTCGAGACCGGGGACGACCCGCCGGAGGAACGTCTCGACTTCGTTCAACTGCGAGGAGTCGTGTGGGCGGTCTGGTGGCCGGTGGTTCAGCATGTCCGGGTCAAGCTTTCGCAGCGCCTTCAGGTAGGTCTGCTCGTTGCGGTGTTCCGGCGGCGTCTTCAAGTGCCACTCGATGAGTTCCTTGTCGGCGGCGATGAAGGCGTCCAGATAGTTCGACGCGAGGTGCGTGTGGAACGCCTGAGTCGGCATCGCGCGGACGGTGAACAGTTCGATGGCGTCGTACACCGACTCACAGCGGTCGGTAAAGCGGCCGAACTCGGAGCGAATCTGCTCGCGGATGAACGTCGAAGCATCGTTTGCGTCCACCGACGCGCTTGTGAGGTCTAAGCTCTCGTTGCTGCTGAACATCCCGAGCGTCGTGGCGAGGTGCTCGATGGGGTCTGGGTCGGGGTCGAGGCGCTCGCGTGGGACGGTTTTCCCGAGGATTTCGATACCGTCGCGGGGCAGGAAGTGCCCGCGCAGGAGGGTGTCGAACAACAGGCCGTGGAACAGCGTATCGACCTGCATCTCGTCGTCGTAGCCGCCGTGGTGGATGTGGAGCGACTCTTTGACGCCGTTGGTGTGCTTGATGACCTCGTCGCCGGTGTTCAGGTACTTGTCGTCGGTTTCGAGCACCGAGTGAGACGCGTCGTACTGGTCTGCGAGGCGTTTTGCCACCTCGACTTCGGGCGTCCCCGTCGTACCGATGGTGAACGTCTCGTCGATTTCGGGCAGTTGCGAGAGGATACACCGCGAGTCGTAGCCCGCACTCAACAGGAGGCCCTTGCGGCCGGGCAGGTGCGAGCGCCGCCGAATCGCGCGCTGGAGGCGGCGGGCGAGTTCCTCTGCGTAGTCGAACTCCTCTGGCTCGTAGACGAATCGACGCAGGGTGTCGGTGCCCGTCTCGGTGAGGTAGCCATCGAAGGGCACCCGCCGGAGCTGGTCGAAGACGGTGCGACCGTCTAAGACGAAGCCGAGGTGGAGGAACTCATAGAGGGATTTCTGGGTGACTTCGGGCGTCTGGATGGGGCGGGCGACCTGCGAGGCGTCGGTGCCGAACACGCGCTTGCCGGGGGCGTCCGTGTAGAACACTTCCCACGAGCGAATGGTGTCAACGGCGATTTTCGCCTCGCCGTCGTGTTCGATGAGAATGACCGACGAGCCGTTGTTCTCGCCGAAGGCCTCGTCGCCGTCTTCCTTGTACCGCTCGAACAGCCACTCGGCTGGCGGCTTCGTAACCGGGTTTGGTGGGAACACTTCCCCCCAGATGACACAGAGGCCGTCGTCACCGTTGTAGATGGATGTCCGGCCGTCGATGCCGAGGCCGATGTCTCTGACACCGACGGTGACGACGTCGCCACTCAGCACGCGGTCGAACTCGTATTCCGAGCGATAGCGCGTGAAGTCGTCCCGGTCACCGAACACACCGAATAGTTCTTTTTTCATTGTAGTCCCTCCTGAGAGCTTTTGCTGATTACTCGACCGTGACGCTCTTTGCTAGGTTCCGTGGCTTGTCGATAGACCGGTCTAACGTTGCGGCCATGTGGTAGGACAGCAGTTGGAGATGGACGTTAGAGAGGAGCGCCGAGAGTTTCGGATGGGTGTCAGGTACGGCGAGGTGGGCGTCTGCGACCTCGATTTCGGCGCTTGGCTCCTTTCCGACGGTGATGACCGGCGCGCCTCGGGCGGCTGCCTCTTCTGCGTTCTGAATCGTCTTCTCGTCTTTCTCACCGGTAAGGATGGCGAACACAGGCGTTTTGTCTGTGACGAGCGCGAGCGGGCCGTGTTTGAGTTCGCCTGCGGCGAAGCCCTCTGCGTGCTCGTAGGTGATCTCCTTGAACTTGAGCGCGCCTTCTAACGCCGTCGGGTGACCAAGGCCACGGCCGATGAAGAAGAACGACTCGTCGTCGACGTAGTCCGCCATGAGCTGTTCTGCGCGGGTGGTCTCTAACACCTGGTCGAGGTGACGTGGGAGTTCTTCGATGCCGCGAAGCAGCTCCTTGCGGTCTGCGGTTGGCTCGCCGCCGTCTACGTCTTCGAGGATGCGCTCTGCGAGGAGTGTGAGCGTGACGGCCTGCGAGGAGAACGTCTTGGTCGCGGCGACCCCAATCTCGGGGCCAGCGCGGATGAACAGCGCGTCGTCTGCCTCGCGGGCGGCCGACGAGCCGACGACGTTCGTCACCGCGAGCGTGCGGGCACCGCGCTCTTTGGCGAGGCGCAGCGCGCTCATCGTGTCTGCCGTCTCACCACTCTGGGTGACGGCGATGACGAGCGAGTCCTCCGTGAGGAGTTCTGACTGCCCGTTGTACTCGCTGCCGAGGAACGGCTGGGCGTGGACGCCGCCCTCTGAGAGCTGGTGTGCACCGTACATCGCAGCGTGATACGACGTGCCACACGCGACGAACTGGATGTGGTCTACGTCCGAGAACGCGCCTGCGGGGAAGTCTTCGAGCGTGACCTGCTCGTTTTCGACGTCCACGCGGCCTTTGATGGTCTTCGAGAGGGCCTCAGGCTGCGTGAAAATCTCCTTTTGCATGTAGTGGTCGTAGCCATCTTTCTCTGCGTCCTCTGCGTCCCAGTCGACCTCTTCTACGTCGCGCTCGATCGGGTTGCCTGCGAGGTCGGTTACTTCGACGCCGGCTTCGTTTACGATGACCACGTCGCCCTCTTCGACGAACATGACCTTGTCCGTGAAGTCGAGGAACGCCGGAACGTCGCTCGCGATGTAGTACTCGCCGTCGTTGAGGCCGACGACGAGCGGCGAACCCTGTCGGGCGGTGTAAATCTTCTTTTCGCCCTCGGGGAGCATGGCGATGGCGTAGCTGCCTTCGAGTTTCCGGATGGTCTGGCGGAACGCTTCGTCCGTCGTGAGACCGTCTGCTTTGAACTCCTCGATGAGGTGCGGGATGACTTCCGTGTCCGTCTGGCTCGTGAACGTGTGCCCCTTCGCCTTCAGCTCGTTACGCAGGGCTTCGTAGTTCTCGATGATGCCGTTGTGGACAACGGCGATGTCGCCCGTGCAGTCTTCGTGGGGGTGGGCGTTGTCTTGGGTTGGCTCGCCGTGAGTCGACCAGCGGGTGTGGCCAATGCCGACGTTGCCGTTCGGGGCGTTGTTCCCGATGAGGTTCTTCAGTTCCGAAATCTCACCAGCTTCTTTGCGGATTTTGATGCCCGTGCCGTTCTGGATGGCAATCCCGGCCGAATCGTACCCGCGATACTCTAAGTTTTCGAGGCCGGTCAGGATGTCGTCGAATGCATCGTCGCTGCCGATGCGGGCAATAATGCCACACATTATCCGACCCTCCCATCATGGGCTCGGACACGTGGCTGTCTCGACTGGGCTGTCAGAAGCTGCGGTGAGACATCGACCGCAGTCGTGGCGGAGGTTGGCTGTCGATTCATGGATGAATTGGATGAGTTCATTTGCATGGTTGGGTGGGGCCAGTGGGCGACCCTTGAACTACCCTTCCGACTATGCCTCCCTTACTATACACCGGCTAAGCGGCCGTTTATTTATCATCTAAGCTTACCACTCGCGGGCGTGAAAGAGGCTATACATGAACAACGATGGTATTCAGACCGCAAACAGTCTCCAAAAACAGTCAGTCTTCAAGCTGTGATTTTGCCGCATCGGGTTCGTGGCCCGAGAGCGTGACGATGTTGCCCCGCCCGATGCGGAAGCGGCTGATAGCGCCGTTTTCTTCCATCTTCGAGAGTTCGCGGCTGACTTTTGCCTTCGACCAGCCAGACTCGTCGACGATGTCCGTCTGTTTCATCTGCCCGCCACGCTGGGTGAGCAGCTGATTGATGAACGTATCCGGCGGCACAAGGTCTGCATCCGGGATGGACGGTTCGGTCGCCTCCACAGGCTCTGGGTCGGAACCGGTGTCTGCGGCTTCTGTTGGAACTGCCCGACTGAACGCGTCTTTGGACGCGCCGACCGGAATCACTTCTTCGCGTTGCCACCATGCGAGGCCAGCGATGCCGCCAAGGCCAAGCAGCGTGCCGGTTCCGAGCAACCAGACTGTGAGGCCGTTGAGTGGGTCCGTCCCCCAGTCAACCTCGGTGCGGTCTGACAGCCCGTCGCCGTCGGTATCGGCGATGAGCAGGTTCGTCCCGAGTTTCGCTTCCACGCCGTCGGTGAGTCCATCGCTGTCGGTGTCTGCGTTGAGTGGGTCTGAATCGGTCTTGGCTTCAGTGGCGTCGTCAAGCCCGTCACTGTCGGTGTCAACCCGCGTCGGGTCGGTGCCGAGCGACTGCTCTTCGCCGTCGGTCAGCCCGTCATTGTCAGTATCTGGGTCAAGCGGGTCGGTGACCTCTAACTCCTCGCCGTCGGTGACACCATCCCCGTCAGTGTCGGGGTTGAGCGGGTCCGTTCCGCGCTGGAGTTCGATGCCGTCGCGGGCACCGTCGTCGTCTGAATCGTCTTTGTTGGCGATGGTCTGGTACTGCGTGACCTCCTCGCCGTCAGTGAGGCCGTCTTG
The DNA here is from genome assembly GCF_037081775.1 of Haladaptatus sp. ZSTT2. Lineage (NCBI taxonomy): Archaea > Methanobacteriati > Methanobacteriota > Halobacteria > Halobacteriales > Haladaptataceae > Haladaptatus > Haladaptatus sp. ZSTT2. The sequence goes on from NZ_JBAMHQ010000001.1 coordinate 1,116,181, forward strand.
GTCCGTGTCAGAGGCGGTGTAGTCGAGCCCGAGCGTGACCTCTTTTTCGTTGGTCAGGCCGTCGTCGTCCTCATCGCCACCTCTCTGCATCACGTAAATCGAGATGGATTTGCTGTCGATGAGTTTGCGATCGAACGACTGGATGTTGTAGAGGTCGATTTTCAGGTCGTACGGCCCCGTCTTCTGGCCATTGAGGTTCGCCACCGACAGCGACACGCTTCCCGCAGCGTTCTGTGTTGATTTGTCTTTGCAGGCGAGTTCGGTCGTCGTGCCGTTGGTAGATTCGACTTGTGACAGACAGACTCGATAGCTCTGGATGTCCTGGCTCGGTGTAAAGGTCACGTTAATCGTCTGTGCATCCGCTTGCCAGACGTACGTCGTGCCGTTTTTCGTTTCGACGATTCCCGCGCCAGTGTGCGTTACGTCCGTGATGCCAGCGGCAGCGTCTTGTTGGTTGGTCGTGGCAACCGCACTCCCGGCAACGCTAGAGAACAGAACAGCACAGGCCACAAAAAGCAGCACTACGTATCGCACTGACTCAGTTTTCATACCCGGGCTGCCCTCCAGCGAAACAGCCTGCCCGCAGGCCGTCTCGACGCGGCGTCACCAACGAAAACCCGGCGCTCTTGGCGAACGTCAGACCCGTTCCAGAGTGCCGTGAATAGTGGTTCATTGTGTTTGTAATCTCGTCCACGCAACGGTGATTTTTGGCCCCTAAATGTACCGTCCCCACGGCGGAACCGTTTATTACTGGTTCAAAGGTGGTGAGAGGTTAATATATTTCGTCTGGAAGCCCCAACCGTCACAGATTACAGATGGTCTGTTTCTCGTATTAGTCTTTTGGAAAATATAAGGAAACACGAATGTAATGATTAGTAGATATGAAAACGAAGAAAGTCGGCGCGAAAACAGAGAGCAGTTACGCGATTCGGGCCATAACCGCCTGCCCCGCCGCACTCAGGGCGAACGCGGCAACGACGAGGACAACTATCGCAAACTGAGGAATAATCGAAGCCGGAATGAGGCCTGCAGAGGAGGCGAGCAGCGTGAGCGTGCTCAGCCCTGAGAGGCCGAGGTAGTAATCACTCCACTCGAACTCGTAGTCACCGAACGGTGCGGCGGACGACGTCGTTTCGACCGGGGCGGTGTCTGCCTCGGCTTCGGCTGCGAGCTGGGGGATGTCAATGTACTCACAGAGGTCTGCGACGTGGGGCGTCGTCTCGATGAGGCCGCGACTCTGGTTGTAGTTGATGACGCCGTCGTCGTCGAGCTTTGGGAGGTGGGTCTGGTAGAGGGCGATGTAGACGCGCTGGCGCTCGTCAGAGTGGAGTTGTTCGACCGTGGTGTCGTTTTCCCATGCTGCGACCTGCTCTGCCACGTCTCGCATCTCGACGGTGCCCGTCTGCTCGTTCAGGTACGCAAGGGCCATCCGTCGACGTTCGTTCTGGAGGAGGTGGAACGTGTTGTCTTTCGAGAGGGGAGCAACGGTCTCTGTGGGGTCGCCGCCGAATTCCGGAGAGAGAGCGGCGTCAGAGTTCTGGGGTTGGGTGCTCATGGTTACTCCACTCTATCAGCGGTTCCAAGATAAAGGGGGTCGGTGTTTGCAGTAGGTTACGTCGTGTTTCAAGCGTTTAATTCGGTTGTAAAACCGTTGTTAAGCGTTCAAAACCCCAGAATTCGACATTGCCTGTTTTTAACCGGCAAATATTGCATTTATCGTGCGCAGGGATGGCTTACGGAGGGGCAAAGCCGCGGCATCCTCTCACACGGTCAGCGACTTAGCTGCCGTATAATAAGGAGGTTAGCCAGTTGAGCGAAGTACAGAGCCCGATTGCTGGGGACAACCCGGCACGGGAGATCGAGAACCATGAAAGCAAAACAAAAACTCCTGGCCATTGTCGGTGTGGTCGGAATCGTACTCGCGATGAAACGCCTCAGCTCGTCCGAAGAGCCAACCACGGAGGCCGCAGCATGAACTCCACAATTGACGACCTCGAGATTCAACAGTCGGCCGCAACCCAAAGTGCGGACGTCACAGAGGGAGCGACCATCGCCGTCGTCGGTCTTGGCTACGTTGGCCTCCCGCTCGCCGTCGCGTTCGACCGCGCGGGCCACTCCGTCATCGGCTTCGACATCAGCGAGCAGAAAGTCGAAACCCTGAACGGCGGGACGGACACCACCGGTGACCTCGGTGACGCCGCCATCGCAGCGAGCGAAGTCGCGTTCACGACCGACCCAACGGCCATCAACGAAGCCGAATACGTCACGATTGCCGTGCCAACGCCAATCGACGACCTGAAAAATCCGAATTTGGACTTCGTCGAGAGCGCCGCGCGCACCGTTGGCAAGCACATGTCCACCGGCACGACCGTCGTGCTCGAATCGACCGTCTACCCCGGTGCGACCCGCGACGTCGTGATTCCCGCCCTCGAAGACGAGTCCGGCCTGCGAAACGGCGAGGACTTCTTCGTCGGCTACTCCCCAGAGCGCGCAACCCCCGGCGACGAAGAACACGGCCTCGCGCAGGTCGTGAAAATCGTCTCCGGCCAGAACGACGCCGTCTGTGACGACCTCGCAGACCTCTACGGCACCGTCGTGGACGCAGGCATCCACAAGGCCCCGTCCATCGAGACCGCAGAGGCCGCAAAAGCCGTCGAGAACGTCCAGCGTGACATCAACATCGCACTCGTAAACGAGCTGGCGATGATCTTCGACAAGATCGGCATCGACACCCACGCGGTGCTCGAAGCCGCCGGGACGAAGTGGAACTTCCACGACTACCGCCCCGGCCTCGTCGGCGGCCACTGCATCCCCGTTGACCCGTTCTTCCTCGCCTACCGCGCAGAACAGGAGGGCGTCTCGCCCGACCTGACGCTCACGGGCCGCGAGGTCAACGAGCGCATGCCCGCTCACGTCGCAAACCAGACCATCAAGGCGTTAAACGAGAGCGGCAAAGTCCTCAAAGACAGCCGCATCCTCATCCTCGGCCTCTCCTATAAGCCGGACGTCGCGGACATCCGCACCTCGAAGGTCACGGAAATTATCGGTGCCTTAGACGAGTACCAAATCGACATCGTCGGATTCGACCCACACGCAGACTCGGCGGCGATGCGCGACGCCTTCGGCATCGACATCCAGGACGAACTCGACTTCACCGACATCGACGGTGTCCTCCTCACGACCGGTCACACGGCGTTCAAGGACATCGACCTCGGTGACATGGTCGGCCAGATGACCGGCACCCCCGTGGTCGTGGACGTGGACAACTTCTTCGACCCAGCGGATGCGGCTGACAAGGAGTTCACCTTCCGGAGGGTCTGAGCATGTATCGGGGGCACACGGTCGGCGTTGTCGTGCCAGCGTACAATGAGGAAGGCTTCGTCGGTGACGTCATCGACGAGATTCCAGCGTACGTTGACCGCATCTACGCTGTCGATGACGCCTCCAGCGACGGAACCTGGACGGAGATTCGTGAGGCAGCAGCCCGCCTGAACCGCGCCGAAGCAGATACGGCGCGCGTCGCGGACGGCGGCCTCGCGTTCGACCGTCGTGTCGTCCCGATACAACACGAGATCAATCGGGGAGCCGGTGGCGCCCTCAAGACGGGCTACCGCCGCGCACTGGAAGACGGCGTTGACGTGACCTCCACGTTGGACGCCGACGGCCAGATGGACCCCGACCGACTCACCGACCTTCTCGATCCCATCGTTGCCGGAGAGGCAGACTATACGAAAGGAAACCGGCTCGCAGAGCCCGCGTTTCTGGACGCGATGCCTCGCTTCCGGCTAGTTGGAAACGTGATGCTCTCGTTTCTGACGAAAATTGCGAGTGGCTACTGGCAAATCGCCGATTCACAGAACGGCTACACCGCCATCAGCCACGACGCGTTAGAAGCCGTTGACATTCCGAGCCTCTACGAATACTACGGCTACTGCAACGAGCTTCTGGTGCGACTCAACATCCACGACATGCGGGTCGCTGACGTGGCGATGCCCGCAGAGTACGGCGACGAGGAGAGTTCCATCGACTACACCAGCTACATCCCAAAGGTATCTGGCATGTTGTTCCGGAACTTCCTCTCCCGGCTCAAAAAGAAGTACCTCGTGACAGGATTCCACCCGCTTGCGCTGTTTTACCTCGCGGGTCTCGGAACCCTCGGCCTCACGGGTATCTTCCTGCTCGCCACCCTCGTGACCCTGTTCACCGCAGGGTCTGCGCTCGTGGCGTTTGCCACGACCATCGTGACGGGGGTGTTCGCAACGCTGTTCATCCTGCTTGCGATTAGCTTCGACCACGCCGCAAACGAGCACCTGGAGGTGCCCGCCTGATGCGGGTGATGGTCACCATCCAACACCCGGCCCACGTCCACTTCTTCCGCCACGCAATCGCGGAGTTGGAGGACGAAGGCCACGAAGTCCACGTGTTTGCCCGCGACAAGGAGATGGCCCTCGACTTGCTCGACCGTTTCGACATTGAGCACGAGGTGCTCGCCGGAACAGGCAGCGGCCTCTCCCAGCTCGCCCGCGTGCAAGCCGTCTACGAGGCGCGTTTGCTCAAACGAGCCCGCGACATCGAGCCGGACGTCATCACCGCAATCGGCGGGGTGGCGGCGGCCCACGTCTCGCGGCTCGTCGGTGCGAAAAGTCTCGTGTTCTACGATACGGAACACGCGACCATCATCAAGGGGCTTGCCTACCCGTTCGCCCACCGCATCGCAACCCCCGACTGCTACCGCGACACGATTGGCCCCCACCAGCGACGCTACCCGAGCTATCACGAACTCGCCTACCTCCACCCCGACCGCTTCGAGGTGGACGAGTCGAAAGTGCCCGAAGTTGCGGAGACAGATGACAAACTGGTCGTCCTCCGGCTCATCGAGTGGGGCGCGTCTCACGACGTGGGCAAAGGTGGCTTCGACGACGTCGAAGAAGTCGTCTCGCGGCTCGAAGCCACGGGCGCAGAGGTCGTCATCACCGCAGAGGGCGACTTCCCGGACTCGCTGGCCGCAAAGCAGATTTCGGTGGCCCCCCACGAAATCCACCACCTGCTCGGCGCAGCCGACTTGTTCATCGGCGAGGGCGCGACGATGGCCGCCGAAAGTGCGGTGCTCGGCACACCCGCCGTTTACGTAAACTCCCTCACCATGGGCTACACAGACGAATTAGACGAGGAATACGGCCTCCTGTTCAACTGCAACGGCGAGAATCGCCACGAAAAGGCGCTCGAAACGGCCGTCTCGCTCCTCGAAGGCGACACCGACTGGGCGGCAAAACGCGAGACGCTGCTCGCAGACAAGGTCGATACGACCGATGTCATCCGCGAGCAGTTACGGGAGGTGACCGCATGAAGGCCCTCCAACTCGTCACGACCCCGCGCCCGTTTTTCGACCAGCAAGTCGCGGGCTTAGAATCCCGGGGCGTTTCTGCCCCGGTTCGCACGATGCCCCGTCCCGAAGACGGGGGTCGCGGTCCCCGAGAACTGCTTGAATACGTCCCCGACGTGCTCTCAGCCTCCCTCGGCGGTGCGGACGTGGTGCACGCGAACTTCGGCCTCACCGCCCCGTTCGCACTCGCTCAGCCGCGTCGCCCCGTCGTGATGACGTTCTGGGGCACCGACCTCATGGGGCCAACGTGGCTCCAGAAACTCTCAGAGCAGTGTGCCCGCTACGCCGACGCGGTGGTCGTTCCCTCGAAGACGCTCTCCGAGCGCCTTGATGTCGAGCACACCGTGATTCCCTTTGGCGTCGATACTGACCTATTCCGGCCAATCGACCGTGCCGAAGCGCGCGAGCACCTCGGCTGGGACGCAGACGAAACCGTGGTGCTGTTTCCGTACGACACCGACCGCGACGTGAAAGACTACCCGCGAGCGAAGCGCGTGGTCGACGCCGCGAACGGTGACATCACCCTCAAACCGATTTCAGGAGTTGACTACGACGAGATGCCGTACTATTTCAACGCAAGCGACCTCGTGCTCGTCACCTCGAAACGCGAGAGCGGGCCGATGGTCGTGAAAGAAGCCGCGGCGTGTAACGTGCCCGTGGTCTCGACCGACGTGGGATTCGCCCGCGACGTGCTCGAACCGGTGGCGAACAGCGTTGTCGGCCGAACTGACGACGAACTCACCGCTGGCATAGAGGCGGTTTCAGGCGCTGAGACGCGCTCTGATGGCCGCGACACCATCGACTGTCTCAGCATCGACGAGATGACCGACCGACTGCTCTCGGTGTATCACGACGTGACCTGCCCGATGGCGGAGGTGTGCCATGGGTAGACTCAAGCGAATGTTGGCCTACCGCCACTTCGACAGGGACGCCGCCATCCTCGGCTTGCTGCTGGCGATTGCGCTGTTCCCGCTGCGCTTTTTCGCCTCCCAGATTTATATCAAGACGATTCCGCTCGTCCTCGGGACGGCGTGTATCCTCTACCTACTGACGCTGCGCTTCGAAGGCGGCGACACGGCGGGCCACCCGACGTTACCGGTTGGCCTGTCACGCATCCTCCCGAGTATTGTCTTCACCGGCATCGCGGGACTCATCATGATTGCCTCGCTCGGCGGCGGACGCGTCTCGGTGTTCTTCGACGTGTCGAGCATCATCGGCGTGCTCATCCTGTTTCAGATACTGTTCGCGCCGGACGAAGACATTCGGCCACGGTGGGTGCTCGCCCAAATCGTTGCGTTCGCCGTCGTCCTCCGGCTCTCGGCGCTGTTCACCTCGCCGGGCTACATCGGCATCGACATCTGGACGCACATGGAGCAGCTCGCGCGGCCGATTTACGAACAGCGCAGTCTGTCGGCGATTTCCGGTGACAAACACTACGCTGCGCCGTTTTTCCACCTGCTCGTAGTCGGCGTCGCCATCCTGCTTGAGGTGTCGCTACGCGACGCGCTCTACCTCTCACTCGGACTGGCGATGCCGTTTGCGGTGTTGCTCATCTACTCGACGACGCGCCTGCTCGTCGCCACCCGGTGGGCGCTGTTCGCCGCCGCCATCTACGGCGTCGGTGACTACGTGCTCGAATGGGGGATTCACCTCATTCCGACGAGCCACGGTCTCCTGATGTTCCTCGCCGTGCTCTACGCGATGGTGCGGGTGATGCAGACCGAACACGAACTCAAGGACCTCGTGTTGCTGTTGTTCTTCAGCATCGCGCTCATCCTCACCCACCAGGTGTCGTCGTTCATCATGATGGTGGTCGTTGGCTCTGCGGTGGTCGCCCAAATCATTCTGCGCCTTGACCTGTTCAAGCCCGACGCCGTCCGCCCCGATGCCGTGAGCTTCACTCCCGCGGTGAACCTCTCTGGCCTCCTCGTGTTCGACGCTGGCTTCATCACGTTCATGTGGTCGTTCACCCCGTATCGCGGGAATTCGTTCCTTGAGACGGTGTTGAACTACCTGACGAGAACCCTCGCAGACACCGCCGGATTCCTGAATCTCGCAAGTGGGAGTGGGGCGGGAAGCTCTGCCGGCGCAGGGTCCGGCCCGACGCTCGTCGAACAAATCGCGCTCTATGTGGACACGATTGGCTTCCTCCTCTTGCTGTTTATCGCAATCGTCGGGTGTCTCTACATCCTCCGCCGGGAGCGCTCTCGCCACTCGGTGTTCACCCTGCTCATCGCGAGCGTCATCATGCTCGTGTTCGTGCTCGGCCTGCCGATGTTCGGGATTCGTAACTTCATCCCACAGCGCTGGTTCGCGTTCCTCTACGCGCCGCTCGCGATTATGGGCGCAATCGGCGTCCGGCACATGTCCTTTAACCTCTATCCAAAGGTCGTGGTCGCCGTCATGCTCATCTTCGTCCTCATCTTCCCGGGGATGATGGTTATGTCGAGCCACGGGGCGATTGACAACCCGGTCTTCGACCAAGACCGTGCCCGACTCAGCTACACCGAACAGGAACTCGATGCCGTCTACACGGTTGGGGCGATGACCGGCCGTCCGGACTCAGAGGAGATTCGACCCAATGAGGTGATCTACACGGACCATCCGTACCAGACGGTGTTCTTCCGGTCTGATACCTACATGGCCGACGCGGCCGTCGTGAACGATACCGGCCCCGTCACCCATGACGTGGTGATGTATCGCGCGGCCCAGAACGAGGAAGCGACGTTCTTCCAGAACTATCCGGAAGGCAGCAACGTGAGTGTGGCGAAAATCCGTAACATTCCACAAGACCGCCTCTGTCGCGTCGGCATGGATAACCTCTACTCGAACGGCGACGTGGTGCTCTGTTCGAACGGGGCTATCTGACCGCAGATTCGTTTCTACGGTTCCTGCGTGAACCAGTAATCAAGCGCGTAGTACTCACCGTTGACTTCGAAATAGAAGTGTTTCTCCGGGCCGCGTTGGCCCGCCTCGGTGAGTCTATTGAGCAGGTGCCTGGTGATAAGCGTCGCCTCGTTGGTATCCTGAATTTTGAGATGGCCGTCTTCGAGCAGTGTTGCCAGGTGGACTTGTTCTTCTTTTAATAACGAGTCGGTGTCGATGTGGGAGACGAACTCTTCGGGAAGAGAAAACTCCGAGCGCGACGATGATTTCTTCGTAACCGAATACCGGTAGTGTGGGTATTTCGTGGCGTACCTCGCCACCTTGCTTGAGACGCGCCATACCTCGTCTTTGTACTCGACGTGAAACGAACCTGATTGCGTGTACACAGAGTCGCGTACTGCCTGATGCGAGTCGAATTCGTACCAGAAGATCATCGAGCCACAGCGTACTTCATCGAATATCGAATCAAATTCTGACGTAACTGACTGGTCTATTGTCGAAAGCGAGGAAAATGGGATGGCTTCGCTGCGAGCGTGCTCGCGCTCTACATCAGAGCTGTCGGGACACGTCGTGACGGCAGTGAAGGTAATCTCGTATTCGAGTGGCTTTGGGTCACCGAGTTCCTCGCGGTCGATGCGGTAGTACGTCTCGTCAGTTTCGACGAACGTGACTCGGCCGAGACTCGACCGCTCCGTGGACGTGACTTCGAGCGTCTCGCTTTCGAGCACCTCTGTGACCAGCGCCTGTGTCCTGCTGTCGAAGGCACCCACCCGCCAAAACAGCGATTCGAGAATACGAGAGTCAGACCGTGGTGTGGCCGACATGTGGAGCCAGACAGGCTCCGGCGTCTGCGTTTGTGTCGTCGTTTGCGGCATCGTCGGTTGCGTCTCGGTGGGTTCGTCCGTTGGAATGGGAGCTGGCGTCACGGTCGTTGCCGCGTCGTCGTCACCAGTGTCGCGGGCGGCACAGCCTGCAAGGCCAGTCGAGAGGGTGAGCGCCCCGGCTTTCAAGAGCCGGCGGCGGGAGAGCGGAGTCAAGAATGTTAATTCGTTTACACCTGAAAATGAGTTTTCTGTCTGTGGGATACTGTTTTCCCCGCGCCCGAGAGACACCCCGACATGGAGAAAGCCCTCTACTTCGACCTCGACGGCACGCTACTGCGGTACGGCAACTACCAAGCCATCGTGAAAGAAGCGTTCGAGGAAGTGGTCGGGCGTTGTGACCCCGCGTGGCACGAGATTCGACACACTGCCTTCTTCGACGCGTTCGAGGCATTCGACCCGAACCCCTACGAGGTGGGGATGGCCGCCGTGGTCGAGCACGCGAACCTCGACGTGTCGCCAGAAACGCTCGCGGAAGCGTGGCTGGAAGCTGAACTTGCGGGAACCGAACCCACGCCCGCAGCCCACGACTTGCTCTCGGAGTTGGCAGGCGAGTACCAACTCGGCGTGCTCACGAACGGCGTCACCCATGTCCAGAAACGCAAACTCGCCCACCACGGCCTCGACGACTACTTCGATACCATCCTCTGCTCCTACGACGTGGACGCACACAAGCCCGACCCGAGGATGTTCGAGGTGGCAAAAGAGCGACTCAGCGCGGATGCGTACGTCATGGTTGGCGACGACCGCGATGCGGATATGCGCCCGGCTGTCGAGACGGGTTTCATGCCGATTTACGTAAACGAGGGCGCAGAACTGCCGGTTGAAGTGCGCGGCCTCTCAGGGCTCGCCGCGCTCGCGGGGCTGTTCGGGTAGTTAGTTTTCGGGGTCTGCGTTCGACCCACCGGTGAGGAGGACGAACAACAGGCCGAGGACGGCGACGAGGCCGACACCGGCGGCGAGGACGGCCTTGCCCTGTCCGTTCTCGCGGATGCCGTTTTGGGTCGCCCACAGAATGCCAGGGTAGTGGCGGGCGCGGGCGTTCGACCGGACGAAGTACTGGAGACCGGTCATGAGGTTGCCCTCGTTGAGGTAGAGTTTGGCGAGCACGAGGTTGTGGCTGCCGCGCACGTCGTGGCCTTTTGCCTCTAAGTCGTCGACCACGTCAGCGAATTTTTCAAGATATTTCTCGTCTGCCTCGCGGACGATGTCCGCGGGCGGGTCGCCCGATTCGTGGCGGACCACGAGCGGTTCTGCGACGTGGGCGAGTTTCCCCTCGCGCAGGACGCGCATCAGGAACTCGGGGTCTTGGAAGCGTCGGAAGGTGGTGTCGAAGCCCTCGATTTTCCGCGCCACGTCCGTCCGAACCATGAGCGTCGAACCCGCGCTCGTGTGCAGCCGGTCTGCGAGTACCTCTTCTACGAGTTCGTCGCCCCCTTCGGTCGGGGTTTCGGGGTCGGATTTCGACAGGAATGAGGCGGCGAGCGAGCGCATCGGGCCGCTCGTTCCCTTCGTCTTCATGTCCACGTCACAGTAGACCGCCACCCAGCCGTCGCCTTTCGATTCGAGATAGTCCACCTGTCGCTCGAGTTTGAGCGGGAGCCACTCGTCGTCCGAGTCGAGGAAGGCGACGTATTCGCCTTCTGCGTGCTCGATGCCGGTGTTTCGCGCGGCGGGTGCGCCCTGATTTTCCTCGTGTTCGATGAACTTCACGCGGTCGTCGTCGTAACCGGTGACGACCTCCTTCGTGTCGTCCGTCGAGCCATCGTCCACGACGAGCAGTTCGAAGTCGTCGTAGGTCTGGGCGAGGACGCTATCGATGGCGTGGGTCACCTCTTCGCTGCGATTGTAGGTTGGAATGACGACGCTTACGGTGGGCATCAGTGAGAGAACACAGACACTCCCCCACCGTTATTATCGGGGGATTAAGGTCAGTCTGAGCGAGCGTAGCGCACCAGGTCCGCGAGCACGGGCGCACCGTCGTACACCCAGAGGGCGATGACGCCGAATACGAGCGACAGTTCGAAGACGACCAGCGGCGTCAGGCCTTGGGTGGCGAGGTGGTGTATCCACCGGAAGAAGTACACCGCTGCCCGCCCGATGAGCCCGCCTTGGTCGGTGCTGTAGGCGGGCAGCGAAACGACCGGCCAGAGCACGCGGCCGACGATTAACGGCTCGTTGAGCAACAGTGGCTCGTAGATGAGGTCGCCCACGAGGTGTGAGAGGTGCGCGATGGTGTACGCCGCCACCAGCCGACGGTTCCGGCCGTTCGTGAGCAACAACGCCCCCGCGAGCAACGGGCCCATGATGAGGATGGAGTGCATGACGCCGTGGCCTGTCGGCGTGAGGCTGAACGTCCAGCTCAGGGGCTTATCGACGAGGTCCGGTGCCTGTGAACCCAGTGCGACGAGGAACGCCGCGGCACCGTCGGGTGAGCGACGGTAGACGGCGTGGGCGAAAAGCGAGTACAACAGGTACGCGAAGGCGAGGTGTTCCCACGGCCACATTAGCTTGGGCGTGCGTAAACGGTCTGCGTGGATAGCTGTTGTGACGTGCCCGCGGGCGGCTCGATGTCGCCGCCGCCGTTTACCGTCACCCAGCGGTGGATAGAGCGGTAGGCGTTGTCCGCGGATGGGTTCTCGGGTACGTCGCCCTTGTAGAGGTAGAACGCCATCCGGAGGTTCCCGCCGGTCAGCGTCGGCTCGACGGTGACGTTCTGGGTGGCGTTCTCACCGTCTGCAACCGTTATCTCTTGGCGGACGAGTTCCTCTTCTTCGACCACCTGTAACTCGCCGTTGTCGGCCTGCTCGACGCGCTGGAGTTCGCCAACCACGGTGTAGGTCACCTCTTCACCCTCGTGGTTGTTGATGCCGATTGGCACGTCTGCGGGCTGTCCGGCGGCGAACGGGCCGGGAGCCTCTTCTGACTGGCCGGTCGGCACGGAGGCGTAGTAGAGCGCCGAGAACTCCTCAGACTGCGGCGGGACGGTGGCCGCAAATCCGGCGCTCGCGGCGACCAGCAGCAGGCTGACCGCGAGCAGGATGGTCGGGAGTTTCGACCGACTCGAACCGAGCGACCCGGTGTGGCTCGCGGAGTCGGTGCGCATCCCGAACGACGGGCGATACTGGCGCTCTGCGGGCAAAAGAAGGCGGAGCACGAGCGCCACCACTGCCAACAGGAGCGTGAGCGCGCTCACGCCGAGGAGGATTGGCGTGACTTCGAGCGCCCACACGAAGTTCAGGACGAAGACGACGAACGGCACGAGCGCGAGGCTGGCGACGATAGACAGTCCAATGCGCTCGACCGGGCTCATTCCGTAGTTGCTGGGGAGCTTTCGCAGTCCCTTTTTTGGGTCGTCGCGGTCGTGGGTTCCTTCTTCTGGAATGCGACCGGGATAGAGGGCAGAAATCATCGCATAGCCCGGCAGCACCAAGATAAGCGGCAGCCCCACGAGGATGCGGAGGGTTCCACTCACGTCCGCGACGAGGATGGCGGCATCGGCAAACAGCGTCAGCGCCACGACCAGCAACAAGTCCGTCGGAAACGGCGTTCTCGACTCGCTCATTGATTCTTCACAGACTCCTCTCTACCTTTATTATCGGCCCCGTAAGCGGCCTCGTCGCCACGCCGTATGCGACGCAGTCCCACTCCTAAAGTGGCGAGACCAATCCCGGTTGGGACGCTAAACCCGGCCGTCGAGTTCGTACTGGACGTCGTTGACTCCGTCGTCGAACTCGTCGTAGAGGACGTGGTTGTCGTGTTCGTCGATTCAGTTGTTGACGCCGTCGTCGTATTCGTCGTGGTGGTTGTCGTCGAGGTTGTCGTCGAGGTTGTCGAAGTCGTGGTCGAAGTCGTCGTGGTTGGCTCTGCAGTTGTCGTGGTCGTCGTTGTGGTCGGCTCCGCGGTCGTCGTCGTGGTCGAAGTCGTGGTTGCAGTCGTCGTTGGGTCTTCAGTGGTCGGGTCGTCGGTTGGCTCGTCCGTTGGTTCATCCGTCGGTTCTGCGGTCGTCGAGGTGGTCGTAGCAGTGGCTGTCGTGGTTGCGGTCGTCGTCGAGGCTGTCGTACCGCCACCGTCGTCTGTTTGCGTGGTATCCTGCGTGGTCGCTGCGGTTGACGTGGCGGTCGTGCCGTCGGTTTGCGTCGGCGTCTGTGTGGCCGCCGTACTCGTATCGTTGGTCTGGTTCAGCCCGGGCACGTTCACGTCGGGGCTATCGACCGGGCCGAGGTCTGGCCCCATGACGGCGAAGGCAATTCCCGAGATGAACAACACCATCCCGATGAACACGAGGATGTACTGAAGCGAGTCGTTCCCGAACAGTGACCCACTGCTAGCATAGCGATCGCGCAGACGAACGACGGGCTCGGCGATGCTGCCGGGCAGCGCAGACGAGAGGATGTCGAGCACCTCACCGATGCCGAGTGCGCCCGTGACGAACGCGAAGGTGAGGAAGATGACGAGGCCGACCGGCGGCACGACAAGGAGCGTCACGATGTCGCCGGAGACGAACGGCACGAGGTTCTGTGGGATGTAACTCGGCAGCGCGAGGATGGGGATGGCCGCGAGGCCAGTCGTGAGCGCGATACGCCCGAGTCGGGCGTCAGAGAGCGGGTTGAACCCGATTTTGCGCGCAGACCAGATATGGAACACGAACATCGACGCGTAACCGGTGCTCGTCGCAATCGCCGCGCCGTTCATCCCGAACCGTGGGATGAGGATGATGTTCAACACGAGGTTGATGAGTGCGGCGCTTGCCGTGGCGATAATCGGCAGTTTCAGGTCGCCTTTCCCCTGACCAATGGCGAGGATGGGGCGCGCAACGGCGAACCCGAGCGCACCGGGAAGGAGGAGCAAGAGTGGCTCGACGGCGGGCGTCGCTTCCTTGCCGAAGTACACTGGCACGGCGATGTGGGCAATCGAGTACAACCCGAGCGCCATCACGGCGGTGAGCAAAAGGGTGTACCGCGTCGCGCGGGCGGCGAGTTCTGAAATCTGCCCCGTCCGGTTCTGTGACCAGAGTTTCGACGTCGAGTGGACGAACACCATCTGAATCGAGGTGGGGACGAACCACAGGAACTCAGCGAGTTTGAGCGCCGCCTTGTAGTGGCCGACCTGCGTGCTGTCGGTGAGCGCCCCAAGCAAGAGGATGTCGATGTGATAGAGCGACATCAGACAGAAGATGAGCACAATCGAAAGCGAGTTGAACGCGACCAGTTCGCGCCACGGGAAGCCCCGTGGAGTGCGCCGAACCACGTTCACCAGCGTGCTCTTGCGGTGGACTACGATGAAGCCGAGAAACATCACGAGCGCACTGCCGAGTACCTGCCCGGCGAGCGCGCCCATGACCCCGTAGCCGTAGTAGACCGCGGGGATGGCGATGACGACGAACGTCACTTCATACAGAATTTTGAGCGGCTCAGAGTAGCGTTCGAGGCCGAATCCCATGAGCGTCCGTCTGACGAACGTCCGAAACTGCGCGACGATGACGAGCACCGCGAGAACGTAGAAGTACGGAACGAAATCCGCGCCGAAAAAGCGTGCGACGAGGCCGGTTTCTGCGAGGAGGACGAGCACGCCCGCACCGAACAGGGCAAGCACGAGTCCCATGCGAAAGTAAAAGCCGATGACGTAGCCACTCCAGTTGTCGATGGAGCGGTCTTCGGGGATGTATTTGCGAACCCCGTCTGCGACCCCGGAGCTCACGAAAATCATGAACATCATGAAAATCGAGAGCACGAAGGCGTACTCACCGTACTGGGCGGGGCCCATGAGACGATAGAGGATGGGCGTCGTCGCGAGCCCAAGGACGAGGATGAAAACCTTCGACCCGAAAATCGAGAGAAAACCGCTCAGAATACTACGTTGCACACTATCACCTTTAGCTTGGCTTCGGCGGCGAGCGCACGCTGTTGGACGCGGGACGTGCGGCGACTCATTCGCTTCTCGCTTGTGTTCACGGGGTGTTTATTATACGGGGGGTAAGGTTGGATGGTTGCTGGGTTAGGCGGTAAGAAACGCGCGTGGCTATGCGTAGCCGAGGTCTTGCAGGCGCTCTTGAACCACGTCTGCGGTTTCGTCGCGCGTCGTAGTTTCGGAGTCGTCACCGACGGTTATCTCCTTTCGCTCTCCGTTCTGGTAGGTGTGCCACGGGATGGTGGTGAGTTCGGGCGTGTGGAGTTCCGTCGGGTGGCCGTACTCCTTCATCGGAATGGGCGAGGAGCGCTCGCCGATCATCTCGGCGTGGTCTGCGGTGACGACGGTCTTGCCTTGCAGGGTTTCTAAGAGGTCTTCGACGATTGGCATACAGAGGTCGAAGTTCTCCTCGTAGGCCTGCCAGAGGATTTCGTCGTCGAGCGTCACCTCGCCGTTTAAGACGCGATTCCAGAAGTCGAGGCTGTCTAAGTCCATGTGCTTCTGGCCGGTCTCACCGATGAACGGGTAGTGGGGCTGGATGAAGTGGCCGACGATTTTCTTGTTCGGGTACGTCTCTGCGGCTTGCTTCATGCGCTTTGCCACGGTCTCCGGGCGGACGGTGCGGAACTCATCGTCCCAGCCGTCGTCCTGCCAGATGTGTTCGACGGCGTGAAACTGCACGTCCACGCGATCGCGTTTTCGGTAGAGCTGCGGATTCGCGGTGATGTACACCGTGTCGCGCAGGTCTGCGCCGTCGAGATACGTGTCGAGCCACTCGATGGTGGAGGACACTTTCGATTTTTTCTGTTCGAGCGTCCCGGGGAGGGTGTGGCGCTGGGCGAAGGTGTCGTAGCGACACGCATCGAGGATGATGAGGTTGTCCCAGTCCTCTTCGAACATCTCGACACCGTCGTTTTTCCCCTTCTTCTTACGCGAGCGGTAGTAGTACTTGTTCAGCTCACGGACGACCAGATGCGGTTCACTCAGGCCGCGGCGGATGCGGTTCGTCAGTGCGGACTTCTGCATGGATGGTTCTCATCAACCTACCACCTTTCTTATTCGCCGCATAAACAGGGAACCGAGCGCGGCGTGTGTTAGCTGGTGTCGTTGCCGTACATTCGCAGGCCATAACAGCCTTTGTCCCAGACACCGCGTTTGATATCGCTTTTCTTGATGGTTACGTCAGAACTCTGGTCGTTTAGCTTGACAGCCTCGTAGCCGGTCATCGACTGGGCGTCCATGCCCTCCATCCAAATGCCGGAGCCGTTTACGACGAACGGGATGTGCGAGGCGGTCTGTTTGCCCTTATATACGAGCGTGTTGTCGCCGTTCAGCACCATCGCCCGGCGGTAGTGTTCGCCCTGTTGGTTGAAGTTCACGACGCGGAACTCACAGTCGTTGCGGTTGCAGCGCAGAGCGTGTCGCCACACGTCGCCCTCTGCGTCGCCGGAGATATCGACGTACTCACAGAGGACTTTCCCGGCGTCAGAGCCGTTGATTTGGATGGCGTTGCCACCACGTTGTATCTCGATGTCTGAGCGGATGATTTTCGTCGGCCCGGCGCTCGACTGGACGACGACGCCGTGGCAGGTTCTGTCGCCGACGGTCACGTCGAGATGGCTGAGGAAGGCGCTGTCACAGTCGTTCATCACCGTGAGCGCGTGGCCGTTCGGTTTCTCCAGTCGAATCGTGGTGTCGACCACGTTCATGTTGGGACCTTCGTCCAGCCGAATACCCCGCTGGTTCTGGTTTTCGTCGTGTTGCTGGTCTACGACGATGGTCGCGTCGGTAACGAGACAGTCGTGGCCGCCGAGGCGGATGCTCGCCGCCTCGCTGTTGGCGTAGCGCCCGCCGTTTACGATGACTCGACCGTTGGTGAGCGCGTAGAGGCCGTTGTCCGGCCAGTCGTCGAGTTCGCAGTCTTTGTACTCGATTTGGCCTTCGTGGTAGCGCGTGGACATCAGCCCGGAGGGGCCACGCCAGATGTCGCCCGGTGCGTTCTCGGAGAACGCGCCGCCGTAGTTCGCGCGAAAACGCTTTACCATGCCCTTGCCATCCGGGGAGAGAATGTCGAACAGTCCCGGGCCGTAGGTGCCGCTGTCGTGGCGGCCGACGACGGTGATGTCGTCGACGAACAATCCGTCTCTGACCTGTGCTTCGATGACGCGAATGCCCGTGTCGTCGGCCCGAAGGTCGACGGCAAACCCTTGGACGCGCAGGTCAACGCCGGGGTCGTAGTTGACGCCCAAACGGAACAGCCGATACTGTGGCCCATCGAAGTTGTGGTAGTTCGCGGGGACGAGCGTGGCGTCGTCGCCTACCAGCCCGAAGTTCCGGAAGTCAGTAAAGCGGAACTGTGAGTCCATGAAGTACCGCCCCGGTGGGAACTTGATGAGCGTGTCATTCGCCGCATACTGCTCTAAAATCGGCGTGATGGACTCGTTGCCCGAGTTGTCCGCACCGCCGTCGTCGACGATGTCGATGACGCGGTCGTACTGGTCATCGACGTGCGAGGCTTCGGCTTTGCCCGACGCCAGGAGTGTGGCACCTGCCGCCGTTGCGCCGACTGCCCCAAGAAAGGTTCGTCTGCCAAGGCTGGTGGAGTCATTCGATTCACGGTTCGAGTCTGTCGGGGGAGTCGTGTCGCGCGTGGTCATTGCAAACCCTAATGGTAGATTTCCGGCTCGCGTATGGGGTATGAGTAGAGTAGCGACCCGGGCAAAGTATCGAAATACCTTTTTTTACTGGTTCTATGACAGTAATTCGCACGGGAATTACTCGCCACCCTCACGGAACCACCGGTACCACAAAGTTGTTATGATGTGAGTATCATCCTGACAGGCGCGGTTTTGGTTCGGTACTCCGCGTTCACAAAACCCATGATAGTTTCCCACACGTTCTCCAAGAGCGGCCGATTATCGGCCTCATAATAATGGGTGTCCTGTCCTTGTCTCGCGATATATATGGGAACGCCGGGACGGCGAGTTGTACGTGACGGTGGGGCTGGATAGAAATGGATACGGATAGACTTCTCTCTGCGGTCGTTGCGGTGCTTTGCATCCTCTCGGTTGGCTTCGCCTCGACGACGCTCGACGATTCGGTGACCACGAAACCGGAGGACGTCATCAATATCGACTATGACAAACTTCCTATAAATCCACAGGAAGCAGAGGAGTTCAAGGGCGATGACGTGACGACTGCAGACCCGGAGTCCACCGGCACGCCCACCGCAGAGAGTAAAACAGAAACCCAAGGGAACACAGCGACACCGGGCGAGGGTGATGCGGAGCTAAGCGATCCACAGGCCGGCGGTGCAAACCAGCAGACAGAAGCGACGGGACAGGGGTCGAGTCCACAGGTTGTCGGAGAAAGCCTGCTCGACAAATTCCTCTCGTTTCTCATGACGCTCTTGCCGTTCGTGCTCATCGGTGCCGTCCTCGCGGTCGCGGTAAAAAAGCGCGAGACGATAGCTGGCTGGCTCGAACACGCGGAGCGAAACGAACCCGTTTCGACCCAACCGACCGTGGTTGCCCGCCCCGAAAACGAAGTGTATCAAGCGTGGCACGAAGTCGCGAGCGCGATTCCGTACGTCCAACGCAAGGCGATGACGCCCGACGAAGTCGCGGCCGCGCTTCGGGACGAAACCGACCTCGACGATGAGCTACTCATGGAGCTGACGAAGACGTTCAAACGCATTCGCTACGGCGGTGCGCCGGTGACCGACGACGACCGCGCGCTCGCCGCACGGGTAGAAGACCAACTCACCGCACAGCGGGTGGCTGAGAAATGAGCTTCCGTCGTGTCGTCTTTGGCGTCCTCGGCGTTGGCATCTTCATGCTCGCGTACCTCGCGACGGGCAACCCCGACCTCGCCGGCGCACTTCCGGGCGAGGCGTTGGTTTCGGCGCTCGGGAACGACTACCTCGTGCTCGTGGTCGTCGCCGTCCTCGCCGCCGTAATCACCCTGTTCGTGACGGTTTCTGCGCGAAACGGCGCGCGCGACCACACCACGCCGCCGGAAGCAGAACAGGTCACGGAGGTTCCGCTCGCCGGTGACATCTACGACGACCTCATCTCGAACTCGCCGCTGTGGGCGCTCACCCACCGTGAGGCGTGCGACCTCGCAAAACAGCAACTGACCGCGACGGCCGTGCGAGTCGTGCAAGCAGAGCGCGGGTGTACCCAGACAACGGCCAAAGAACAGGTCGCCCGCGGGACCTGGACCGACGACCCCTTCGCCGCCCGCTTCCTTGGGAGCGAGGCCCCGCCGTTAGAACCCGAACAGTGGCTGACCACGGCCATCAGGCTGGAGACACCAACCCAACGGGGTGCCCGCCACGCGGCGACCGAACTCGTCGCCCGCGCCGGAGGTGACGGCCATGCTGCGTGAGACGAAACGCTGGCGGGGCGTCACCGCAATCAGTCTCCTCACCGCGATGGGCGGACTCCTCGCGAACCGGCCGCTGTTGTTGCTCGTTGCCACCGTTGGCATCGTCTACCTCGTCTACCCGCGCGTGACCGGCACGCCAGACGGAACGCTCGAACTCGATCGGCGGCTGAGCACTGACACGCCCGGCCACAACGAAGTGGTCGACGTGACGGTAACGCTCAGAAACACCGGCTCGTCACTCCTGCCAGACGTGCGCATTGTAGACGGCGTCCCCGAGACGCTCACCGTGACCGCGGGAACGCCCCGCCACAGCGCGACGCTGCTCCCCGGCAGAGAGACCACGTTCACCTACTCGATTACCGCAAAGCGCGGCGCACACCCGTTCACGCCCGCAACGGTCATCTTGAACGACATCGCGGGCGCACGCGAGGTGGAGACGAACGTCGCAAGCGAGACAGAACTGCGCTGTGACGCAGAGGTCTCTGAGATGCCACTTCGCCAGCAGACAACCCAACTCTACGGGCGCGTGCTCACCGCAGACGGCGGCAGCGGCGTCGAGTTCCACCAGACCCGCGAGTACCGCCCCGGCGACTCCATCCACCAGATCGACTGGAACCGCCACGCGCGGACGGGCAAGCTCTCGACCATCGAGTTCCGCCAAGAGCGCGCCGGTCGCGTCGTCGTCCTCGTCGATGCCCGCGAACAGTCCTACCGACGGGCAACGGAGGACGACCCACACGCGGTCGCATACGCGCGCTACGCCGCAGAACAGCTGTTCGAGTCGCTGCTCGCCTCGCGTGACCAGGTCGGCCTCGCGGTCGTCGGCCGCGAGTTCGCGTGGCTCTCCCCGGGCGCTGGAAACGACCACCGCATCCGCGGGAAAACCCTGCTCGCAACGTCGAACAGCCTCGCTCCGCGGCCACCCGAGCGAGACGCCTTCGACGACGCCCAGTTCACCGAGCTGCGCACCCAACTCACGGCCTCGACGCAGGTGGTCGTCCTCTCACCGCTGGTCGATGACGACATCGTGAGCGAGGTCAAACGCCTCGACGCCCACGGCCACCGCGTAACGGTGCTCAGCCCGTGTGTCACGGGCGGAGACACCCTTGGCGGAGAAGTCGCCCACATAGAACGCGTCCAGCGGATTCGACAGCTTCGCGCCGGTGAGATTCCGGTCATCGACTGGAACCCAGACCGGCCGCTTGAAGCCGCCTTAGAGGACATCGGGAGGTGGCGGCTATGAGCGCACCCGTGCGGAAACCAACCCGCATCGCAAGCGTCGCGGCGGTGCTCGCAGGCGCGCTCCCGGCGTTTTTCATCGTCGAGTTGCCCGCGATTCCGACCGCGCTCGTGTTCATCGTCGGGGGACTGTTCGTCGCCGGGCTTGGCGACGAGGCACGAACCCACGGCTATCGCTGGCTCGGTCACGGTGTCGTCGCCATCGGCGTGCTCGTCGGCCTCGTCGGCGTCGCGCGCGGCTTCGCCGCCGCCCCGAGTCCGCGGTTTATGGTCGTCGTTGGTCCGACACTGCTCGGCGCGTGGGTGCTCGGGCTTGGCGTCATCCCGTTGCGAAAGGGGTCGCGTTGGCTCGTCAAAGCGGGGAGTTTCTTCCTGCTCGCAGGCGTCGTCATGGCTGGCGTCGTCCAGATGGGCGACCTCGGCACGTTCCTGCTCGCGACCATCGCGCTCGTCGTCGCGTGGGACGCAGGCGACCACAGCATCACCCTTGGCCAGCAACTCGGCCGAGGCGCACAGACCGCACAGGTCGAAGTGACGCATCTCGTGGGCACCGTCGGGGCGGGAGTCATCGCGTATCTCGCCACAAAAGCAGTCGATGGGTTCGGGACGCCCGGCGTCCCGTTGTCTGCGTTGCTCGGATTACTCGTCGCGGTGCTGGTGTTGCTTATCGCGTTGCATAGGTAATCGTCGGCACGTCCACCGACGACAGCACCGCCTCGATAACGTCGTATTTTTCCACGCCGTTCACCCGCGCGTCAGCGGTGAGCACGATACGGTGGTCGAGGACGGGGTGGGCGACGCGCTTTACGTGTTCTGGCGTGACGTACTCCTCGCCGTCGAGGACGGCGCGAGCGCGCGCGGCCTCGAACAGGCGCTGGGTCGCACGCGGCGACGCCCCGACGGTGACGCGTTCGTCTTCTCGCGTCGCGCGCGTGAGGTCGACAATGTAGTCTTGGACGTCTTTTTGCACGCGCACCTGCTCTGAGACGCGCTGAAGGTCGAGCACCTCCTGTGGCGAGCAGACGGTGTTGACGGTTGGGCTCCGGTCTTCGCGCGATTCACGGCGGGCGAGCAGTTCGCGTTCGCCCTCGCGGTTTGGGTAGCCCATGCTCGTCTTGATGATGAATCGGTCTTTCTGCGCCTCGGGGAGCGGGAACGTCCCCTCGTTTCGCTCTGCGGGGTTCTGCGTGGCGATAACGAAGAAGGGGTCGGGGAGTTTGTGGGTCTGGCCGTCGACTGTCACCTGTTTTTCCTCCATCGCTTCGAGCAGCGCGGCCTGGGTCTTCGGCGAGGCACGATTGATTTCGTCTGCGAGGACGACGTTCGCGAAGATGGGGCCTTTCTTGAACTCGAAGTCCCGGTTTTTCTCGTTGAAGACGTGCGTGCCAGTCACGTCGGCCGGGAGCAAGTCGGGGGTAAACTGGATGCGCGAAAACGAGAGTCCAAGCGCCGTCCCGAGACTCCGGGCGGTGAGGGTCTTTCCGGTGCCGGGAACGTCTTCTAAGAGGACGTGCCCGCGGGCGAGCAGTCCGGTGAGGACGGTGTCTAAAAACTCTTGTTCGGTGATGACCGCATTTCCAATCGTGTCGGTCACGCGACGGCTCAACTCGTATGCCTCGGCAACTCGCATGTAGAGTGCCTTCGACGCTAGCCCTTTTATTATCAGTTGGCTAAATCAGTCGGAAAACCGGGCTGTCGCTCGTGGCGATAGGATGCGTGGGAGGTGGGTGGCCGGAATGTGGGTGCACACGCGAACCCGGGCAAAGTTCGCGGATGGAGCGTCCGACCGGCCCACGTGACAGAAGTAACAGCCACGCAGTGGCGAACGCGACGCACCGGGCAGATACGTCGCCTCGCATGCAGTAGGTGGCAGAACACATGGTTCGGAACCACCACCCGCGTCAACGCCACAGACGCGAGAGAGATGTACGCGGACGCCCCGGGCAAAGGCGTCTGGTACAAGCGCGCCCAGACGGGCGTTGGATGGCGGGTTTATTTCAAACCGCATTCCGAAGTTAATTACGAGACAGTATAAGTATTACTGCCGGCGGTCGCGGCGCTTAGTTTTCGATTGCGGCTTCGATTTGGGCGCGCGTCTTTTCTGCGTCCACGGTCGGACGAACCATCGTCCCGTCCTCGAAGACGAGGCGAGGCACCGTAGAGACGTTGACTTCGGCTGCGGCTTCGGTCGTGGCTTCCACATCTCCGAGGTAGGTCTCTTGGTCGAGTGCCGTGGTGAACGCCTCGACGTCTGCGATGCCCGCTTCTTCTGCGAACACTTTCATCTGTTCTTTGGTACCCCAGTCGAAGCGTTCCTGTGGCTGGTTTTTGAACACGTACGCGAAGTACGTCCAGTAGTTCTCGGGGTCGGTGTCCCACGCCGCAAGCCCGGCCTGTGCGGAGAGTGGGGCGTCCTCACCGAGGAACGGCTCGCCACCGAGGAACGCGAGCGCGCGGTACTCGATTTGAAGGTCGCCGGGTTTGACGTACTCGCGGACGATTTCGTCGAGGAAGCCGCCAACGGCGAACTCCTGGGTGTACGGGCACTTCCAGTTCCCGTAGAACGTGATTTTCGCGTCGGCGTCACTCGACCCCATGACCGCGTACGTGGAGTCGGTGTCTTCTACGGGCGCATCCATGATCGCACCGGCTGGTTTCACGATTTCCTCGCTCTTGCGTGTGACTGCCTGCGTGGAGTCGCCGTTGCCCTCGTCCGGCGACTGGTCGATGTTTTCGGCCGTCGTCGTCGCTGTGGTCTGCTGGCTTTCGGCGGCCGTCGTGGTCTGTTGTTCTTCTTGGCTGTCAAGTGCATTGTCCGTGAGGCTCGCACAGCCTGCAAGGCTGAGCAGCGCGGCGCTACCGGTCAGCTGGAGGATTCGACGTCTGGATTTTTTCTCTGTCATATTCCGTAGTGACAGTGCTACCCCCATTATTATCCGTCAGCTAAGCCCGGGTTTCAGGGCGTCTGCGTACCGTTCGCACACAGCCGACTGTCGTCGGGTGGCAGCCACCCGTCTGAAGAGACGAATTCGGGCGAATGAGTCCGGTTTAGGCCCCAGATAATAAGGGAACTCGGGGACGGAACTTGGTTATGACCGGGACCTATCCGACCCGCAGACGCCTGTTGTTGGCGTCCGGGTCGGCGCTCACCGCCGCACTTGCGGGGTGTGCGTCACAAGGAGGTGGCGACGGCACCACGACCGACACAGAATCGGTCGCCGATGCCTCGGTAAATGCACAAACGGCCACGCAGACGGCCACGAGCGACACCGACAGCGCAGCAGAAAGTCAGACCAACGCCACAGAGACGATGACACCGGACCCCGCGTCGTTCGACGGCGAGTCGGTGACGTTCACCACAGACGGCGACGCCGAGATTCAGGGCACTCTCTATGGCGACGGCGACTGCGGCGTCGTCATGGTCCCACAAACTAACTTCGACCGTGAAAGCTGGCGAGAACAGGCGCAGTTGCTCGCCGCGACCGGGCACGCGGCACTCCCCATCGACGAAGGTGACGAGCCGCCCGCAGCCGTCCTCGCCGCGATGGCCTACCTGAAAGAAGCCGTCGGCGTCTCGAACGTCGTGCTCATTGGCGGCAGCTCCGGTGGCGAGGCGGTCGTTCGCGCAAACGCACAGGCAGAAGACGGCGCGGTCGCTGGCGTGATGGGCATCTCCACCGCCGGTGGCGGCGAGGTCGCAGGCGACCTCCAAGGGCGAAAGCTGTTCATTGTCGGAAAAGACGACGACAAGCGCTTCGTCGATACCGCAAAACAACTCCACGAGAACGCCCCCGACCCGAAACGCCTCGTGATTCTGGACAGCGACGCCCACGCCCAGCGCATTTTCGACTCACCTCACGCAGACACCCTCACCGACCTACTTCTCTCGTTCGTCGAAGAGTCCTGCGGCACTTAGAAGTGCTCGCGCAGGTAGGTCTGGGCGCGCGGGAAGGCATCCGAGAGCACCGCGAGCGCGGCGTCAGACTCGGTTGTGAGTCCGGCGTAGCGACGGGCTTGGTCGGCCGTGAGATACCCCACTGTGAGCTGTGAGAGTGTGGCGATGTCCACGGAAACGTCCGCCTCTGCCGCCGTCTGTGTACACGCTGCCTGCCCGTTTTCGACGGTGAACGCGAACCGCCCGTCGTTCCACGGCGCAATCGGGTCACTCACGTCGAGAACGATGCTGCCGGTTGCATCCTCGGGGTAGGGCAGACCCGAGAGTCCGGTTTCGACAGCCGTGAGCCGGAACATCGGCCCCGTCAGCACCTCGCAATCGAGTGCGCGGGGGTCTGTGACGCGGTCGAACAGCGACGTATCGGCCGCGGTGTGGAGTTCTATCTGCTTCATCTGCGAGAGATGGTGGTAGAAAAAGCGCAGGAGCTGTGTGAATGCCGCGTCGTCGCGGTAGGCAACGTCCCACACCTTGAGCGTGCGCTCGTAGTCGCCTGCTTTCTCGACGGTGTAGACAACGGCGGCGCGGAGGTCACCGTCGCGTTCCCAGCCGTAGACGTAGGTGTCGGCCCAGGCGGGGTCAAAGATGCGATGCTCCCACCACGTATCTGAGCGGCGCATGGCGAGGTTCCAGCCCGCGGCGAACTGCTCGTGGAGGTCGCGGAGGGCAGGGAGGTCGTCGGTCGAGAGTTTGCGGAAGGTTCCACTCGCCTCCGGGAGCGCGTCCGCGAGGGCTTCGGGGGCGAACTCCCACTTCGTGCGCTTGCTGCACGTTCCCCAGCCGTACTTCCGGTAGAACTCGTACTCGAACGGCCAAAGCGCAGAGTAGTCAATGCTCTCCTCGCGGAACTCTGTGAGCATGTCGGCCAGCATTTGCTGGACGTAGCCCTTCCGACGATGTTCGGGCGGGGTCGCAACGCTCGAAACACCGCCGACGCGAACCCACTCGCCGCGCACGGAGAGCGTAAAGTCGTGCCACCCGCTGATTGCGAGAAGGTCGTCACCATCGTAGAGCCCGCGATTCTTGCGGTCGTAGGGTTTTCGCTCCTCGAAAGAGTCGTCTGTCGGGTGGTCTTCGGGGCTGAAGGCGTACTGGCCGATGTCGAAGAAAGCTCGCTCGTCTGCTTCGGGTATCGGGCGGTAGTCCATAGGAGACGTTGGATGGCTCACATAAAAAGCGAGACGAAACCGTGTGATTCAGGCGTATCGAGTGCCTTGGACACCCATGAAGCAGCCACTGGAGGTGCGCGATGGCCTCTGAAAAGGTCAAGCTCGGAGCCGTTCTCATCGTCGGCATCCTGGGTTCAGGCCTCGCAGACTACTTCCTCACGACAGCTGGGTATCCGGGTCTCGGGCGCACCGTCTGGGCGATTGGCTATGCGACGATGGTACTCGTCATCTGGTACATCTGGATTCGGCCACTCGACTTTTCGGGGCCAACCAGCTAACGGAAGTTTAAAGGCCTAAACAGCGGGAGTATCGACCAAGAATGTACGCGTTACCGATGCAGGTGGTTGACACTTTCTTGCTCCAGTACAATCTGGGGCAGGCAATTCTCTTCCTGTTCATTATCGCGACGCTGGGCGTCCTTCCGCTCAAATCGCAGAAGGTGCTCGCGCTCCAGACGACCATGTTCGGGGTTCTGTTCATGATTATCCCGGCTATCGACGGCCCGTTCCACTTCGCGCTGCTCGGCCTCGTGTTGCTGTTGATTGGCCCAATCCTGCTCACAACCGCAAAGCGATAAGAACAACACTTCGATTCCACCCCGACGATTTCTGCGATTCGCACGGAGTCGTAGCCGTGCCCTCACACAACGCGTTACTCGCTTTCAACCAACTCTTCATACCGCGCGCCAGTCTGCTTCCCGCTTTTTTCCTCGTCGGGTACGCGTTGCGAACCACTCCTCGAAAAAAGTGGGCGAAAAAGGCCGCCACTCCCACGGGTCGTGGCGGGACGACTGCTTGATGTGTTATTTACTCGCCTTCGACTAGTTCCTCGTACTGCGCGCCCGTCTGTTTCAGCGTCTCCGTCGAATAGAGCCGTTCGTGGTCGAACGGGAGCACGTCGCGCGCCAACTCATCGATTTTCTCGTCTACGGCGTCGGGGTCGCGCCCGTGAATCATGGTGAACAGGTTGTACGGCCACCCCTGTTCCGGGCGGCGCGGGCGGTGATAGCACAGCGTGACGTAGGGCAGGCCACCGGCTTCGAGGCCGCGGGCGTCTAACTCGTCGTCGGGCACGTCCCAGACGACCATGCAGTTTGCGTCGAACCCGGTCACGATGTGGTTTACGACACAGCCGATGCGCTTGATTGCGCCGTCGGCTTGGAGCCGCGAGATGGCGTCGATGACTTCCTCGGTGCTGGCGTCGATTGCCGCGGCGATGTCGGCATAGGGCGTTGCCGTGAGCGGGAAGCCGTCTTGGATTTCGAGGAGGAGGCGCGCATCGAGATGAGAGAGTTTGCCCGTCGCCTGTTCTGAGATATTCGTGGCTTCGATGTCCGTGGCGATTCCACTTTCACGCGCAAAGCGGTCTTGGTTCACCACCGGGAACTCGAGGTTGATGTAGAAGTCTGTGAGCATCGGGAGGTTCAGCACGTCACAGCCGGTTCGTTCTTCGATTTCCGCGAGGATGCGGTCGCGGGTCTCCAAGGAACCGGCGGTCACGACGAACCACATGTTCCACTCGTGGGCGCGCCGATAGTTGTGGTTCACCTGCTGGTAGCCATTGATAATCTCGGCCACCTCCTCGAAGCGGTCGTCTGGCGCTTTGACCGCCGCGAGCGTCGAACTCCCGATGACAGGTGGGTTGAGCACTGCGCCGAAGCGCCGGAACACGCCTGCTTCGCCGAGGGCTTTCACCCGAGAGAGAGCGTCTTCCTCGGAGATTCCGAGTTCCTCGCCGACCACGCGAAAGGGGCGTTCGCAGACGGGGAAGCCACTCTGGAACTCGTCTACAAGGCGGGCGTCCACGTCGTCGATGCTGGCGCGCCAGTCAACCGGCCTACTCATTGGCCGAAGTTAGGACTCAGGAAATTACCCTTTGTCGGTCTGGAATGACGTTAACTGGGTGAAGCCCAAGTGTCTGGTATGAACCGTCCCGACCGCTCTAGCCAGACAATCATGGTCACTGGCGGCACGAGCGGCATCGGTCGAAAGACGGCTCGTGGCCTCGCAGAGGTGGGGTCGTCCGTGGTCATCACCGGCCGGAATCGAGCGCGCGGCGAAAAAGTCGTTGCGACGATAGAACGCGAAGCCGACGGCAGTGCCCGATTTCTGCGGGCGGATTTCTCCTCCGTTACCGAAGTTCGACGCCTCGCCAACGAGTTCCGAGACCACGCAGACCGACTCGACGTGCTCGTTCACAACGCCGGGACGTTCGAGGGGAAACGAACGCTCACGGAGGCTGGTGTCGAGAAAACCCTCGCCGTCAACCACCTCGCACCGATGGTGCTCACCTACGAACTCGTGGATTTACTCGTTGAACGTGAAGGGCGCATCGTCGTCGTCTCCTCTGACGTTCACCGCAATGCCACCCTCGATTTTTCCGACCTCTCACTTTCGCGGTCGTACTCGGGGATGAAGGCCTACCGGCAATCAAAATTGGCGAACGTGCTGTTCACCTACGAACTCGCCCGGCGGCTTTCTGGGACGGGCGTCACCGCGAACGCGGTGCATCCGGGCGTCATTCCCCAGACGGGACTGACGCGCAACTCCTCGTTGTTCGCGCGACTTGGATTCAACGCGCTGCGATTGATTCCGGGTGTGACCACCTCGGAGCGCGGCGGAGCGCAACCGAGCATCTATCTCGCTGTCTCACCCGAGGTGGACGCGGTGACAGGGAAGTATTTCGACCGTAAGAAGGCAGTAGAGAGTGCGCCTAGCACCTACGACAGGGAGACCCAGCGACGGCTCTGGGAGTGGAGTGTAGAACAGGCTGGCCTACCCGAAATACTGCCGCACAATTAATCTCGAAGTCGTTTACCCATCACGACCATCTCGTTGCCGCCGTCTAAGACGAACGGGCGGTGGATGACCTCCCAGCCGAGGTTCTCATACATCCGCCGGGCGGCGACGTTGCCGACGTGCGTCGTGAGGACGCTCGTCTCGTGCGGGAGGTCACGAAGCAGCGTGTCGTGGAGGAGTCGGCCAATCCCCTGTCGTCTGGCCGGTCGCGAAACACCGAGTTCGACGAATTCGAAACAGTCGGTGAGCCACGTCTCAGACACGTCTTTCGGCATCGCTGCCCGAAGCGCCTCGTGGTAGTACTGGCCCGGCTTTGAGGTGTAGCCATAGACGTAGCCGATGACCTCGTCTCCGTCGACAGCGAGAAATCCGCGGTAGCCCGGATAGGTCGTATGCCGCTCGAAACGGTCGCGCACCGCAGTTTCATCGTTCGAGAAAATGTGACAGTAGAGCGCAATCGCTGCCTCAAAGTCCGACGTGTCGGCAACCAGCGGGTGGAGGCCAACCATGCGAGAACTTCGTGGGGTAGAACAAAGGGCGTTTCCCCACCGCAAGCGGGACGCTTTTGCTCGCGGATTCCCAACCCGCGACTATGACGAACACGACCCAGGAGTTCGGCGACTGGCCACTCAAGCGCCTCATGACGGAGGTCGTCGGCTCGGGGCACAAGTCCGCAGACGACATGACCCGCGAGCAGGCGCGCGAGGCCTTCGCGCGGATTCTCGCCCATGAACCAGACCACACGACGCTCGGTGCGTTCTGGCTCGCAAACCGCTGGAAGCGCAATACGCCAGCGGAACTCGCCGCGTTCACCGACGTGATGGTCGAAGAGTCGGTCGAGGTCGCAGAACCGACGTGTGACCCCGTCGATTGTGGAGCGAACTACGACGGCAAGCACTCGACTGCGCTGCTCGGCGTGGGCGCGGGACTCGTTGCCGCCGCGGCAGGAACGCCCGTCGTCGTCCACAGCGGCGACCGTGTCCCAACGCAGAAGGCGACGCCCTACAAGCACGTTCTCGATGAGTTGGGCGTGCGAACGGACCTCTCGCCACAGGAAAGCGCCGACATGGTGGACGACACCGGTTTCGGGTTCTACTACCAGCCGAACTTCAACCCCGGTATTCAGAGCCTCTGGGAGCGCCGCGACATGATGGGCGTGCGCACGTTCGTGAACACTATCGAGACGCTCGCAAACCCCGCGAATGCAGACGTCCACCTCGGGAGTTTCTACCATCTCGCGTTCGCAAAGCGCATCATCGACACCTTCCAAGAGTGTGAGACGCAATCCCTCTCGCGAGTCGTCATGTTCCAAGGGATGGAAGGCTACGACGACATCCGGCCCGGTTCGACGAAAGTCGCCGTCTGGGACGAAGGCGACTTCTCCGATTTCGAAATCGAGACGGCGAACTACGGGATGGACTTCGTGAGCGAGGACTTGGAAGTCGAGAACGTCGATGCGGACTCTGCGACCATCACCCGCGAGGTGCTTGCGGGCGAACGCGACGACCAGTTCGCGGATGCGATTGCGCTGAACGGCGCGTTCCGCATCTTCGCGCGCGGCGACGTCGAAACGCTTGACGACGGCCTCGATCTGGCTCGCGAAGTGCTCGACGACGGCAGCGCGCTCGCCGTCTTAGAAGAACTCAAGGCGTTCTAACACCGGCACCGTTTTCCCGCGCGCTTGCTAGGATGGGTGCATGAGCGACAACCCAACAGCCAAGATTCAGACGAACCACGGCACCATCGAAGTCGAACTGTTCAAAGACCGCGTCCCGAACACGGTTGACAACTTCATCGGCCTCGCCACCGGCTCGAAAACGTGGACCCACCCCGAGACGGGCGAAGAGATGGACGAGCCACTCTACAACGACATCCTGTTCCACCGAATCATTGACAACTTCATGATTCAGACCGGTGACCCAAAGGGCGACGGCACGGGCGGCCCCGGCTATACGTTCGACGATGAGTTCGACGACGAGCTCAAACACGACGCAGAAGGCGTGCTCTCGATGGCGAACCGCGGCCCGAATACGAACGGCTCACAGTTCTTCATCACGCTCGCCCCACAACCGCACCTCGACAACCGCCACGCCGTGTTCGGCAAGGTCACCGACGGCATGGACGTCGTCCGCGAAATCGGCAACGTCGAAACCGGCCCGCGCGACAAGCCAAAAGAGGACGTTGTCTTAGAGCAGGTGCAGGTCTACCGATAGACGCAAATTCACCGACCACTTTCTGCCTACAATGAGCGACGACGGACCGATAGACCCGAGTACAATCGGGGAGGCCGATGCGCCGCCGATTGCAGAGAAGCCGTATAAAATCATCTTCGAGGCCAACAAGTGCATCGGCGCGGGCAAGTGTGCCGAGGTTTCTGCGAACTGGGACATGGACATCGTCACCGCACTCGCAAAGCCCGTCTCCTACTTCATCGCAGAAGAGGAGTTAGACCACAACCTCAAGGCGGCAGAGGTGTGTCCCGCAAAGAAAGACCGCGGCGTCATCCACATCGTTGACCGCCGGACGAACAAAGAGATCGCACCCGACCCCAACGGAGACGGAACGTTGTCCGTCGATTGGTAGACGCAGACCGAAACCCACTTTTCACCCTGGCCAACAGATAGGGTGTAGACGCGCGAGGGTGGCTGAGCTAGGCCAAAGGCGGCGGACTTAAGATCCGCTCTCGAAGGAGTTCGGGGGTTCAAATCCCCTCCCTCGCATTTCTTGCTGCGAACATCGTCGTGAGCAGCAGCAATCGTACCGTAGGGGTTTGAATAGGGAGTAAATCTTTGATTTACGACCGAAGTTCAAATCCCCTCCCTCGCATTTTCTGTCGCGAACCAACCGGTGAGCGACGAAAATCAGATTGGAGGATTTGAACGAGCGAGCGAACGGAGCGAGCGAGTGGCTTCAAATTACGATGCGGCAGAGCCGCATCGACCTTCGCAAACGCGTTGCGTTTGCTCAGTCCCCTCCCTCGCAGTTTCTCGGCATGGATGGCCCACTCACGGTAGAAGTACCTTACGGCCATCCGACACAAATCGGGCGGGAAATCGGAAGTCGGACACGTCCAAGAGAGGGTGCGAGAGCGAAGTGAAGCGAGTTTCGACGCGAAGCCGACCTGTAGAAAACGGCGAAAATAGTGAAAATTTGATGTTTTAGAGACGAGTTGATTTCCAATATATGTCATAAGAATAAAATAGTCGATGGACGTGAATGTAATGAAAATAAGGTGGTGGCGTTGTGTGATTTAATTAACTAGACATAGTTAGCTGAACAGATTCTACGAGATGAGGGTGCGGGAGAAGGCAATAGAAGGGCGAAATGCGGATTTCCAGTCTTGGTTTGGGAAAGGGAGCGTAGCCAAGTAAACACAACCTATTTAGAATATTGAGAGTCTCGTTTCAGGGTTGATTCGGTGTTGTCAATATTCAATAGCACATGTGTTCGAATTGAATACATTTTTGAGGGTGGAGGAATATGTCATGATTAGTTTCGGTGAGAGGATGTCAAAACCGCTCGATGCTACCCCAGAATCTGTTTCCCTCGGTCTAGAGGACGGTATCTACTACGCTTACCACGATATGGAGGAAGACGGACTCACGTTTACGATTACGAAGGCGATGTCCGAGGTCACCGGCAAAGAGCTCCACGAAGTCATCCCTCGCTTCGCAGAGTACGTCGACCCAGACGCGCTCAATCGGCTGTTCAAGTTGCGTCCTGACCGCGACCACTACAAGGCCGGGCCGCTCTATCTCACCATCGAAGGCCACGAAGTGGCGATTTACAGCGACGGAGAGATTCAGATTCGACCAAACGGCTGGTACGCAGAGCGCGTCGAAGAGCTGTAATCTCGGCTTTTTTATCGAGTTTCATAGGGACAGTCGAGTGGGAACACGGTTTATCGGATGGTATCGGCAAACACACCCCACGGCGTTTAGCCACCGGATAAGGAAGTGGCCACACCCACAAGGGAGGGCAATGACACACAAGAGTCGCCGTCGATTCGTACAGCTTGCAGGCAGCGCACTGGCAGTCGGACTCGCTGGCTGTTCGTCGCAAGGTGGCGAATCAGAAGGTGACGAAACGACCACCACCGAAGAGGCCACAGAAACAACGAGCGCGGCGACCACCACGAGCCAAGAGACGACGGACGCAGAAACGACCACTGAGGCGACGACCGAAGACGAACACGAAAATGACAGCGACAACCCCGATGAGCACGAGACGCCCGCCGAGGGTGAAGAGGAGATACACCAACACGGGACACTGTATCTCGAAATCGATGGCGAACGAGTTGACTTCTCACGGGAGAAGTTCTTTGGCGGCCCGCTTGAGTTCCACTTCCACGAAGATGGCAAGCAGTACGAGTGGCACAACGAGAAGTCCTACATCACGCTCGCGGAGGCGCTCAACTACATCCCGGACATCTCTTATGAGAATAGCGGCAGCGACCACATGCTCACCGTCGAAGGGACGACCTACGACACGACTGAGGGCGCGGACATCACCTTCGCAGAGCGCGACACCGAAATCGATCCGACCACCTACGAACTCGAAGAACTCGACATCTACTGGGTGAAAGTCGAAACCGACGCGAGCAGCTAACTGACACAACGCCCTTTTCTCGCTCTGTTTCCTAAAGTGGTCCATGACTGACGACGTTTCAGAGCGCGCCGTGCGCGCGTTCGACGCCCACGACGATTTCACGGCGGAAGACGGACAGTTCGTCTCGACGGCGAGCGAATTTCCGGCCCACGTTACCGTCGAAGAGACCGACGACTGGGCGCTCGCCTATCGCGTCACCGTCCGCGCGCCGATGCTGTCTGCGGTGACTGAGGATGACGTGCACGAAGTCGTCGAAGCGGGCTGGTTCGAAACTTTCGAATTGCGCCTCGAAGACGCGCCCGGTGCCGTCGTCCAAGACATCGAGCTTTCCGAGTTCGATGTACGCCCCCGCAACGGGGACGCCGTCGTGACCTTTGTCTTCGAGTTCGGCAACGCCGGCACGGCCCCCGAACTCGCCCACGCGCTCATCGACTACGTCGAAGGAACGTACATGGAAGGCATCATTCCGGGCTACACCTACCGCTCACCGGTTGCAGAGATGGTGTCGCGGGCCCACCAGTCGAGCGGCGGGTCACCGCGCTAAAACAGCTTAGTCCATCGCGATGTACGTCTGGGTGTCTTCGACGCCACGAATGGCTTGAATTTGGGTCGCGGCAACGTCTTTTACCTGTGCCGGTGTCTCGACATCGACTTTGGCGATGAGGTCTACGTCACCCGCGACGATTGAGGCGCTTGTGACGCCCTCTATGGCTTCGATTGATTGCTTGAGTCGGTCTGCTTCGCCAGTGGTCGCTTTGACCATCACGTATGCTCGTACCATTTTAGTTTCCTCCAGGGGTTGCCGGGGCGGCGTCGCCCACGATGATGCGTCGCACGTCCTCTAACACATCGAAGTCGGTGAGAACGACGAGGCGGTCGTGCAGTTCGAGTGAGTCGTCGGGCAGTGGCAGTCGCAGGCGGCCTTCTTCTTTGCCGAAGGCGATGAGGCGGGCGTGAGACGGCAGTTCAAGCTCGCTAATCGAGTAGCCGAGCATCGGCGAGGCGTCCGTAATCGTCAGCTCGACCACCTGCAAGTTCTGGGCGATGTCCGCGATGGCGCGGATGTTCCCGCCGACGAGAGCGTTTTTCGCCCCGATTGCACCGAGGCGTTCGGGGTAAACGATTTCATCCACCTCGTCTGCGTACTTGCGGTAGATGTCTTCGCGGTAGTCCTCGTCGATACGCATGATGGTTCGACAGCCGTGGTGTTTCCCAATCATGCAGGCGATGAAGTTGACGTTTAAATCGCCAGACAGCGCGCCGAGGGCGTCGGCGTCTTCGATACCCGCGGCCTCGAGGTTTTCCTCGACCGAACCGTCTCCCTGAATGACCTCAAAGCCCATCCCGCGGGCGCGCTCCACGGCCGTTTCGTTTTCTTCGATGAGCGAGACTTCGTGTCCTTCCTCTCGCAACACACGCGCCGTCCGGAGACCAACACGACCAGCACCAATGATAACGAAGCGCATACGCACCCATACGCCGAGGTGGGTGAATAATGTTACTCACAACACAGTCTGTGCTCGAACAAACCTTTTTACCCTGACCCGTGGTATCACACGTCGGTTATGGTCCACGCGTTCATCATGATGAAAACGGCCGCGGGGAAGTCTGAGAAACTGCTCGAAGATATCCTCGACATGGAACACGTCTCGGAGGCCCACATCGTCGCGGGGAATTACGACATCATCGCAGAGGTGGACGCCACCGAGGTGTACGAAGTCATGCACACCGTTTCGTCCGGACTGCGCGCGATGGAGGGCGTCTCGGATACGAAGACGTACATCTCACTCGAATAGCTGCCGACCTGTTTTGCGACCCTGTTCCGATACGCCAAAGCCTCCTGAGTGCCTAGCCCGGCTATGGTCTCGACTGTGGGGCTCATTGGACTGCTCGTCATCATTGGCGTCAACGCACTCGTCGCCGCGCTCATGACGCGGTTTTTCCGCGTGCGCCTCTCAACGACGTGGGGGACGGTGCTCTATTCGCTCATCCTTATACCCATCGTGCTGGTCGTCATCACGCTCGTCTTGAGTGGCGTGGCTCGCCTTGGCCCCAACCTCGGAAGCGTCGGTGCCGTGATGGCCGTGGCCGTGGCTCTCCCGTTCGCACTCGGCGTAGCCTTTGATTTCTTCTGGATGCCCGCACCCGACGAGGTCGAACTGCCCGATACCGCGCGTTAGGCGAGAAGGTCGTCGACAATCGATTCGACTTCGTCGAGCACGTCTTCTGGCGGTTTTGAGGCATCAACGCGGTAGAATCGTCCCGGCGACACGTCGATGAGTCGCTCGTAGTTTTGCTGGACTTTGGAGAGATACGCCGCCTGCTCGAACTTGTTGGTCGCCCCGCTTCGCTCCGCGCCCGTTTCGGGGTCAACGTCGAGGTAGATGGTCGCATCCGGCTCGCGGGTAAAGGGCAGGTGTACCCCGCGGATGTACTCGACGGGACGCTTGATGATGCCGTCGAGCGTCGCCCCCTGATAGGCATAGCGAGAGTCGCAGTAGCGATCAGAGATGACGATGTCGCCGTTTTCGAGCGCGGGGCGAATCACCCGCGAGAGGTGGTCTGCGTGGTCTGCGGTGTAGAGAAAGAGTTCTGCGACGGGGTCTGCGTCGTCGTCGTGAATCGATTTGTAGACGGCGTCGCCGTACCACGAGTCAGTGGGTTCGCGCGTGAAGACGGCCTCCGGGACGGCGTCGTGAAGCGCCTCCCAGACGGTGGTTTTCCCGCTGCCGTCTAATCCTTCGAGCGTGATGAGCATATGCGGCAATTGCCCGCCCGCGAGAAAAGGGTTCTCGAATGGCGTCCCGAGGAGCACGCTCAGTTAGGGACCACCCTTTTCACTGTCTCGCGCCTATCAACGAGTATGAACGTTCTCGTCACTGGTGGGACTGGCTTCGTCGGAACGCACCTGTGTGCCGAACTCGCTGCCCGCGGCCACGACGTCACCGCCCTCGCCCGATCGCCGGACGATACTGGCCTCCCCGACGGCGTCACCACGGCGGTCGGTGACGTCACCGACTACGCTTCCATCGAAGGCGCGTTCGAGGGCCAAGACGTGGTTGTCAACCTCGTCGCACTCTCGCCGCTGTTCAAGCCGAAAGGCGGGACCAGTCACGAGCGAGTCCATCTCGGTGGCACCGAGAACGTGGTGAAGGCCGCGAAGGCCCACGGTGTGCCAAAACTCGTCCAACAGAGCGCGCTCGGCGCAGACCCGAACGGGCCGACAGCGTACATCCGCGCGAAAGGCAGCGCAGAACAGGTCGTCAAAGACTCCGGGCTCGATTGGGTCATCTTCCGGCCGTCGGTCATCTTCGGTGACGGCGGTGAGTTCATCTCGTTTACGAAATCGCTCACGACGCCGGTCGTCACGGCCCTCCCGGGAGCCAACTCAGCGAAATTCCAGCCCATCTGGATCGACGATTTCACGCCGATGCTCGCGGACGCCGTCGAGGATGACGCGCACGTCGGACAAATCTACGAGATTGGCGGCCCAGAAGTGTTAACGCTCGGAGATGTTACCCGACTCATCTACCGGGCGAAGGGCAAATCGGTGGCCGTTGTCCCGGTGCCGATGGCGCTTGCGACGCTCGGGATGACGATGGCAGGTCCGCTCCCATTCGTCCCATTTGGGCCGGATCAGGCCCGCTCCCTGCGATTCGATAACACAACCTCGCAAAATGATATTAGCGCATTTGGTGTGAGCGAGCGTGAATTAACAACGCTCGAAACGTATCTGAGTGAAAACCAATAAATCGAGAGGTGTCCAGTAGAGTGTAGGATTATTCTGACTGCATTAATTCACTCCTAAATCGACAGACAGAGGCCCATTTTGGGTATGAAATTCTTTTTACAAGTACTTTCCGCATCACAAACTTTATATTATTGTTGCCACTGTATTCTCTGCAACGAATGGGCAAATTATGAAACTCGCGATGATAGGGTTCGGACAGGCAGGAGGTAAGATTGTAGACAAATTCCTGGAATACGACCAGCGAACGGGGAGCGGCATCGTCCGCGCCGCTGTCGCTGTGAACACGGCGAAAGCCGACCTGCTCGGACTCAAGAACATTCCACAAGAACAGCGCGTCCTCATCGGCCAAGCCCGCGTCAAAGGCCACGGCGTCGGGGCCGACAACGAACTCGGCGCAGAAGTCGCAGAAGAGGACATCGACGAAATCCAAGGTGCCATCGACAACATCCCCGTCCACGAGGTAGACGCCTTCCTCATCATCGCGGGTATGGGTGGCGGTACCGGCAGTGGTGGCGCACCAGTGCTCGCAAAGCACCTAAAGCGCATCTACACCGAACCCGTCTACGGCCTCGGCATCCTGCCGGGCGCAGACGAGGGTGGCATCTACACGCTGAACGCCGCTCGCTCGTTCCAGACGTTCGTCCGCGAGGTGGACAACCTCCTCGTATTCGACAACGACTCGTGGCGCAAGACCGGCGAGTCCGTCGAGAGCGGGTACAGCGAGATTAACGACGAAATCGTCCGCCGCTTTGGAATTCTCTTTGGCGCGGGCGAAGTCGAAGCCGGCGGCGAAGTTGCAGAGAGCGTCGTTGACTCCAGTGAAATCATCAACACGCTCGCTGGCGGTGGCGTCTCCACCGTGGGCTATGCGGCAGAAGAAGTCGAAAAGAAATCATCCGGTGGCTTGCTCTCGCGGTTCAAAGGCGGCAACAACGAACAGGTAGACACCGCCCACACCACCAACCGCATCACGAGCCTTGTCCGCAAGGCTGCCCTCGGCCGGCTCACGCTTCCGTGTGAAATCGAGGGCACCGAACGCGCACTGCTCGTCATGAGCGGCCCACCGCAACACCTGAACCGGAAAGGGATAGAGCGCGGGCGGAAATGGCTCGAAGAGCAGACCGGCAGCATGGAAGTCCGTGGTGGCGACTACCCTGTCTCTGAGTCGCGCTACGTCGCAGGCGTGATTCTCCTCTCTGGCGTGACGAACGTCCCACGCATCAAAGAGCTCCAGCAGATTGCCATCGAAGCACAGGACAATATCGAAGATATCCGCCGACAGTCTGAAGCAAACCTCCAATCCCTCGTCGAAGATGACTCTGATGAACTTGAGCCACTCTTTTAAACTCCTCCTCGTCGTATCGCTCGCAGTTTCGCTCGTGGCGGCTCCAGCGGCCGCCGTGTCCGTCGCAGAAAACGGCGTGCCACAGGAAGCCGAAGTCGGCTCCGAAGTCACCGCCACGTTCACGCTCACGGAACTCTACAAAGATTCGAGCAACGAGTGGACGCTCGCGGGCGAGACGGAGCTAGAAAACGTCTCGTGGACAGTCAAAAAGTTCGGCTTAGACGACAGCCAACTCGAAAAGAAGTCCTTCGGCGGATCTGCGTTCACGGCTGACGTCGCCGCAGACGACGACGTTACGCGCGTCGAAGTCACGGTGACGGGCACGGTTCCAGCCGTCGAGAACTTCACCTACAGCCCGAAAGAGACGTTCCAACTCGCAAGCCTCTCACGCCAGCAAGGCGACAACACGGAGGAACTGGAGAGCTGGGACGTCCACCACTACACGAAAGACAGCACGGAGGCTCGACAGGCAATCGCGAACGCAGAGAGCGCCATTGAGCAGGCAGGCGGTGACGAAGACGCAGAGAAACAAGTCACGCGTGCCATATCCTCGTACAACAACGGCAACTTCGAAAACGCGGCGGACATCGCCGCGGACGCAGAGGAGTCCGCTTCGTCAACGAAGCAGTCGAATGAGCGCAACGAACTGCTCCTCTACGGTGGCATCGGCGCGGTTGCCCTGCTCGCCGTGGTGGGTGGCGTCTTCTACTGGCGCTCCCAGCAGGACACCTACGACAAACTCCGATAATCGCTTGTACGCCGGGGGCACACCTAGAGGAAATGCGCGTCCTCGTGCCCTACGCGGAAGCAGAACCCAAAACGCGCCTTTCTCCACTTCTTTCAGCCACCGAGCGCCGCGCCTTCTCGCGCGCGATGCGCGATGACGTGCTTGCTGCCATCGAAGACGCCGGTGGTGAGCCAACCGTGCTCGCGCCCGAACCGCTCGACTGTGACGTGCCCGTCATCGTAGATGACCGCTCGCTCTCAGCGGCGGTGAACGCCCACCTCGAACCGAACACAGCCGTGGTGATGGCAGACCTCGCGCTCGCGACACCCGACGCCCTCTTGCGGTTGTTCGACGCACCGGGCGACGTGGTCATCGCGCCCGGACTCGGCGGTGGGACGAACGCGCTCGTCTCGCGCCATCCCGACTTTTTCGTCGACTACCACGGCGCGTCGTTTCGTGACCACCGCCAAATTATTCAAGAGATTGAAGCCGACCTGACCGTCCTCGACTCCTTTCGCCTCGCGGCGGACATAGACGAGGTAGCAGACCTCGCAGAGGTGTTGCTCCACGGCTCTGGGCGTGCCCACGACTGGCTCGTCAAGGCGGGTGTGCGCATTGACACGGGTTCAGGCCGCGTTTCGGTCTGCCGGGAGTGACAGCCTTTTTGTGCCAGACGCGAGAGTCGAAGACAGATGATTCCCGGGGCGAGCGAGTACGACATCGACATCGCGTTCGACGACCGTGCGGTGGAGCGACTGCTCGCCGTGACGCCGGCTGACGTCGATGCGGCCCCGGAGCTGAGCTTTGCGAAAAACGTCTTCCTCCCGCTCACGACCGCCTGCCGGTACACCTGCACCTACTGCACCTACTACGACGTGCCGGGACAGGCGACGCTCATGACGCCCGACCAGATACGCGAGCAGTGTCGCCTCGGCGCGGACGCCGGGTGTACAGAAGCCCTGTTTACGTTCGGTGACGACCCGGACGACCGCTACACCGAGATTCACGACCAGTTAGGCGAATGGGGCCACGACTCGATTCACAGCTATCTACGCGACGCCTGCGAAATCGCCCTCGACGAGGGCCTGCTTCCGCACTCGAATCCGGGCGACCAGACGCCCGCACAGATGGAACTCGTCGCCGACGTGAACGCGAGCATGGGTGTCATGCTCGAAACCACCGCCGAAGTGCAAGCCCACGGCGGGCCGCGGGCGAAATCGCCAGGACAGCGCCTCGCCACCCTGCGAACCGCCGGGGAACTCGGCGTCCCGTTCACGACGGGCATTCTGGTCGGCATCGGTGAGACGTGGCGCGACCGCGCCGAGAGCCTGCTCGCCATCCGCACGATGCACGAGCGCTACGGGCACATCCAAGAGGTCATCGTCCAGAACGTGAGTCCGAACGAACGCTGGCGGCAGGATGGCCCCTCGCTCGATACGATGCGCCGTGTGGTAGCCATGGCCCGCGTCTGCCTGCCCGAGGAGATTTCGGTGCAAGTCCCCCCGAACCTCGCGCCCGTCCGCGAGTTGCTGGACTGTGGCATCGACGATTTAGGCGGCGTCTCGCCGGTCACGGACGACTACATCAATCCGGATTACAAGTGGCCCGCACTCCGCGAACTGGAGGACATTGCGGGAGAGGCGGGTGTGCCCCTCAGAGAGCGATTGCCCGTTTACGAGCGCTTCCTCCCTGCCGAAAACGAGGCTGAGAATCATTGGCTCTCGGCACAGATTACGGAGGCGATTCGAGAGGAGAGCGCGGCGGGTGAGCGCTACCGGCGGGTGCTCAATCAGCCGTCGGCGTCTTCTTTGTGAACATCGGCGTGCCGTCCGCCTTGGGCCCTAACATCGGTCCGGCGGGGCGCACGTCGGGGTCGATGCGGCGTTTTTGGCGGTAATCGGTCGAGCGTTCGACCGGGACGCGCCCGATGCTCGTAATCATGTCCACGTACTCGTCGAAGGTACGGACTTCGCCATACTGACCACCCGCGCGCTTGGTGATCTCTTCTGAGAGAATCGTCCCCATGAAGTCGTTCGCCCCGGCGTTCAACATGGCGAGGCCGTGTTCGTCGCCGTACTTGACCCACGACGACTGGATGTTGTCGATGTTGTCGAGGTAGAGCCGAGAGACGGCAATCATGAGCAGGTCTTCTGCGCGACTCGCGCCCGAATCGACCATCCCCTTCTCTTTGAGCGGCGTGTTCTGATGGATAAAGGAGAGCGGGACGAACTCCGTGATGTTCCCGGTTCTCTCTTGGAGGGCGCGGATTTTTTCGAGGTGGAGAATCCGGTGCATCTCGTTTTCGACGTGGCCGTACATGATGGTCGCCGTGGTGTCGAGGCCGACGTTCGCGGCGGCTTCCATCGCGTCGAGCCAGCCTTGCGTGTCGATTTTTCCGGGGCAGATTGCCTCACGCACTTCGTCTACGAGGATTTCTGCGGCCGTTCCGGGGACGCTTGCGAGGCCCGCGTCTTTTAGCTCGCGGTAGATTTTCTCGTAGGTCCAGTCGGTTCCGCGGCTGGCGTGATACGCCTCTTCCGGCGTCATCGAGTGGAGGTGTGCGCCGTCTGCGCTCATCGCTGCCATCTGTTCGACGTAGGTGCCCGGAGAGACGTTGTAGGCTTCCGGCGGTTTGTAGTTGACTGGCTCCTCGGCGCTTGCGAGAATCTCGTGGTGTTCGTCGTTGAGCGCGAAGCCGGGGTGCAGCCCCGACACCGAACACACCTCGTAGATGCCCATTTCGAGGGCGTCACGGACGATTTCCCGCGATTCAGCGGGCGTTTTCGTGAACCCGCCCATCTCGCCTTGGTAGTCGGCTTCGAACTGCCCGGCCGGGTCTTTGAAGTTGCAGAACAGACAGCCGACGTTGCACGCTGTCGTGACGTTGTTGTTGAGGTTGGCGACGAAGGTCACGTCCTCGCCACACACGTCTGCCCGCCTGTGGTCTGCGGCTTCTAAGACGAGTTCCATCCGTTGGAGGTCGATGGTGTCTGTTTCCGTGCCCGTGGTCAGCAGTTCGACGCCGTCGGCGACGCCCAATCGCTCACCAGCGCGGGCTTTGGCGAGGGCGTTTTCGAACGACTGGTCCGTCTCAGGCAGCTGCTCAAAGTCAAAGAGCCCGCGCGGAACGTTCGTTCTCGTGGGGAAGGCGTCGGTCATATTCACAGGTCTTTCTCCGAGAGCATAATGCAGGGGGTTGCGGTAGGGCGCAGTGAATATGCGCGATTGTGCATATTTCACCACCCATTCGAGAGGAGTTGGACACGAGAGTGAAAGTTTCATTACGGACGCCCACACGGGTAGGAGTATGACGAGCGTCAAGGAGTTCCGTATCGCGGAGGCGGCCACGCCCGACTCACTCGGCCGAGGCGCGTTCTACTTCACCGACGACTATTCGGTGTTCGACTGGGGGAAGATGCCAGACCAGATTCCCGAGAAAGGCGCGAGCCTCTGTGCGATGGGCGCGTTCAACTTCGAGTTGCTCGAAGCCAACGGAATACCGACCCACTACCGCGGCGTCGTCGAAGACGGCGAAACGATTGCGCTCGCAGACGCCACCGAGCCACCGCGCGAAATGGCCATCGACCTCACGCAGGTTCCAGACCTCCCGAACGACGGGCGCACCTACGACTACGACGCCTACCACGACGCGGCGGGTGAAAACTACCTCATCCCGCTCGAAATCGTGTTCAGAAATACGGTGCCGATTGGGTCGAGCCTCAGGCACCGTACGGAACCCGCAGACCATGGCCTCGACTTCGCCGAGTGGCCGGACGAAGTCGTCTCCCTTGCAGAGCCAATCATCGAGTTCTCTACGAAATACGAGAAGGGCGACCGGTATCTCGACACCGAGGAAGCCGCCGAAATCGCAGGCGTCGCTGACCTTGATGCAATCGCACACGTGGCCCGTGACGTAAACCGCCTCGTGACCGAACAGGCCGCGAGCGCCGGACTCACCCACGAAGACGGGAAAATCGAGTGCCTCTATTTCGACGGCGAGATTCGCGTCGCGGACGTGGTCGGCACGTTCGACGAGAACCGCTTTAGCTACGACGGCCAGCAACTCTCGAAAGAGGTCATCCGCCAGTACCACAAGCGTACCCAACCCGAGTGGGTCGAAGCCGTAACTGAGGCGAAAGCAGAGGCAAAGCGCCGTGACATTGCCGACTGGAAGTCACTCTGTGACGTAGAACCAACCCCGCTCTCTGCCGACGTGCTCACCGTCGCACAGCACATGTACGCCGCAGGCACGAACGCGTACATCGACCGCGACCTCTTCGCCGCGCCGTCGCTCGCGGAAGCGGTTGCCGCCGTCCGCGACCTCTGAGGCCAACGTTTTTACGCCCGGTTTTTGTCCACCACCTATGGAGTGGCAGGCGTATCTCGACCGCATCGACACCGGCACGGGCGGTCGGTATCACACAGGCAACCTGGTGACCGACGCCACGGTGTTCGACGCCGTCGTCGCAGACCTGTGCGTCCCGTTAATGACTGCAGAAATCGACGCCGTTGCGGGTATCGACGCACTCGGCGCAGACGACAACAAGGTACTCAACGGACTGCGAGCCCGCTATGCGTTTCACGCGATACGCGACACCTGAATCTGCCAGAACGCTTTTGCCGTGGCTCCCCCGTCACAGCACACATCAATGAACCGCTCACGTCGGGAGTTTTTGCGGGTGGGGGCTGGGGGTATCGCGGCTGGTCTCTCGGGGTTCGCCGGCTGTCTCGACCGGTTGGATTCCCTCCCGGGAACCGACGAGGGAGACTACCGGACGTGGCTGCCCGCACCCGAAGCTGTCGGCGGTGAGCGCGCCTATCAGTTTTTCCGTGTCCGACCGGCGAAAACGCTAGAGTTCGAGGCGGCGCTCTCCGAAGACGCCGTCGAGAAACTGCTGGCGTACGGCTATGGCATGGAGCAGCTACTCGGCCTCGATGCGTCCGAGATCAACGAACTCATTGTTGGCCCGACATTCCGCGTCGGCCAGACATCGGTCGAGCAAGACGCCATCCGAAGTGATCTGTCTGCCAAACAGTTCAACGAGCAGGGAACCGTCGATTCGTTCAGTATCTTCACGAGCGAGCAAGCCGAAACCGCGGTGGGTGTCGCAGACGGCACCGTCATCAGCGCGAACACGGACGATGGGTCACCACAGAGTATCGTCGAGACCGTCGTCGAGACGCACGGTGACAGTGACGCACAGTATCAGACGGTGAACGAGGCGTTCGGGACGCTGAGCGAAGGTCTGAACAACGGTCACTTTCTCACCGGCACAGTCCACCAGCCCCACGAACAGACGGCTCCCGAGCAAGCACAGTTCGAGGGCGCGGTTGGCTGGGGTTTCTCTCGGACGTTCAAGAAGACGGAGAGTCCGGGCCAGTGGCTCATCGTCTTCGAGAGCGAAGCGGTTGCGGACGAACAGGCGGTCAAGGCGTGGGCCGACGCCTCGCTCGCGGACGTGAACACCGTCCAAGTCGCACAGGCCGGGCGAATCGTGCTCGTGACCGGAAAAGAGCCGACAGAGAAACTTTCGATTCGAGAGACGCTGCCGACGATCGAGTGAGTCAGTCGTCGGCGAGGATGTTTGCGAGGCCGTCTATGGGGCGGTCTGGGTTCGCGGCGTCTGCGGCTTCTGGAAGCCCGAGTTGGTAGCCCTCTGCCCCATCACGGAGGTTGGTGCGACCCCAGTGAACCGTCACGTCGTCGTTTAGGTGCAACTGGACGGCTTCGAGGAGTGCGTCGGCTTCGAGCGGCTGACCTTTGCGCTGTAAGTCTTCGACTTCGGCGTCGTCTGGCACCGAGAAGGCTCGCTGGGTGATGATTGGCCCCTGGTCTAAGTCGGTCGTGACGTAGTGGGCGGTCACACCCGCGACGCGGACGCCCTCTTCGATGGCCTGTCGGTAGGCGGCCGCGCCGGGG
Source organism: Haladaptatus sp. ZSTT2 (assembly GCF_037081775.1). NCBI lineage: Archaea > Methanobacteriati > Methanobacteriota > Halobacteria > Halobacteriales > Haladaptataceae > Haladaptatus > Haladaptatus sp. ZSTT2. The sequence goes on from NZ_JBAMHQ010000001.1 coordinate 1,161,139, forward strand.
AACGACGGCAGCAGCGAGGGGTGGACGTTGATAATCCGGCCTTCATAGCGGAAGACGACGTTCGGTGAGAGGATACGGATGTATCGGGCGAGGACGATGAGGTCTGCGTCGTAGTCGTTGAGGAGTGAAAGAATAGCGTCCTCGTCGGGCGTCCCCTTCTCGTCGCCGATGTCGTAGAACGGGATGTCGTAGTAGTCGGCAAGCGGCTTCAGCGCGGCGTGATTGGCGATAATCACGGAGATGTCCGCGCCAAGGTCGCCGCTTGCCCACGCTTGGAGAAGCGCTTCGACGCAGTGGGATTCCTTCGTCGCGAGGACGGCAATCTGCTTGGTTTCGCGGTCTGCGGGGAAGCGCACTTTCACGTCCACGCCGAGTTCGTCGCCAAGCGCGTGGAGTTTCTCGCGCAGGTCGTCTTTGGTCGTGGTCATCTCCGCGGCATCGACGTGCATCGTCATGCGGAAGATGCCCTTCCTGACCGCCTGGTCTAAGTCTTCGATGTTGATGCCGTGGTCGAACAGCAACGACGTGACGCGGGCGATGAGCCCGGTTTTGTCGTCGCCAACGACCGTGAGTTCGGTGAGTTTGCGAGTCATCTAGCTACCTCGATGCGTCGATAAGAGACGCTCATTGCACAAAATCAACAGCGCCGAAGTATATGGGTATTGGTCACCGAACCCGAGTAGGTGTACAAAAACGTGTATAGACAAATCATTCCAAAAGGTCTTTTGCGCATGACCGCGCAACCTCAACCGATGACTGCCTACACCGCGACCGTCACTGTGCGGCTCAAGCAGGGTGTGCTTGACCCGGAAGCCGAGACGACCAAACGCGCCTTAGAGCGTCTTGGCTACGAACTCTCCGCGCTGCGCTCGACCGAGCGCTACGAGATTGACCTCGAAACGGCAGACGCAGACGGTGCCGAGGCACAGGCCGCGGAGATGGCAGAGCGCCTCCTCGCGAACCCCACCATCCACGACTACGCGGTTGAGGTGACCGAGCGGTGATTGCCATTGTCCAGTTCGGCGGGAGCAACTGCGACCGCGACGCCCTGCGCGCGTTTACCGAACTCGGACTGGACGCGCAACTCGTCTGGCACGAAGACGGCCTCCCCGCGGACACGACCGGAATCATGCTCCCCGGCGGCTTTTCGTACGGTGACTATCTCCGGGCTGGGGCGATGGCCTCGCGCTCGCCCATCATGGACGAGGTGAGGGCGGCGGCGGAAAACGACGTGCCCGTCCTCGGCGTGTGCAACGGCGCACAGATTGGCTGTGAGTCGGGGCTGACGCCGGGCATGTTCACGACGAACAAGAGCGCCCGCTTCCAGTGTGAACACGTCTATCTCCGGGTCGAAAATGCGGACACACCGTGGACGCGCGCCTACGACGAAGGCGAAGTGATTGAGTTGCCAATCGCGCACGGCGAAGGCCGCTTCGAAATCACGGACGAGGAACTCGCCGAGCTCGAAGCAGACGACCGCATTCTGTTCAAATACTGTGACGAGGATGGCAACGTTACTGAAAAGGCGAATCCGAACGGCTCAAAAGCGAATGTGGCAGGAGTTAGTGGGCTCAAGCCATCAGTCGCGGTACTGATGCCACACCCCGAACGCGCCTCGTTGCCAGACATTGGCAACACGGACGGACAGGGCGTGTTGTTGGGTTTCAACTAAGCGGAACACAGGGCAGCCACCCGTGCTCCAGGGAACGTTATGGCAGGACCTCCATCGGTCTATCCGTGGCGATCCATTGGTCAGAGTTCTCACCGTCTCGAATCTCGATCCAGCCGTTTGACCAGACGAGAAGTTCGTACCGCGTCGTAGCTTGTCCCATTTCCCCACACTCTTTCGGCACCCCGAACGAATACAGCGACCTACCCATGTCAACACCGTACCCTGTCGGCCGTGCCGTATGACACAGGAGGACAATGAGCGCCTTTGTTATAGGCTACCTGTCCCGTGCTAACGACTGTTTACAAAAGTGGTAGGACTTCCTTACTGATGGTTTATTCAGTTCGTGAGTGGCATATTGAAACTCGTCTCGTGCGCCATCACGAGTTCCCACGTCTCCTCGCAGTCACAGCTTACCTGGTCAAACACCGATGGGTCTTGACGCAGATCGAAGTCCTTGATGGCGAGCTGGACGCGGTCGTCACACTCCCCGCAGTTGTGCGCGCCGCGCTCTTGACCGTGACCGACCGGGTCTGAGACGACGATGGCGTCTACGTCTGCGGTTTCGCGCAGAATGTGGGCGACGCTCCAGAGCCACGGCGGGCGGTAGCCCGAGTTGTGAAACAGCTCATTGACCATCGTGTAGCGCTGGACGTTGGTCGGGTTCATCGAGACGGTGTGGGCGTACTCCGCACACCGCTCGATGGAGGAAATCATGTCTTCGACGGCCTCTGGTTCCGAGAGAAACGGCGGCTTGAACAGGAGGTAGGCTTTGATGCCCGCACCCGCGCGGTCTGCCTCCTCGCTCGCGGCGATGAAGTCCTCGAAGTCGAAGTACTTGTTCACGCAGTCGCGGCGCACGCGGTCGGTGGCGGTTTCGAGACCCACCGCGATGTCCGTGTTGAGGCCCACGTCAACGAAATCAGCCACGCGGTCTTCTTTGACGAAGTCTGGCAGACTCTCTAAGACGATGCGCTTTCTGTCTGCAAAGGTCTCTGCGATGGCCTTGCGGCTCTTTGCGGAGACTTCGCGTTCGTCTAAGAAGCTGCCGGAGGTGTAGATTTTGATGAGGTCTGCGGTCTCGTCTGCGCGTTCTTCCTCGTGGTCGAGACACACCTGAATCTGGTCCATCAACTGCTCGTGGGTGACGCTCCCGCCTTCGACGGATTCTGAGACGTAGCCACACATCGTACAGCCACCGGCGCGCGCCCAGCGACACCCGCCGGTGTTCAGGATGATGGTCAGCGACTGGTAGACGCCGTCGGGCGTGTTGTCCTCGTCAAGCCAGACGCGCGTGGGTTCGTGCGGGTCGTAGGTACGCTGTTTTTTCGCGCGAATCTCGCGCATCACCTTGTTGTGGGCGTCCATCCCGCGCCCCTGTTCGTACACGTCGGGGCCCTGCTTACTCATTACCCGGACTATCGGCCCCGGGGCTAAATCGGCTTCGTCTGCAACCGCCCTTCCGAACCTTTCTTTGAAAGGCGGCAAGTATGTCACCCAATGACCGCTCGGTTGGCTCTCGAATCTGACCTCCGCCAGTTCGTCTCCCGGCTCCTCCGCTTTGACACCACCGCCCCGAACGAGAAAACCGCCCAACAGTGGGTCGAAGATACCCTCGACTCGTGGGGATTTGAGACCTACACGTGGACGGCGGATGCAGAACGCCTCGCTTCTCACCCCTCATTCCCGGACGACCCCGCAGAACTCGATGTGGCAGCCCGCCCGAGCGTCGGCGGCGTCCTCGAATTCGGCGACCCCGACGCAGGCCCAACCGTCGTCTTGAACGGCCACGTCGACGTGGTTCCTGCAGAAGGCGAGTGGTCGTCAGATCCGTTCGAACCGACGTGGAACGACGAGCACCTCACCGCGCGCGGAGCCGCGGACATGAAGTCCGGCCTGTCTGCATGTATTTTCGCCGCGCGAACGCTGGCCGAGCGCGACACCGACCTGAACGGGCGCGTCGTCGTCGAAAGCGTCGTCGGCGAGGAAGAAGGCGGCATCGGCGCGGCCGCGGCCGCCCTCGACAACCCCTACCCCTTCTCCCGCGACATGGCGCTCATCGCAGAGCCGACCGAGTTGCGCCCCGTCCTCGCCGTCGAAGGCAGCGTGATGAAACGCCTCGAACTCGCCGGACGCTCCGCACACGCCGCCCGCCGCTGGCGCGGGGAGTCCGTTCTTCCGCACTTCGAAGCCATCCGTCGCGCCTTCGAGGACCTCGAAACGGAGCGCGCAGAACGCATCACGCATCCACTGTACGAGCGATTCGAGAACCCGTGGCCAACCTCGTTCGGAACTGTCCACGCCGGGTCGTGGGCTTCGACGGTTCCCTCAGAACTCACCGCGGAGGTCAGGATTGGCGTCGCGCCCGGCGAAACCGTCGCCGAGGTCGAAGCCGAGTACGACGAGCGCCTCGCTGAGGTGGTCGCAGAAAACGAGTGGCTGCGCGAACACCAACCCTCCTTCGAGCGCTTCTCGATTCAGTTCGAAGCCGGAGAGATTAGCGAAGACGAACCGATTCATCAAGCGTTGCAGGCGGCGATGGCCGAGGCTGGCCTGTCGAACCGCGAGCCAATCGGTGAAACCTACGGCGCAGACTCGCGCCACTACATCGAGGCTGGAATCCCGACCGTGCTGTTCGGGCCGGGAACCATCGACCAGGCCCACTTCCCCGACGAGACGATTGATTTCCGTGAGGTCGTCACCGCGACGAGCGTGATTGCAGACACCGTCTCGCGGTTACTGCAGGCGGAGTAGCCTGCGCCCGAGGAGCACCCACGCGAGGATTCCGATGGCCGCACCGACGGAGTTCGCGGCGATGTCCGTGAGGTCGAAACTCCGCGCTGGAAGCGGGTACTGGATGAACTCGATGGTGATGCCGTAGCCGAGCGCGAGGCAGAACGCGGCGAGGTTGCCATGGCGATATTTGTTGAGTACCATCGCGAGCACCCCGGCCTGTCCGGCGTAGGCGAGGGCGTGGAGCCACTTATCGAGGTGAACGAGGCCGAGTGGCCCCCACGCGTGAAGGCCAGACCCGCTTGGCGGTTTTATCACCGACATGAAAAGGATGACTCCGGCCACAGTGAGCGGAAGCACGTAGCGGGCTCGGCCGACTTCCAAACGGACTGGCTCCATTGAGAAGGGAAACCACAGCCAATGACAAAATACTGGTGCATTCACGCGCCCTGAACGCTTCTCGAAAGGTGTAACCGAATGTCGTTACGTTCTCGTAAAAACTACCAACACCTCTCAGTGCGTATGTAAGTGTGAGACGTTACCATGAGTGATATTGGCGGCTTTCAAGACCATGTTGCGAGGATTGACCTGTCATCTGGGTCAGTTGCTTACGAGGGGATAGACGAGGAGGATGCGCGCAAGTATATCGGTGCGCGCGGGCTCGGCGTCAAGTACGTGTTTGAACAGGGGCCGGACGTAGACCCGCTTGGCCCGGACAACCTACTGGCGTTCATGAACGGCCCGCTTACGGGCACACAGACCGTGATGAGCGGCCGAATCGCGGTCGTCACCAAATCACCGCTCACGAACACCGTCACCGACTCCCACCACGGCGGGTGGAGCGGCGCACGCCTGAAGTGGGCGGGCTTCGACGGTTTGCTGTTCGAGGGGAAAGCAGAGCACCCCGTGTACGCCGTCATCGAAGACGGTGAGGTCACGCTCAAAGACGCCTCCCACATGTGGGGCTGGGGCGTCCACGACACCATCGACGAACTCGAAGACGAGGTCAACGGCCAGCGCGGCAAGAACTTTAGCTGTATGGCCATCGGCCCCGGCGGCGAGAATCAGGTGCGCTACGCCTGCATCGTCAACGAAGACGACCGCGCGAGCGGCCGCGGTGGCACGGGCGCGGTCATGGGCTCGAAGAACCTGAAGGCAATCGTCATCAAATCGACGACGAAGATGCCAAAGCCGAAAAACCCGGAGACGTTCAAGAAGGGTCACCAACAGGCGATGCAGGTCATCCAAGAGTCAGACGTGACCGCCCCGAACGAAGGCGGTCTGTCGCTCTACGGGACGAACGTCCTGATGAACCTCACCGAGGAGATGGACGGCCTCCCAACGCGCAACGGGCGGTACACGAGTACCGCGAGCGAGGCGCGCGAAAGTCCAAGCGACCCGAACATCGACTCAGAGAAAGTGTCCGGTGAGAACGTCCGCGAGAACATCCTCGTCGACGAACCGACCTGCCACTCCTGTCCGGTCGCGTGTAAGAAGGAAGTCGAGGTGCAGGTCATGCACAAGGGCGACGAGATGAACGTCCGCATGGAGTCGTTCGAGTACGAATCGGCGTTCACACTCGGGCCGAACTCGATGAACGACGACCGCGACAAAGTTGCGGTCATGATAGACCAGTGTAACAACCTCGGACTCGACACCATCGAGACGGGCAACATGATTGCCATGGCGATGGAGATGACCGAGGAGGGCAAGTTCGACGGCAAATTCGAGGGCATCGAATGGGGCGACGCAGACGAGATGATTGACCTCATCGAGGACATCGCGGTGCGCGAGGGCGAGCTCGCAGACCTGCTCGCAGGCGGGGCAAACCACATCGCAGAGACGATGGACGCCCACGGCAACTCGCTCGCCGTCAAAGGCCAGACCATCCCGGCGTACGACCCACGATGCATGAAGGGCATGGGTATCGCCTACGCCACCTCGAACCGCGGAGCGTGCCACCTGCGCGCCTACACGCCGTCTGCTGAAATTCTCGGCCTCCCCGAGAAGGTAGACCCGTACGCGTGGGAGGGCAAAGGCGAACTCACGATGGCGTTCCAAGACCTCCACGCCATCTCCGACTCGTTCGACATCTGCAAGTTCAACGCCTTCGCGGAGGGCATCGAAGAGTACGTCCTCCAGTACAACGGGATGACCGGCTTCGACGTGACCGAAGACGAGTTGCTCGAAACCGGCGAGCGCATCTACAACTTAGAGCGCTACTACAACAACCTCGCAGGCTTCAAAGGCGAGGACGACTCGCTGCCCGGACGCTTCGTCGAAGGGCCAGACGCCATCCCCGGACAGGGTGCTTCTGAAGGCCAGCTCTGTGAACTCGACCAGATGAAAGAAGAGTACTACACGGCGCGTGGCTGGGTCGACGGCGTTGTCCCAGACGAGAAACTCGAAGACCTCGGCATCGACATCGGCCCCGGCACGGGCGTGAGTTCGTCTGGCGGCGCAGCACCCGCAGACGACTAACTCACTAGCATTCTTTTACTTCTCGCTGCCTCAGTAGATGACTCGCTGGCGCATGTCCCGACGGATTGCACCGAGCGCCGTTGCCGTGCCGACGAGTGCGATGAGCGATGGGCCGAACGTCGCCGGATTCAACCAGTCAAACGTCGAGTAGTACGAGAGATAGTAGTACTGGTCCTCATATTTTACCACCTCGGGGTAGTCGATGTCGTCTTCGACCGTCACGACTTCGCCACCTCTCACTCGTTCGAAAATCGACTGCTCGGCCGGAGCCAGCTCTTCGTAGTAGGCCGTGGGCTTGTGTGCCGACGGGACGTCTCGTGTTTCGACGTACTCGACGTGATAATCCATATCGGCAAACGGGAAGAACAGCGCCACACCGGCGAGCGCGACGCAGGCACCGACGAAGAGGAGGGTGAAATTAATCGTCGATTGCTTCATACTCACTGACAGGTGTGGCGCGTATATTCGTTCTTCGATACGACCGATTGTGGCAGCGCCGCGACGAACGTCAGTAGATGATTCGATTGTGCATACTGCGACGAACCGCCACGACAATCGCCCCCAAGCCAAGCAACGCCAGTGCGGCCGGCCCTGCGGTGTACAGACTCGTCCATTCGGCGGTCGAGTAGTACGAGAAGTAGTAGTACTGGCCGTCGTACTGCACGATGTCAGGGTAGGCGATGTCCTCGTCGTAGGTTGCGACGCCGCCGGCGACGGTCCGGTCGAACGCCTGTTGCTGGGTCGGGTTCAGGCGCTCGTAGGCCGCTGCAGTCTCTGAGGGACGGAGGGCGTCGTGTCGCTCGTCAAATTCGACGTGGTAATCGGTTTCTGCGACGGTGAAAAACAGCCCAATTCCCGCGAGTGCGACGCTCGTAGCGACGATGAGAAAGAACACGTCGGCAGTTTGTTGCTTCATAATTGCTGCTCAAACAACGGCGATAAAAGCTTTCTGCCGAGTGTTAAGCCGCTTCTTTTCCGATGACGATGCAGTCGCGGATGTCGAGGGCAGCGTCGAACTCAAAGCGGCGGTCTTCGCGTCGTCCGACGCGGAGCAGTTGTTCGTTGTGCGCGCGGCGGACGGCGTCCATCTCGCGGTCGTTCATGTCCACGCGGTGGGCGATGACCGCCCACTGCTCGTGGCCAACGAAAAAGAAACAGGCCTCCTCGGTCTCGAACACAAGTTCGAAGCGGTCTCGAAACTCGTCGAGTTTCGGCCCAATCTGCGCCTGGACGCGGTCTACCAGCGGGGCGAGGTTGTGGGCGGGGACGCTCGCTTTCGCGCCCGCGATGAGCAACACCTGTCCTTCGATTGGGTCGCCGTTTGCCATCTACCCACCTGCACGCATCGCTTTCTGCGAGAAGCGCTCGATCAGCTCCTCAAGGACGGATTCGTCGCCAGAGAAAACCACGGTCACTTCGGTCAGTTCGAGCGACGGGCCAATACTGACTTTCTCACTCGAAACGTGTGCGGTCCAGTCGGCGGCGACGATCGTCGCGTCGTCGTCGCCGGGTTCGCCGCCGAGATTCTGCAGATAGTGTTTGGCGAGGCGTTCTGAGATACCGCGAAACGATTTTTCGCGTTGCATCAGCCACCTGCAACCGGCGGGAAGACGCTCAGTCGGTCGCCCGCTTCGAGTTCGGTGGCGATGCCCTTCATGTGGAGCACTTCCCGGCCGTTTTTGAGGACGCTGAGCTGTGGGCGGATGTTTCCGTCGCCGTCTAAGAGACTGCCGGAGAGGCCGTCAAACTCGGCTTCGAGCGATTCGAGCACTTCGCCGACGGTCACGTCGTCGCCGAAGTCGCGTTCGATGATTTTCGACCCGACGGCTTCTCTGAAGGTGGCGAAGAATCGGAGTTCGACCTGCATTACCCACAGACAGTGGCGCAAGCAGTATAAATATGGACCTACCGGCCACCGAACCGAATCCCGTCTTCGACAATGCGGGCGTTTCGCTCTCGGTCAAGTTCGGCGGCGAGGGCGTCGTGGTCGTACAGTTGTGTGATGAGCGACGCCTGGAGGTTGCGCCACGCGATGGCGTAGATGGGTGACTGGCCCCACGCGCGGAGTTCGGGGACGAAGTCGTCGTATTTCTCCAGTCGGGCTTCCATGCGGTCGATTGCTTCGAGGACGAAGCGCGCAGCCTCTGCGTCGTCTTCTGCCTCGGCTATCGCGCGATTGATGCTCGACTCCCAGCCTTCGACGGCGCGTTCCATGTCTTTGGCCGCGTTCTGGCCGTCTTCGGGGAGCGATTCGACGATCTGTGCGGGCAGGGCGAGTGACACGTCGTCCATGGGGGTACGTAGCCCGGACGACGGAAAAGTGGGCGGGTTGGTGTGGTGTTAGACTTCTTCGACGTGGCGAATCTGCACCGCGATGCCGCGCGTACTCGTCTCCATCTCGCGGCCGCTCATCTTGGCGACGCCGACGGCGAACGCCTGTGGCCCCTGAACCACTACGTCGTCGCCGACGCGGATGTCGTCGCTCGCGGTGACGACGCCCGGCGCGAGCACCGACCCTTGGGGCACGAAGTTGTCGATTTCGACGGTTTTGGTCGGGACGTCGCTTTCGAGCCAGTGGCGTGCGCCTTCGAGGGTAAAGGAGAGCGTTCCGTAGAGGGGCACCATCGCGGCCAACTGCGTGCCGTCAGAGGTGTGGGCCCGGAGTTTCGGATACCGGCCCTGAATCGAGAGGTCGGGGAACAGTTCGTCGCCCGCGCCGTCACCGAACTGGTAGTCTGCGAGCGCGCGAAGCGTGTTGTGCTGGCGTTCGCTTTTCAGGTACTTCGATTCACCCTCCAACGTCTGCATGAGGTTGCCGATGGATTCGGGCGTCGTCGGGTGATCTTCGACGGTGTACTCGATATCCAAGTCGAGTGAGTCTTCGACGCGTTCGACGATGTCGCGGTATCCCTTCTCCGGGACGTGGGCGATGATGCGCGGGTAGTCGTTGCGTTCGAGATACCGCTTCAGCACTGCTGCGACGAACTGTTTTTCGTCCTCGGACCAGTGGCCTGTGACCACCGAATCGTAGTGCTGGGCGGGGTAAGTGGTTTCGAGTTCCTGGGGCACCACGCCAATCGGCGAGGTCATCGAGACGAGGTGGGCGCGAAACTGAATCGCGTCGTGGTACTGGCCGTGGCTCTGGGATTCGCTGTACGGCTTGCGGGCAGAACATGGCACGAGCACGAGCGGGTTGTCGAAGCGGTTTTTATAGCGACTCGTCACGCGGTCTGCAAACCGCTGAATTTCGACACGCTTCAGCGAGTCTTCGGTCGCCGCGAGCAGTTCGGTGCGCCGAAAGAGTGGCGTGTGCGACTCCATGTAGGCGTACTCCTGGTCGAATCGACGGAACGCAGAGGTGAGCCACGCCTCGTGGCGGGCTTGGCCTTCGATGTAGTCGCGCAGGCGGCCGCGGCGGATGCGTTGACGGACGATGCCCAACTGGGCGCGAAGCGCGTTCACGTTGTGTTCGGCACAGTCTGCGCGCGTGAATTCAGAGAGTGGTTTCTGACAGGCCGCACACGCACACGGGAGTTCTTCTAAGTCCTCAAGGAAGTGCTGGCCGTCGGTGGTAAGATAGAACCCTTGGGTGCCCTTGATGCGCGCTTGGGTGGCGTCCACGAGGTCAACCCCGGCGTAGACGAGCGTGGCGACGTTCGCGGGTGTGGCGACTCCCGACAGCATGAGCGCGGTGTCGGCGGGCGTCGCTTCCTTCATCGCGATGATAGCGTCCACGAAGGCGGCGGCGTGGCCGATGACGCGTTGGGCTTCAGAGAGCACGTACACGTCAGCGCCGAAGTCGTCCACCGAGTACTGGGAGACGACGGCTGCACTCGGGAAGTCCACGTTCGGGTACTCAGGACCAAAGGAGTCTGCGACTTCCGGCGCGGTGCCGCCGGGAAGCCCTCGGTACGGGAGAATCGTCACTTTCGACGGGTCGCCTTCGGGGAGGTCGCGCTCTTTTGGCCAGCGACTTCCCGCATCGACCACCACGTCGTCTGCGAGCGTCGGCGTCGTCACCGACTCGGTGAGGCGAAGTTCACCGACGCGGGCGGCCCCATCCCGGTGGTGTACCTCGAAGTACTCAGTCATGGTTTTCCTCGGTCTCGTTGGCGTTTTTGTCCATCGATTCTAAGTCAACAATCTCGACACCGTCGGGGATTCCAGCGACGATATCCGCGGGCCAGCCCTTGTGGGCGACCGTGAATTCGGTCTCCGGATTCGCCGCGACGAGTTTCTGAACGCCGACGACGGCTTGGCGATACGCTTCGTCGTCGATGCGTGTTGGTACTTCTGCGGTGAGTGGGTACGTCTCGCGCAACGCCATCGGGAACGGACCAAACGGCGGGAGCAGCCGCCACGACTCGTCGTAGTTGTCTGAGGAACCAGCTTCGGTGAGGAGGACGTGGCCCTCAGGTGACAGCCGAGAGAGGCGCTTGTGGTGGCGTACGACTTCTGGACGGTACGCACTCTCACCGGAGAGGTAGAAGAAGGCGTCTTTGCTCGACGGGTCGGATTCTTCGAGGAGGTCTTCGTGGGCAAGCATGGCGCGGTAGCCGTCGAGCATTGCAGGATGCGAACGGGCGCGCGTCTCGACCAGTTCCATCAGCGTCCCGCGGCGGATGGCCTGCTTGATGGTGCGAATCTCCTCGAAGGAGACGTGCAAGTTGTGTTCTGCGAGCAGGCGTTCGCGTTCCTTGTTCGAAACCTGTTCAAGGTCTTCAGGCGTGTGTTCGGCACAGACTGGACACGAACACGGGAAGTAATCGAGTTCGTCGAAGTGCTTGGTCCCCCGCACTGTGAGATAGCGGCCGTCGCGGGCGTAGAGCGCGTAGGCCGCAGAGTCGAAGAGGTCACAGCCGAGGGCGACGGCGAGGGCGAACATCATCGGGTGGCCCGCACCAAAGAGGTGGACTGGTGCATCTGCTCCGAGGCCGTCTTTCGCCGCAGCGACGGCATCGACCATATCGTCGAACCGATAACCGTTCATGAGTGGAACGACCGCCCCAACCGGGAACACGTCGAGTGAGGTGCTGTATGCGTGTTCTGCGGCGGCTTTCCGGAGGTCGGGATACGTCGAGCCTTGGACGGGCGCGTTCACGAGCATGTCGCCAACGTCCACCGTCTCGGCAAATTCGAGTCGTGCTTGGGTGGTAGCGAGTTCCTCTTCTGCCTGCTCGCGGGGCACGTCGGGGGGCGTCGGGATGTCAACTGGCGTCCCGATGTCCGAGCCGATGTCGTGTTGGAACTGGAGGATTTCCTCAGTATCGACGCTGATTTCGCCGTATTCTGCGAGTTGGAACGACCCCGAATCGGTCATAATCGCGCCGTCGAAGTCGAGCAGCTCGTGGAGCCCCACGTCGAGGGCCTGCTCGCGCACGTCGTCGCTCTTGTAGATGATGTAGCTGTTCGTGATGAGAATCTCCGCACCGAACTCAGAAGCGAGTCGGGACGGAGCCACCGTCTGGCGGTTCGGGTTCACCACGGGGAGGAGCGCCGGCGTCTCCACCGTGACGCCCGCCCGGGGAACCGAAAGCCGCCCGATGCGGCCCGCGGCGTCTGTATCGCGGACCTCGAAGCTGTCGCGCATTGTCCGAAACTTCGACGGAACAGGGATACACATTCCGTTCTCAGAGCGCGACTCAGGCGAAGCGTTCGTAGTAGAGCGTCCCAAGCACCGCCCGCCCGTCCCGGATTTCGCCCGATTCGATGGCCGCGAGGAGGTCGTCGTAGGACTCGATGACGACGCGAATCGACTCGTTGAAGTCGAGATTCTGCTCGCTCGCAGGGTGACAGTCGTAGGCGACGAAGTAGTGATGCACCGCGTTCGCGATACCGTTTACCGGTTCGACGGTGGTCAGGTGGTCGACACGGGCAGCTTCGTGGCCCGTCTCCTCTTCGAGTTCACGGTGGGCGGCGGCCGCCGGGTCATCGTCTTCTGGTTCCATCGTACCCGCCGGAAGCCCACGATTCACGCGCTTTACCGCCTGTCGCCATTCCTCGATGAGCACCACATCGCCGTCCGGGGTAAACGGGAGGATAACGACGGCGGGCGGCTCTGAGAGGTAGTCGAAGTCCGACTCCGTCCCATCAGGAAGGCGTACGTCCTCGTGGGTGACGTCGAAGCCGGGGCAGGTGTAGGCGGTTTCTGTGGCGAGCGTTTCCCATTCGAGTGGGTCGGTCATTGCTCGCTCTTCGTCGAGTGCGGTGAAAAATCAGGGGATAATCGAGAGGAGGGTGTCGTGAACCTTGCCGTTCGAGGCGACCACTCCCTCTGAGTCCCATCTCCAAGGATTGCCGTCGATGTCGGTCACCGTCCCACCGGCTTGCCGGACGAGGTGAACGCCCGCGACGGTGTCCCACGGCGAGAGCCTGACCGCGGAGACCGCGCCGTCTAACTCGCCCGCCGCGACCATCGCAAGCGAGACTTGGCCGGTGCCAAATCGCCGGAGGTCACCGAAGGCTTCGAGCAGGTTGCGAGACACCTCCGCGAACAGCGGGCGGTGTTGGGGCTGGAGGCCGAAGGTGAGCGAGACGGTACACAACTCGGGGTCGTCGCGGTCGCTCACCGTCACTGGCTCGTTGTCTCTGAGCGTCGTGTCCCCAGCAACGTACTCGTCACCGAGGGCGGGCAGGCGCGTGATGGCGGCCTGTGGGTCGCCGTCTTCGACGTAGGCGATGCAGGTCGCCCAGACGCGATTGCCATGGGTGAAGTTGTTCGTCCCGTCGATGGGGTCGATTACCCACGCGGGACCTGTGTCAGGTATCTCTTTCAGTTGGTCGCCTTCTTCCCCGACAATCGTGTGGTCGGGAAACGAATCGCGGATGACCTCGACGACGCGATTCTGGGCGTCTACGTCCGCCTGCGTCACGGGGTCCATCTTGCTCGCCTTTGGGGTGATAGAAAGGGGCGTCCGGAACGCAGAGAGGGCAACGTTGCCGCCTGCGGTCGCGGCCTCGCGGGCGACCGAGAGCACGCGGTCTACATCGGGTGGCGTAGCTGTCACGTCATCCACGACAACACCAATCGGTAAAAACGCACGCCCTACGCCGCGGTTCCCGCGGCAGACTCGTCTGAGTTATCGGTCGTCTGTGAGTGGGATTGTGCGACCTTGTAGATGAGCACGCCCTCGTTCTCGTAAACGAGGTCGTAGCGCGGAGCTTCGTACAGCGAGTCTTGCATCCCGAGGTCCGTGTGGCGTTCTTTCCCGCGAACCGTGTAGTCGCCTTTCGGGACGTAGAGGTAGTCAGGCTGGCGCTCACCGAAGGCAAGCAATTGCGTGACACAGCTTGCGCTGCCACAGTTCGAGATGGCCTTGTAATATTCGACCTCCCAGTAGTAGGTGTGTGAGGTCGTCCATTCAACCCCCCACGGCCCGACAATGATGGTCCTCTCGGTGAACAGGGGTACCCACTCTGCGGTGTCGCCCATCACGACGAACGTGGCATCCTGTGGCGTGTTCGACTGCATCCACTGCATGGCATCGCGGTCGTGGTCGTCCATCGTTGCTGGTTGGGCTGCGCTGTGATCATACTCCGTCTGGAGCGTGCTCGTGGCGAAGGCGACGCCCGTCCCAACCGCGGTGAGCATGACAAGCACGACGAGCGCGAGCGACACACCGCGATAGAGGTCGCCGCGCGACGTGCGCTCGGTGAGGAACGTTTTGACCGCGGGCAACACGCCATCGTAGACGAGGAAGGCAACGAGCATCGCGCCACCGACGAACAGGAAGCGGTCTTTCCCGATGAGGTAGCTCGCGCCAATCGCCCAGATGGCGAGGAAATACCGCTTTTTCCAGAGCGCGTAGCCCGCGGCGACGAACACGGCGAGGTAGAACACCGATATGATGTCCTTCTCTTTGATCGGGATGATGAACTGCCGGTAGATGCGGTGCCAGCCACCGCCGAGACCGTGGTGGGTGCCAGACGCCTGCAGGAAAATTTCTGGCCCGTGGGTGGCGAAAATCTGGAGCCACCACGGCGCGGCGATAAGGATGCCACCGCCCGCGACGATGGCACCGTACACGAGCCCGTAGAACGACCGGTCGAACACGGCGTAGGCAAGCAGGTAGCTAAAGGCGAAAAAGACGGTGTACGTCGGGTGGGTGAGCACTTGGATGCCGAACAGCGCCATCCCGGGCACAATCCACCGACGGTCGCCCGTCTGGAACAGCCGAATCCCGGTATATGCTCCAACCAGCGCAATCGTGAACGCTGGAGCGCGGACGATGCCGCCGGCCGAAAGGTGCCACCGGAGCACCGCTGGCGCACCCGCGAAGATGATGGCCGCGAGACCAGCCTGTCGTTTCGAGTCGAGTAGGTGGCGCGCGAGGAAGTAGTACGGCACCATCAGGAGCGTCACGACCGCCCCGGGGATGAAGCGCGTGAGCGTGATGGCACCGACGCCGAACAGGTCACGAATCACCGCGTAGACGTAGAACATGAACGGCGGATACGCGAACGGGACCCCCGCCGCGGTGTACCCCGGAATGCGTTCGGGGAGCGCGTAGCCGTTTGCGACAATCGCATCGGAGATGGCGATGTACAACCCGCCGACATAGGCCGGGTACTGGTGAGTCGCGAGGTAGGACACGTAGACTGTGGCCGCTGCGAAGACAGCGAGAGTTAGCCACATTACGTCTGTCCACGTCACTGTGTGGTGACGCCAGTCTGGAAGCAGCGAGTGACGGGTGCGCGAGCGAGGCGGTGTTGACATGGCTAACTCGTCACCCCACGTGAGCGTACGACAAGGAGGGGGGAGGCGTGGGGGCGACGAAGACCACTCTGGGCGAACAGAGTCATTGGATATGTACAATCAAAGAAAGGGCATTATTATGGGTGACGTAAGGACAGAATTTTGAGTGGTCAATCCGGCGTTATCTAGCGATTTCACCCACAGTCACGCCATTATAGTTCGACGTGTGAAAGGTTTGCATTAAGCTCGTCTACGTACTCATTGAACGCCTCGATAAACCCCCGGAAACCCTCTGCGTGGCGCTTTACGTCCGGGGCAGACGGCGGTTCGTACTGTGAGACGAGATACACCCCGCCTTCGCCACCGACGCGAAGGTACGACGCCCGGTCGCCCTCCCACTTCAACTCCCAGCGCTTTCCTGAAACCGTGGTTTTCCACGCGCCGTAGTCCGTCCCGTTGAATCGGTGGAGCTGGGCGGAAATCGCATCCGCCGTCTCTCGAATCGTCCGTACGAGACGATTGCGCTCTTCGACGACCGACGCCGTGGACGCAACCTCGGGGAAGTCCGTGTCAACCTCGTCAAGAATGCCCTCGAACGACGCGACGTGGTCGTTGAACGCCCGGACGAACGCGCCGTAGTCCTCCATCGCCAGCGCGAGGTCGTCGGGCGCGGGTGGCTGTTTCGTCGACACGACGTAGATGTCGCCCTTCTTGCCCGAGTATCGCAGATAGTCGAGGTTGCCCGCTTCGTACTTGACCGTCCAGTCACCGTTGCTCGTCGAAAACGTCTCTTGGCCGTAGTCGCCGCCTTTCAGCAAGGCGAGTTCCCGCGCAATCGTCCCCGCGTGTTCGTACACCGCACTGACGAGTTCGTCTCGCTCCGCTGCAACATCTTCTGCCTCTGTGATTTCCTCGTCGAGTCCGTCCATTGGCGACAGTTGGGCGCTTTCGCGTAAAAGGCGTTGGTAAGGGTGGAGTGGAAGTGTAGGGGTTGAGTCGAAACCACTCACAATGAGTTGTGTGTTGGTCGAATCTACTCCATAATACAGATTCGAACCACGCCCAGACGTGCTCGCTTCGCTGCGCGCGACTGGTCTCGTTCGAACTGCTCGGTGTCATTTCAACACGCGCCGCTCGAAGTGAGCGGCGCGATGGAAAATGGGCCAGCGCAGATTCGAACTGCGGTTACGGCCACCCGAAGGCCGAAGGATACCAGGCTACCCCACTGGCCCGCATCTACGTTTGATGCTCGCCCACCTGTTAATCGTTGCGGACGTTAGTACGTCTCGAACCCTTCGGTGTCGAGGAAATTGTGCGCGACGGTGATGGTGTGGTCTGCATGGAGAATCTCCGGGCCGATGCGAACGCGCAATTCTGCCGCCTCGGAGAGCAAGGCAGCTTCCTCGTCGGTAAAATCGTGGTGGTCGGAGAGGACGAACACCGGGTTGTTGGGCACGTCCACGGAAGCAATCGGGTCGCCGTCTTCGTGGAGTTCGATGACCGTGCCGTCGCGGGCAGCGGTTTCGAGAATCGGCTCGAAGCCACGCCTCGAGAGATACACGCCGGGCGAGGCTTCGGCTTCCATGTGTCCGATGGCGTTTTGCTTTTCTTCTAACGCATTTCGCACGAGGGCGGCCGTTGAGCGTTCGTCCGGGTTGAGGCGACGGAGTTCGCTCCCCTCGAAGCGAATCGTCAGTTCGTCCTGCAAGACGAGGTAGACGCGAACGTCTTTGCGGATGTCGTGGGAGAGGAAGAACGCAGAGTTGACACACCGACAAAGCACGTCCAAGCGGCCCGCACCGCCCGCGAGGTCGTCGAGGGAGAAGTCGGGCGTCGTCGGCGCGTCGTGGCCGAGGATGATGAACTGGCGCATTGGGAACACAAACGGCCCGAACCCGTCATACATCCGTCGAACGCACCCGGCACATTTATTCGAGTTTGTCAGTATCTCCGTGATAATGACCGACGTGCGCGAGGAGACCGCAGCGCTGCTCGAAAAACGGCCCGAGATGGCCGATTCGTTGGAGCAACTGCTCGCAGTCGATGCGCAGCAGGCGACGTGGACGTTTGGCGACATCCCGCTCGACTCCGGTGCGTTCGGCGAGGTCGTCTCCCGCAATATCGTCGAAAAACACGACGGCGGCTACCGCGTGGCAGATCGGAAGGCCGTGAAAGCTGCCCTCAACGGCGAGACCACGACCGAGCGAACCACGCCGGCTGTTTCGTTTTCGCTCCTCGCCTTCGACAGCCGCGCCGCCGCGCTCCTCGCCGGTGCGCTCGTCTTTCTCGGCGCCGTCCGCTCGATATTTGTTACCAGCGTGTTCCGCGACGGCCACGTCGTCCTCGGCGCGAACGACCCCTACTACTACCGCTATTGGGTCGAACAGGTCGTCACGAACACGAACAGCGTATTCGACTTTTCCGGACTCTCTGCGCTCCCCGACGTGGTTGCCAAGGGCGAACCCCTCCTCGTCGCAACCCTCTGGTGGGTTTCTTCGTTGTTCGGCGGCATGGACGCGACCGGCCCCGTCCTCGCGCTGTATCCCGTCGTCGCCGCCGTCATCACGGGCGCGCTCGTCTACCTGCTCGCCACGGAACTCACCGACGACCGGCGCGTTGGCCTCGCAAGCGTGCTTCTGCTCGCGCTCATCCCCGGCCACGCCCTGCGCACCAGTCTCGGGTTTGCAGACCACCACGCCTTCGATTACCCGTGGCTTGCGCTCACGATGCTCGCCGTCGTCATCCTCGCCCGCCATGGCGCGTTGGGCGACCTCAGAACCCGCCCGAAGACGTGGCTCGCAACCCTCGCCCTCGGCGTCGGCGTCGCCGGGCAAACCCTCGCGTGGGAGGCCGGACCGCTGCTCATCGTCCCGATTGGCTTCTACGTCGCCTTCCGCGCACTCTCAGACGTGCGCGCAGGTCAGTCGCCGCTCACATCGAATCTCGCACTCCTTCCAGGACTCGCCCTTGGGGCACTCCTCACCGCCTTTTTCCACGTGAGTTTCGGCTGGCACACGACACAGGTCGCCTCTGCTCCAGCACTCCTCCTCATCGCCGTTTTCGGCGTACTCGCGATTGGCGAGGTGAGCTATCGAGCACAGCTCTCGACTGCGGTGCTCGGCACGCTCGAAGCAGTCGGGGCGATTGTCGGCGTTCTCGCCTTCCGGGCGCTGCTTCCAGAGTACTGGGCGCGCTTGGTTGACCAAATAAACCGGCTCATCTCCCCACAGGACATCGTCGAGACGGAATCGCTGTTCAACGGCGACTCGATGGGCTTTCTGCTCCTGTTCGGCTTCATCCTCGCACTCGCGCTCCCCTACATTGGCTGGGCGACGCTCACGAGCTATCGCAAGCACCAGCCCCAATGGATTGTCGGCGCGGTGTACGCGTGGTACTTCTTCGTGCTCGCGGGCTTCCAGATTCGGTTCGTCGGCGAGATGGCGGCGATGACCGCGGTGTTCGCCGCGCTCGGTTTCGTCCACGTCGCAGAGCGCGTCGAACTCGCCCGCAGGCCAGTTCCGTTTCGAGAATCCGTCTCACAGACGCGCGAATCAATCGAGATTCCGGATGGGCGAGCGATTGCCTCGCTCTGTGTACTCTTTCTCATCATCGCAAGCCTGAGCCTCGTCCAAGTGCCGGTCAAAATGAATCAGGTGACGACCGACGGCGAACTGTTCGAGACCGCACAGGCCATCGACACCTATGCAGAAGAACAGGAAATGGCGTACCCCGAGACCTTCGTGCTCAGTCGATGGGGGAAAAACCGGATGTTCAACTACTTCGTGAGCGGCGAGTCACAGTCCTACGGCTACGCCCAATCGACTTACACGCCGTTCATGCGCGCGAGCAACAGCAGCGACTGGTACGGACGGCTCTCGAATCGCGTCGGCTTCGTCGTGACCGAAGAGTTAGACTATCCACCGGGCACGATGCAAAACCGGCTCCACGACCACTTCGGTAGTGAGAGCCAAGCGGCCCCCGGTGTCGCCCACTACCAAGCGATTTACAGCACCGAAAGCGGCGAGACAAAGGCGTTCAGACTCGTCCCCGGCGCGACGATTACCGGGCAAGCCGCGCCGAATGCCACCATCTCACTTTCGACGCCGGTGACCATCGACGGCGCGTCGTTCGACTACGAACGAACCGTCACAGCGAACGCGAACGGAACCTACCGCGTCACCGTCCCGTATGCGGGCGAGTATTCGATAAATGGTGAGACGGTCAGCGTGAACGAGACGGCCGTCGAAAACGGCGAAACGGTTGCTGCGTAACTACCACGTCAACCCTTCGTAGGTGATGCCCTCGCGCGTGGAAACGATGCGCCGCCCATCGATTACGACTGGCGTTTCCATCGCGTCGAACTCCAAGTCGAGCGCAGCAAACTCGTCCCAGTCGGTGACGACGAGCGCGCCGTGTGCGCCGGCAAGCGCGGCCGCCGCAGAGGAGGCGTACTCAATGTCGGGGAAGCGAGCGCGCATGTTGTCGGTGGCGACGGGGTCGTAGGCGACGACCGTCGCACCGCGGTCGAGCAGGCCTTCGATGGTCGGAATCGCCCGCGACTCGCGGATGTCGTCGGTTCCGGGCTTGAACGCGAGTCCAAGAACGGCCACGCGCTTCCCGCTGACATCGACGTGGTCGTCGAGCAGCGAGAGCATGCGGCCGGGTTGGCGGTCGTTTACGTCCACTGCGGCCTGCAACAGTTGCGGTTCGTAGCCCGTGTCGCGGGCGGCTGCGATGAGTGCGGCCACGTCCTTCGGGAAACACGACCCACCCCAGCCGACGCCACTTCTGAGGAAGTGGGGGCCGATGCGCTCGTCTAACCCAATCGCGTCTGCAACCTCGTAGGCGTCCACGTCGTAGGCCTTACAGATGTTTCCGAGTTCGTTGATGAGGCTGATTTTCGCCGCGAGGAAGGCGTTGTTCGCGTACTTAATCATCTCGGCCTCGCGCAGGCCCGTCTTGACCACCGGCGCGTCGGTTCGGTCGATGAGTGGCTGGTAAAGCGCTTCGAGGAGGTCGTAATCGCGGGCTGCCTCCGCGCCGAAGACGAGCTTGTCCGGGTTCAAGAAATCAGTGACAGCAGAGCCTTCCCGAAGGAACTCCGGATTCATCGCAACGCCGAAGTCCTCGCCCGCGACTTTCCCCGAAGCTTCTTCGAGCAGCGGACGGATGACATCGCCCGTCGTCCCGGGTGTCACGGTACTTTTCACGACGACGAGGTGGTAGTCGTCCTTGTCGGCGAGCGCGTCACCGAGCGAGCGCGTCCCGGCTTTCATAATCGAGAGGTCGATAGAGCCGTCGGGGTTCGACGGCGTGGTGAGCGCGAGAAACGTCACGTCCGTCTCGCGGACGGCGCTGTAGTCGGTCGTTGCTCTGAGCGACGTTCCCGCGTGGGTTTTCACGAGGTCGGCCAGTCCGGGTTCGTGAATGGGCGCGACACCGTCGTTGAGTTTCGAGACGACGGTCTCATCGATGTCGATGGCCGTCACGTCGTGGCCGAGGTCTGCAAAGCACGCGGCGATGGTGGTGCCAACGTACCCGCTCCCCACGATGCTGAGATTCATTACAGATACTTGTCCGTAATCTGTCTTGAGGATTTGGAATAGTCAGTGCAGTGAGAGGGTTTTTACTGTAAGAGAGCACACACGGTGGTATGCAAGCAGTCGTGCTCGCGGCGGGTAAGGGAACCCGACTGCGACCACTCACAGACGATAAGCCGAAAGGGATGGTTGAGGTGGCGGGAAAACCAATCTTGACCCACTGTTTCGAGCAATTGAAGAACCTCGGGGCCACCGAGTTCCACGTCGTCGTCGGCTACAGGAAAGAGGCTATCATCAGCTACTACGGCGACGATTTCGAAGGCATCCCAATCACGTACTCACACCAGCGCGAACAGAACGGCCTCGCCCACGCGCTGTTGACCGTCGAGAAACACATCGACGACGACTTCATGCTCATCCTCGGTGACAACATCTTCAGGGCGAACCTCGGAGATGTCGTAAATCGCCAGCGCGAAGAGCGCGCAGACGCCGCCTTCCTCGTCGAAGAAGTCCCGTGGGAAGAGGCCTCTCGCTACGGTGTCTGTCGGACGAACGCCTACGGCGAGATTATCTCTGTGGTCGAAAAGCCCGCAGATCCGGAGTCGAATCTGGTCATGACCGGCTTTTATACGTTCACGCCGGCGATTTTCCACGCCTGCCATCTCGTCCAGCCGTCGAATCGCGGCGAGTACGAGTTGAGTGAGGCAATCGACTTACTCATCCACTCGGGGCGCACCATTGACGCGATTCGGATGGAAGGCTGGCGCGCGGACATCGGCTATCCAGAGGACAGAGACGCCACCGAGGAACGGATTCTCGAAGAAGAAGGCAAGAAAGCGAAAACAGAGTAAGCGAGTCGATTAGTTTTCTGGCAGGTCAACGATGATGTAGTGGTTCCCAGAGCTGAAGTAGCGGACTTTCGAGTGGACAATCTCCAGCTCCGGATTCTCAGGGGCAGTGTACGTGCCGTCTGGCATCTGGTAAACCGCGAGGGTAAACCAGCTGTGAGGGTCGTGAACTCCTTCGAAGAGTGGGCCACAGTCCTCTTGGACGTAGAAGTTCATGCGAATCGCGGTGTCGTTCACTTCGACGCTTGTGAAGTCAACGCACTCTTGGATGTAGTCGTCTTGCCATCCGGTGTTCTGCACGCCTTCGGTATCACCGGTGACCGTGTTGCCGTAGAGCATGTAGATGACTTGGTCGTTGTCGATGTACGACCAGTCACGGGTTTCGTTGAAGTACTGGTACCCCCGACCCGTCACGAGATAGGCGTGGTAGTGACCCGTCTTCGTGTCCGTGGAGTACGTCGGTTCTTCCGGCGTCGGCGTTGGGGTCGGCGTGGGTTCTGCCGTCGTCGTTGGAGTCTGCGTCGTGGTTACCGGCGTTTCAGTCGTGGTCACTGGCGTCGCAGTGGTCGTCTCTGAATCGTCATCGGACGAGCGACGCGAGCGTTTTCGCTCGGTCGTCGTCACCGGCTCTTCGGTCGTAGTCGGTGTATCGGGCGATGCCGTGTGCTCGGTCGTCGTGGCCGTCGTCGTGGTCACGGGCGGAGTCGTCGTAGGTGCGCTCGTCGTCGGGTCAGGGGTGACAGGATCCTGTGTCACAACGTCATCGAACACGAGGTCCTGGTCGGACGTATCCGGGCCACCAAAGCCCGACAGTCCGACGGTGAAACTCACGATGATGAGGAGCACGAACGCTCCTACAACAATGCTCATTGTTCGAAATGGAGTCGGCATACCTGACTTTCGGGAGTAGAAGATATTGTTACAGACTGGATACACACCCTGACATGACTGTTAGTTGGATGTTACAGTCGTTCCGGAAAGACAGTTTTTCAGAGGTGTTTTCGAGTGACTGCGGCGGGCCAGTTGGTGCCTACCAGCGTGAAACCGCCTCCCGTCTGACTCCTCAGCGGGTGTCTTGTGCATCAACAACCGCGACGGATGCCAGATTGACCACGTCTTTGACCTCGTCGCCGCGCTGGAGGACGTGGACGGGCTTGTCCATCCCAACGAGCATCGGCCCAATCGCCTCTGCGCCGCCGAGGCGCTGGAGGAGTTTGTACGCGATGTTCCCCGCCTCAAGGTTCGGGAACACGAGGATGTTGGCGGGTTTGTCTAAGGCCGCAAACTCGTACGTGCCGTGGAGCATCTCCTCGACGACGGCGGTGTCCGCCTGCATCTCCCCGTCGACGGGGAAGTCAACGGTCGAGTCTGCCCGCAGGAGTTGGGCCGCACGCCGGGGTTTTCGGGTGCCGTCGTTGTCCACCGACCCGAAATCGGAGTACGAAAGCAGTGCCGCGCGTGGTTCGACGTTGAACTTTCGGGCGAGGGTCGCGGTGTGTTTCGTAATCTCTGCGAGCACCTCCTCGGTCGGGTCGAGATTCACCGTCGTATCGACGCAGAAGATGACGCGGTCTTTGAAGGTGAGCATGTACACCCCAGCGGCGTACTCGGCGTTCTCCGCGGTTCCGACAACCTGTAGAGGCGGGCGCAGGGCCGAGGGATAGTGGTGGGTGAGGCCAGTGAGCATCGCGTCTGCATCGCCCATTTCGACCATCACGCTGCTCAGATAATCGCCGTCTGTGATGCGTTCTGCTGCCTCACGACGGGTGACGCCTTTGCGCCGCCTGAGTTCGTACAGCCGGTCTGCGTAGGCGTCGAGCGAGTCGCCGTCGGGGTCGACGATTTCGACTTCGTAGTCGAGGCCGAGTTCGGCCATGCGCGCCCAGATTTGTCGCCGGTTCCCAATCAAGATGGGCTCTGCGATGCCCTGTTCGTTGAGCTGGGCGGCAGCGCGAATCACCTTGTCGTCGTCGCCTTCCGCGAACACGACCCGTTTCGGGTCGTTCTGGGCTTTGTTAAGGACGACGCGCATCATCTCACGGGATTTGCCGAGGCGCGCTTCGAGCCGTTCGCGGTAGGCATCGAGGTCGATGTGGTGGCGGGCGACGCCGCTTTCCATCGCCGCCTCAGCGACGGCCGACGACACGTCGAACAGCACGCGCGAGTCGAGTGGTTTCGGGATGATGTAGTCAGGGCCGAACTGGAGCGGGTCGTCGCCGTAGGCCTTGACGACCGCGTCTGGGACGTCCTCTTTGGCGAGGGCGGCGAGGGCTTCTGCAGCGGCGACTTTCATCGCTTCGTTGATTTCGGTGGCGCGTACGTCGAGTGCGCCGCGGAAGATAAAGGGGAAGCCGAGGACGTTGTTCACCTGATTCGGGTAGTCAGAGCGCCCCGTCGCCATAATCACGTGGTCGTCGCGGGCGGCTTTCGCCTCGTCGTAGGTGATTTCGGGGTCGGGGTTCGCCATGGCGAAGATGACCGGGTCTGCAGCCATCGACTGAACCATCTCTTGGCTCACGATACCGCCGACAGAGAGGCCGACGAACACGTCTGCACCGTCAATGGCGTTTTCAAGGCCGCCTTCAGGCAGGTCTTTTGCGAACGGTTCGTTGTGCGGGTTCAACTCGCCCGCCTCGGCGCGCTGCTCGGTGAGGATGCCGCCGATATCGACCATCGTGATGTTCTCGCGCTTCGCCCCGAGCGAGACGTAGAACTTTGCCGTCGCGGTGGCCGCCGCACCCGCGCCCGAGAAGACGATGTTCACGTCTGCGATGTCCTTTGCTGCGATTTCGAGGGCATTGAGCAGGGCGGCCCCGGAGATGATGGCGGTGCCGTGTTGGTCGTCGTGGAACACGGGAATCGACATGCGCTCGCGGAGTTTCTCCTCGATTTCGAAGCACTCGGGAGCCTTGATGTCCTCTAAATTAATTCCGCCAAAGGTAGGTTCCATCATGGCGACCGACTCTATCATCTTCGCCGGGTCGTCGGTATCGAGTTCCACGTCGAAGACGTCGATGTCGGCAAAGCGTTTGAACAGCACCCCTTTTCCTTCCATCACGGGTTTCGAGGCTTGTGCGCCGATGTCGCCGAGACCGAGGACAGCAGACCCATTTGAGACAACGCCAACGAGGTTGCCTTTCGCGGTGTAGGCGTAGGCGTCGTTTTCGTCGTCGGCGATTGCGAGACACGGTGCGGCCACACCCGGAGAATATGCTAGGCTCAGGTCGCGCTGGGTGTTCGTTGGTTTCGTCGTCGAAATTTCGAGTTTGCCGGGTGGGTCGGTCCGATGATATTCAAGTGCGTCCTCGTCGAGTCCCATACTTCATGTGGGACGGGCAAGCACCTATAAGATGTTTGTCAGCGAGACGTTTCGTGCAGGGGTGACATCCCACAGCGTAAGAGAGAACAGAATGCCACCGTCATCGCCATCCTCTCGGTTCTCATGGGCTTGCTCTTGGGCGTCGTGTTCGTCTTGGATCTGACTGTGTTCTGTCTCGCGGTCTTCGTGGTGCTGGATGTCTGCTTGGTGGGCGTCGTAATCCCCGAACTCTTCGAGATGCTGTTTGAACTCAAGGCGGTGGTCTCTGAACTTCTCGCGGTGGTCGAGATACGCCTTTTTGTGTTCCTCGTAGGCTTTCTCGTGTTTCTTCCACTCGCCCTCTGAGGCGTTCGTTTGCACCAGATACTCGTGTTCCTGTTTCAGTTGCTCGTGGCGGTCTACGAGTTCGTCGTGTTCTGCGTCGAGTTCCGCACGCACTTTCTCGAACTCCTCGTGTTCCTTTCGGGCGTCTTCGTCTATCTCAGTCGTGGTCGCCGCGGTGGTCGTCGTGTCGAACGGGTCGTCCGTGGTGGTTGCGGTGGTCGTCGTGGTCGTGCTCGTCGGCGTTGCGGTAGTGGTTACCGCCGTCGTGGTCGCTGCCGTGGTCGTCTCGTTCGAGACAGGCGTGTCAACCGGTGCGGACGGGCCGAGCGAGGCGAGGACGACGGTGGCCGTCGCACCGAACAGGGCCGCACCCAACAGCATGAGCATGAGGTTTGCTTTGCCTCGCTTGCCGGTCACGAGGGGCGTTACAGTCGAGAGGCCGCGCATAGTCGGGGCTAGTTCCCTGACCACCATTATTACGCGGCGGATAAGCGAGTCAGTAGATTGACCTGTGTGAACCGTCCCGTCTGCGTCGTGACTGGTCTATTTTCGAGTGGCGAAGCCGGTTTCGGCGCGATTCTTACTAGAGGCCGAGATTGAACAGTCGGTTCGTGAGAACGCCACCCATGCCAAGCGCCATCACGCCCGCGAGAAGCGCGAACGCAACCGACCACCCAGCCACGTCAGAGAGGGTGCCAACGACGACGCTTCCGAGTGCACCAAGGAGCACGTAGACTGTCCGCATGAAGCCAAAGCCCGCGCCTTTCTCTGCGCTGGTGAGCGCGTCCATCAACCGCGCTTGGAGGGGTGCCCCCCAACTCATCGAAAGGCCAACACAGACGATGGCCCCGCCGAGGGTGAGCCACGAATCACCGACGACGAGGAGGGTATAGCCCACCACGCCAGCCCCCATACACACCGCGACGGCGAGGTCGCGGGGGATGCGGTCTGAGAGGCTTCCCATGAGCGGCTGGGAGACGCCCTGTACCACGAAGTACGCGGAGAACACGAGTCCGGCCGTCGTCCGAGAGGTTCCCTGGTACTGCTCGAAAAAGGCAGAGAGAAACGACGCCGTTGCCTGCCACGCGAATGCGCCGAGCACCGCGAGTGCCACCATGAACGCGATGTCCGGGCGGGCGAGCAACGAGAGTAAGGGTCCCGGAGAGAGTCGTTTCAGAATCGAGGCGTCGGGCTGTGACGGCGGAGTTGGGTGCACCCGCCACGCGAACACGAGAAACACCGGGAGCGCGACGACGGCACCGAGACCGAGGGCGTACCGCCAGCCGTAGACCGAGCCGACGTAGGCGGCCACGACGGGGGCAAGGAGGCCGGCAACGGGCGCGCCGACCCCGTGAACGCCGATTGCGCGGCCGATACTGTCGAATTGCTTCGTTAGGAGCATCGTTGCGGGGCTGTAGTGGAGGCCCGCACCCGCTCCGAGCACAATGGCGAACACGACGAATGTGAGAAACGAGGGTGCAGCGGCGAGCAAGAGGCTCGCGGCGGCCGTGAGACCAACGGCCGTGAGAATGATGCGGCGTTCGCCGTAGCGGTCTGCGACGATGCCACTCGGGAACTGCGAGAGGGCGTAGGCCATCCACATCCCCGTGAGTGCCGCGCCAACAGCGCTGTTTGTCACGTCGAAATGGGCCGTAATCGCCGGAACGACGGGGCTGATGACGAGACGCGCCACCATCGTGCCGAAAAAGGCGAGTGTACAGAGAAAGAGGACCGAGCGGCGATAGGGCCAGCGCATCTACCGGGAATCAGTGATGGCGCGGTTTACCCGTTCGGTTCGCGGTCAGATTCGTTTTCGGTCGGTGCGTCCACATCGAGGCCGAACTCGGCTGCCTTTGCCCGCCAGAACTCCTCATAGCCTTCCACGTCGGGTGAGGCGGTCACGGTGCTCTCCCCCGCGTTCACGCGGCTGAGTTTGAGGTCGACTTCTTCGAGCAGTTTCTCACCCACGTCGTCGCTGAGTGTGCCAGTGCGCATCGCGTCCATGATGGCGCTTTTCTCGCGTTTGAGCACCTGTCGCTCCCCGATGAGCAGCTCCTCGCGATGGATTTGGGGGTGTGAGGTGAGCAGCGAGGAGATGGCCCGGTTCAGGTCGTCTTTCTCGGCTTCGTACTCGGTGGTGAACTGCTCGTACACGTCGGGGGGAATGGCACCCGTCCGGCGGAGTTCCTCTGCGGCTTCGAGGGCGTTGTCCACTGCGCGGGCGCGCCCGACGAGCAGTTCGTACAGTTCCTCTTCGTCAGACCGGGTGACGATATCGAGTGCGTCGAGCAGGCGCTCCATCGAGAGGCCTTGAACGACGAGGCTGAACGCCGCGACGCCGAACACCATCGCACGCAGTTCCTCGCGGAAGGGAATCGACGGCGGCAGTCCGAGGACGAGCGCAATCGGAATCGAGGCGTGAAGCCCGCCCCACACAGCGACGTGCTGATACGAGCGGGGGACTGTGACGTCGAGTCGCAGGTTCGTAAGCGAGAGCAGCGGGTAGACGGTGAGCGCGCGGACGACGACGACGAGCACGATGGCGACGACGATGAGCGGGAGGTGGGTCACCAGTTGGATGACGGGCGTCTTCGCGCCGATGAGCAGGAAGATGAGCGTGTTCACGAGGAACGCCGCCGTCTCCCAGGTGTTGAAGACGGCAATCTTCGTCTGCGGGCTCATCGCGTACTCCGCGCCGCGATTGCCGATGAACAGGCCTGCGGCGACGGTGGCGATGACCCCACTCACGTGCAGGTAGTGCTCTGCAAGCAGGAACGAGCCGTAGGCGAGGATGAGCGTGAGGACGATTTCGGTCATGTGTTCGTCGAGGTTCGCCATTACGCGGAAGACCGCGTAGCCCGCCGCGAGGCCCACGGCGAGTCCGCCAAGACTGGCGATGGCGATGTCTACCCCGACGGTAGCGAGTTTTTCGGGCGTGAACAGCGCAGCCGGGTCGGTGCCGGTCTCGACGATGATGGCGAGCAGCGCAGAGAAGACGACGACGCCGACCCCGTCGTTAAGCAGGCTCTCGCCTTCGACGAGGATGGAGAGTCGCCGGGGGGCACCGAGTTCTTCGAACAGTGCGAGCACCGAGACGGGGTCGGTCGGGAGGATGGTCGCCGCAAAGAGCAGAGCGATGAGCAGCGGGAATCCGAAGGCGAACTGGCCCGCAAAACCGAGGATGAGCACGGAGATGATGAGGCCGGGAACGGCGAGGACGAGAATCGGGACGATGTTCGCACGAAATCGCGCAAGGTCAGTCGTCGCGGCCCCTTCGAACAGCAGGGGTGGGAGGAGAACGAGCAGAATCATGTCGTGAGAGAGTTCGAGACCAATCTCGACGCCGAGGATGGAGACGGCGAGTCCGGCGAGCAGGAGCGCAATGGTGTAGGGAAAACGCCCCACCTTCGCAACGAACACGCCCACGCCGGCCGCGAGAATGAACACGGCAAGCAGTGAGAGGAGGCTGGCTTCGATTCCGGCAGCAGTCATTGCCGGGTCTTCTCGCGTCAGCGTGTTAACTTGGGTGGCCCCGGTGAAGGGCCGACGGCGCGCGCGCCAGGATTTTATTCAACCACATCATGACGTAATAGATCTATGTCCTGATTGGTTATCGTGGCGCAAGTGAGGGTGGCCGTTGCGCGAGACCGGTCGTGTTACTCACAGAGACTGCCAGCGTGACAGACCAGTCTATGCAGCTGAACTATTGGCATCCGGTGTGGGGCCACACGCACGACCGCAGAGGCAGGCAGCGGTGAGACGCGGCCGGGAAACCGAGCTTTCACCGTGTTTGTCCCCTCCGACACCCTCGGCCGCTGGACACACGCACAGAGTAGCGGCAAATCGCGTGTGAGCGCATGGTGTCCGAAGCCACAGAAATCCAAACCGAAGAGGTTGTGAAAGCTACAGAATCGCTAGAGATACCAACCAAAAAATAAATAGAACTATTCGATTTTATTCACGCATTTTTGGCCAAACGTTCCGAAAATACTCCTGTCAGCCACATTTATTTGATATTGAGATACAAAATGTTGTGGACATTCACATTAGTGTGAGTATAATAAACACCTACTCGGACGAAGCAACCGATGGAATGTCAGATACGAACTATCCTCGAAGAGCAGTTCTTGCGATGGCTGGGGTTGCGCTTGGTGGCGCGAGCCTCATCCGGGCAACTGGAAGTGCGAATGCAGCTACTCGTGAATCATTTTTACTCCTCGAAGGCACCGAACACGAGACGGAAGTGTTCGTCACCCAAGGTGAAGCAGACGGCCCGACCGTCCTCGTGATTGGTGGCATCCACGGGAACGAAACGGCAGGCTACGAAGCAGCAGCCGAAATTGCTGAGTGGGACATCGAGTCTGGAACGCTTGTGACGATTCCCCGCGCGAACGAGGTCGCAATCAGCAACGACTCGCGAATCGGTGACGGCGGCGACCTGAACCGACAGTTCCCGACCGGCGAAGAGCCAACGACAGCCCTCGCACGCGCGATCTGGAGCGTCGTTGAAGAGTACGAACCAGGCACGGTTCTCGACCTCCACGAGTCACAGGAAATCTACGACGGCAGCGACTTAGACGGCGTGGGACAGACCGTGTTCCACTCAGACGGCGAGACGGCCACGCGTGACGCAGAAGACGCCGTCAACTTCGTGAACAACAACTACATCGACGACAGCACGTACAACTTCAAACTCGGCGGTTTCTCCAGCCCCGATACCGACCCGAGCGGCTTGTTCGTCCACAAAGCCGCACGCGATGCCGGTGCGGACTCCTTCCTCGTCGAAACCCTCTCTACGGACATCGCTCTCGACACTCGAATTGAGTGGCACAGCGTGATTACCCGCCGCGTGACCGGCGAAGAACTGTTCGCAGGCGACGAATCCACCCCGACGCCGACACCCGAACCGGAGCCGAAACCAGAACCCCCAACGGCGAAAATTACGACTGATCCAGCGAACGCAACCGACGTGACCCTCGAAGAGGACACGACCGTCCAACTCGATGCCTCCGGCTCTGAAGCCGGAAGCAGTGAAATCGTCAAATTCGCGTGGGACCTCACCGGTGACGGCGCGACCGACGCGACGGGCGCACAGACGAGCCTGACGCTCGGTGAGTGTCAAAAGTACCCCATCGTGCTCACCGCGACCGACGCCGAAGGGATGACTGATACGACCGAGATTACACTCTCGACGCTCTAAACGCCTCGGTGGGTGTTTTCGTGCGCGGTGGGACTACGCCAGTCCCTTTGAGTCAATAACGTCCCAGAGCTTCTCGCCGTCTTCGGTGATGCCGTAGACGCGTCCCTTTCGTTGTTGCTCTGAAACGAGCAACTCGACGAGCGAGCGGCGACGAAGCTGCCCAAGCGCCCGCGAGATGTGTGAAATCGCGTTGTCAGAGTCACTGGCGAGTCGAGACGGTGTTGAGGGGCCGTCTGCGAGTTGTGCGAGAACGATAACCCGGTACTGTGAGCTGATTATGTAGCTGACTTCGTCCCAGTCATCTACCGATTGTGTCTCCTGCGTCCAGCTCATTGGTTGAAATCGGAACGGCCATCGCACTGCGCCGCACGTCGGCGTGGCTCCGGTGCGCAGGTACGCCAGCTACGTCTCCGCGGGTACTCACGAGCGCCAGACGAGGACGCCCTCAGCGGCGCTGCTACGTGTATAAGTCGGTCACTTCCCAGTTCGCGTGCCATTACGTGGGGTAAGCCACCGAAAATTACATAAATCTTCCGTCCGCAAATATTACAGATTTTGTGAATGTCTTTCGTGATTGAGCGTGAAAGTTCGATATAACCGACAACGAGCGCCCAACACGACCGATTTCTGGAGAGTCAAAACAGTCAGGAAAGTCACCCATTCTATGGTGTTTGTGACCGCGACGCAGGGGGCGCGTCAACACGCCCGTCTTCGACTGGCAACAGGGCCGTATCGAGGTGGTCGTTCGCGCGCTTGTCGAGAAGCATGCCAAGGGCCGTGAACGTCGAGATGAGGACGAGGCCGCCGAGGGCTTGGAACGGCCGCGAGATGCCAGTCGTGCCAAGGACAATCGAGACCAGCGCGAACAGGCCAACCACGACGGCGAGCGTGTAGCAGCCAACGACCGAGAACTCACCGTTGTTCAGGTACCGAACGCGGAGCCGCCAGAGGAAGTTGCGAAACAGCATCTTAGAGACGTTTGGAATGTACGTCGAGTAGCGGATATGGCTCACCTCGTCGCCGTAGATGGCGGGCATCGGCACGTCCACGACGCGGAGTTTGTAGACGTTGAGCCGGACGAGCAGGTCGTTGCAGTAGCCGTAGAACTCGTACATGTTCTCGATGTCCACCGTCTCAAGGGCGGTGAGCGAGATGGCCGTGTAGCCGCTCTGTGGGTCGCCAATGCCCCAGTACCCGCTGGCGATGCGCGTGAGATAGGTGAGGATGACGTTCCCAATGTAGCGGAACCTCGGCATCGACTGGCGGTGATCTGCCCGCAGGAGCCGATTGGTTTTGACGTACTCCGCGTCGCCTTCGGCAATCGGGTCGATGACGAGCGTCAGCAGCTCTGGGTCCATTTGCCCGTCGCCGCCGAGGACGGTGACGATGTCGACCTTGTCGTCTCGCGCCCGGAGATAGCCCGTCTTGATGGCCCCCCCGACACCCCGATTCTGTCCGTGTTGGATGGCGATGACACGTTCTGCGTTCGACCCCCCATCGGTCATCGGCTGGGCGAGCGGCGTCCGGCTCGCAGAGACCGCGGCCTGAATTTCCGCCCACGTGTTGTCCGTAGAGCCGTCATCAATGACGTAGATGTGGTCGACGAACGCTGGCACTGATTCGATAACTTTCCCCACAAACCCCTGTTCGTTGTACGCCGGTATGACGACGCCAACTGATTTTCCTTTATACATCTGTAGTTCTCCGCTGTGTGCGTGTGTTCCCCTACTCCGCGAGCTGTTCGCGCTGGTTCGTTGCGACGAGACGTCGCAGTCCGTCGTCGAGTGCGACCTGCGGGTCGTATCCGAGGTGGTCGCGAGCCCGCGAGATGTCGGCACAACTGTGCTGAATGTCGCCCGTTCGTGCGTCGGTAAACTGAATCTCCGCCCGCAGGCCGGTCGCCTCACGAATCAGCGTCGCGAGGTCGAGAATCGAGAGCGCCACGCCCGTCCCAACGTTGAACGCCTCGCCCGTGTGGTCGGTGGTCGCCGCGAGCAGGTTTGCCTGCACCACATCATCGACGTGGACGAAATCACGAGTCTGCGAGCCATCGCCGTGGACGACGAGTGGCTTGCCGTTGGTGGCGCGGTCGACAAACGTACTGATGACGCCGCTGTAATCTCCCGCAGTCTGGCGCGGGCCGTAGACGTTGAAGTAGCGTAGCGCAACCGTGTCCAACCCGTAGAGCCGGTTGTAGGCGCGGGCGTAGTGGTCGCCTGCGAGCTTGTCGATGCCGTACGGTGAGTCGGGCGCGGTGGGCGCGTCTTCGGTGATAGGCACCGTTTCGGGTGCGCCGTAGATGGCCGCACTCGATGCCGTCACGACGCGAGCGTCGTTCTCGCGGGCCGCTTCGAGGACGGCGACGGTGGCGTTCGCGTTCACGAGATTGCTGAAGTACGGCGCTTCGACCGAGCCTTTGACGCTCACGAAGCCCGCCTCGTGGAACACGAGGTCAACGCCCGCCATCGCCGCGGTGAGCGCGCTTGCATCGCAGACGTCGCCCTCGATGACCGTGATGTTCGTGGGTAGATTTGCGCGGCGTCCCGTCGAGAAATCGTCTAAGACGCGAACCGTGTTCGACGGTGCAAGCGCGTCCACGAGGTGGCTCCCGATGAACCCAGCGCCCCCCGTCACGAGGACGGTCTGACCAGAAATCGGTGAGTCACGCATTGTGGCCCCCCGACGAAGTGTAGGCCACCACGACTCGCTGTGGAGCGGTGGTGGGTGCTGTGCCTATCATCATACCAATACAGCGAATGGTAGCGTGATTGTTATATTCGGGCTATAACCGAGCAGTCTCAGCTTGAAAATGAAAACCATACCTAATCGAACAGGTCTTTTCGGTTGCCATGCACCTGTTGGATTGAACGATGCGATGGGGTCTCGCGCGGGCGCAAAGGGACTACTGTAGCGTGGTACAACCGACGGGTAAGCGCGCATTACTGGTGGGTAGACGTCGATTTCCCGTCCCGAATCGAGCAGTGAAAAGACCAGCTATCGTTTAACCACGTTGTAGGCGGTCTTCGCCACGTCCATGAGCGGATTGTTGGTCTCGACGACGTAGTACGGCACGAGGTGCGCGCCGAATTTCGACTTGTAATCACAGAGGCGTTTGGTGTTCGCACCGACCATGTCGTAGGTGGTAATCGACGAGAGCGCCGGGTCTTCTGCCATGTCCTTGAGGATTGCCCAGTGCAACAGCGTGTTGACGCTCACGTTCTCGTAAGAGGCGCGCATCCCGCCAAGCCAGTAGTACGCCGTGTCGTTCGAGTAGAGCGTGATGATGCCGTTCAGGTACGCGCCCGTGCCGTCGCGGGCGACGTAGACGCGACAGCGGTCGCCAAGCGAGAGCAGCAGGTCGCGGACGTACTCCCACGAGAGGGTGAACGTCTCGCCTTGCTCTGCGTAGCGCGCGACCTGGTCGTCGTAGATGATTTTGGCCGACTCGATGCCTTCGACGCTGAAGGTCAAATCGAGGTCGTCGAGGCGGCGAATCTCGGTGCGTAGACTCCGGCTAAAGGAGCTCATGACCGAGTCGAGTGATCCGTCAGCGACGGTGAGGTGGTAGGTGAAATCCGACGACACCCGAAAGTCGTCCCAGCGATACGGCCGTGGGTCGTGATACGACGGCGAACACACCATTCGCAACAGCGTCCGTGGGCTGTTCGCGTCGAGTTCTTCTAACACGCCCTCGGTGAACTGCTGGTTCAGTTGTTCGTGTTTGCGGCGCTTCGGGCTGTTTGGCATCAGTACCGGCCCGAGGTGGGGAATCCCCATCGCGGGTGGCGGCGACATGATGGTCCGCCCGACCGAGCGGTCTTTGACGAACGTTGGCAACAGCGCGACCGGTTCCTCGCCGTTGAAGCCGCCAAACAGCTGCATCTCCGCTGCGGTGTGGTCGTCGATGACCCGGAGTGCCTCTGGCGTGTGAAATACCTCAAAGCCTGCCGCGGGGAGGGCTGCCTCCCACTCCGACAGGTCAAGTTGCTCTATACGCATGTGAGTTCAGCCTGTGTATGCGTGAGGGATACTCTTTGTAACGCAGAACCTACCGGGAGAAGGAACCGATTACAGGCGATAGTTGTGCGATTGTACTACAAGAGCACCGACACGGAAAACCCTCGGTAGGAACCGCCATCAGCGCATAGTGAGTCCGTAACTATACTCATGGTTTTCGAACATATAGCTGATTCAAACTGATTGCTGTGTCGGGTGGTTCGTCGTCACAGCCAGAGAGTGATTCCACGTGTTCCAAAAATCAATTAATAAGGTGTATACACAGACACCGGAAGCCTATCAGGAATTCCTCCGGAAATGGTACTACGTCCTCAATCCGAAGATGTCGTGGCGCGACCGAAAGAAGACGCTCCAGACGACAGCTCAGTTCTCCGGACGCTTTTTTGACTGCCAAGAGACGATGCAAAAGTACGAAGCGGAGTTCAACGAGAGCATCATCGGTCCGGCCATCTACCAAGGGATGCAAGACCTGCCCGAAGGGGTGTCGCTGTTCGATGCACACAAAGACGAGTGCGTTCGACTGTACGCGCTCATCCGGGAGTACAAACCAGCCGTCATTGTCGAAACCGGCGTCTACAGCGGTGTCTCGACGATTTCGATTCTCGCGGCGCTCGAAGCAAACGAGTTCGGACGGCTCTACTCGATTGACTACTCACACGTCCTGAGCGACGAGTCTGCAGCGGTAGACCCGATTACAGAACAGAGCTACTTCCGTGGCCGACCGTCGTGTGCAGAGGAAGGAACGCATGTCCTCCCGAAAGGCAAACAGCCGGGCTGGCTGATTCCAGCCGACATGCGTGACCGCTGGGAACTCATCCCCGGCAGGCCACAGATCGAGTTACCGCGGCTGCTCGATCGTCTCGGTGAAATCGACCTGTTCCACCACGACTCGTCACACGCCGCCTCGAGCATGATATTTGAGTTCGAACTCGCCTGGCAGTACCTGCGTCCGGGCGGCCTCATGGTCTCAAATCACATCGGCTGGAACGACGCATTCGAGACGTTCGTCTCTGAACACTCAGACGATTACGGCCTCATGACGTGGCACTACAATCCCGGCGCGGACTACCCGTGCCCGGGTAGCAGTGGCTACATCGTCAAATCGGCAGCCAACACCAACGCCACCGACAGCAGCGGCGTCGTCCAATCGGTGGTGCACGTCCAGCCACCGGAGCAGGTGGCAGAGCCAGCAACTGACTGAATGACCATCCCTCCATCGTTTTCTCACCCGACACGGCGCTCGTTTCTGACCACGACTGGACTCCTCTTTGGGACGCTCTCGGTCGCGGGCTGTTCATCGCTCATCGCGCCGCCATCGCTCGACACGGAGACCTCGTGGGAGCGCGGCGCGTCGCTTTCGCTCGACCGAACCGAAGTCGCGGCCACCACGCTCGGCACGTCGCTCTACGTCATCGGCGGCATCGAACCCGGGAGGCAAGCAAGCCGGGCGGTCGAACGCTTCGACCCCGAACGCGGCTCGTGGGAGCGTGCGCCCTCGCTCCCCGTTGGACTCCACCACACCGCGGCCGTCAGTGTGGACGACGCCATCTACGTCATCGGCGGCTACCAGAACCAGTGGGATCCCGTGAACACGGTCTACCGCTTCGACGGGATGGCGTGGACCGAACGGGCGACGATGCCGACCGTCCGCGGCGCGCTTTCGGCGGCCGCCCACGACGGCATCATCTACGTCACCGGTGGCGCGGGCGTAGACGGCGTTCTTTCCACGTTCGAACGCTACGACACCGCGAGCGATTCGTGGGCGCGTGGCCCGCCGATGCCCACCGCGCGCGAACACCTCGCTTCCGCGGTCGTCGCCGGGAAGTTCTACGCCATCGGCGGGCGAACCGGAGGGCTGCGCACGAATCGCAGAACCACCGAAGTGTACGACCCAGAGACGAACGAGTGGCGCGCGGTGGCAGGAATGCCCACCGCACGCAGTGGCTTTGGGGCCACCGTGTTCGACAACGCCATCGTCGTCGCGGGCGGTGAAGGAGCTGGCGGGACAATCGCAGAAGTCGAACTCTACGTCCCGGAACGCGACGAGTGGCTCAGACTCCCCGACATGCCAACGCCGCGCCACGGCCTCGGCGTGACGGCGCTCGGAAATCGGATCTTTACGACCGCAGGTGGACCTGAACCGGGCTTTTTCTACGCGAACACGGTCGAAGTGCTGACCTTCGAAGCCGGGAGCGTGCGCCCGGTCGTGAAAACCTCACAGTCGCTCGTGTGTGACCTGCCGTTGCTTGGCGGGTTGCTTCGCGGAACGCTGTGTTAAAAATTAGTTCGATGCCGTGACGTCCACCCAGACATAGAGGTGACGGTAGGCGTTGTCTGCGGTCGGGTCTGCTGGAACGTCGCCCTTATACAGCAAGTAGCTGAGTCTGAGGTTCTCACCGGTCATGGTCGGGGTGAGTTCGTGTGACTCCAGCCACTTGCCTTTGTCCTGAACGGTTGCACTGTAGCGGTCCAACTCTTCGCGCTCTACGACCGAGAGTCCTCCATCAGCGGTTTCGACACGCTGGAGTTCCACGATTACGTTGTACGTCGTCGATCGACCCTCTTGGTTTTCGACGACAATCAGGAATTCTTGTGGAACCCCTTGCTGGAACTCGGTTGGATATCCAGAGAAGACGAAATCCCCCGTTTCGGTTTGTGAGAGCAACGAGAACTCTGTGTACTCCTCTGCGTAGTTGGGGACGAATAGTGCGTAACCGAATCCGGTCGTCGCTACGACGACAGCACAGATGAGAACTGCGTTCAACGCAAGGTCCAGTTTTGACTCTGTATCAAAAACCGCAACCGACAGCTCAGAAACCCACTGTTTGACTGGGATATCGAACCGTTCTTCGGGTGCAAGAGCTTTCCGTCGTTGCGACCCGACAAACAATGCCAGTGTGATAAACACGCTGAGACTCCCGACAACAGTGCTAATAGTGAGTCCGAAGCCTGCAAGCGAAAGTGCGATTGCGAGCGGCGGCATGAGCGCGATGCTGAGGCCAAATGAGAGGGCAATCCGCTCACCGAACGTGATTCCACGCTCCCGCGTACGGATGAATCTCGGAAGTGGCCCCTCAATAGAATCGTTGTGAACCCACCCGTCAATGTTGGTTTCAAGGCTGAAACGGTGTGGATAAAGCGCTAACAATAGAACAAACCCAGGGACGAACAGCACTAGCGGAAGACCGATAATCGTTCGCATGAGGGAGTTTTCCGTATAGAGAACAAACGAGAGACTTAGCAGAAGATACACGAGTCCCACTGCTAGATCCATCCCCGGAACGTGAACCTGCGAGAGTACTTTTCGCCAAATCGTTTCGTCAGTCATCATAGTGCATTCATCCAAACGGTCACCCGACCGGGATACTACCGTTTGCTAATGTAGAGATAGGCAGGTTCACACATTGTTATCCTGCAACTTCTATCTGAAACTGTGCGTTCAGGGATTTGGCACGTTCTGAAAGAAAAGAACCAGCGCCGGGAATCGAATTAACGATTAGTTAACTCGACTTAGAAATCGTCTTCGTTGACTTTCTCACGGTTGAGAACGACACTTACGTTTCGTTCGCTGGTAAAGTCGACAACCTCGCCAGTAAATTCGTAGCTGTCGGTGCCACCCGCAACGATACCCGTTGCAGTCGACCCAGAGATGCTGTCTTCAGAGTCGATAGACGCGCCTGCTGCGTCGCTCTTACTCAGGGAACCAGTCACGCTGAACTCGTACTCGATGAGGTTGTTCGGGCTTCCGCCGGAGATACTGAGGACGTTCGTCTTCTCTTCTGTGTAATCTGCCGGGTCAAGCTCCTCACCGTTTACCGTTACCGTTGCGTCGTCGCTGAGAGTAAGATCAGTAACCGAGCCACTGAATCGATAGCTATCGACGCCACCACCAAGGGTTCCCGTGGCGGTAGAGCCCGAAATCGAGTCTCCGGAGTCGATGGTTGCGCCGTTTGCAGAACTCTTCTCTACGTCACCATCGACGGTGAAGCTGTATTCGACGATGTTTGAGGAACTTCCACCAGTGAGGCTGATGACGTTGTCGAGGTCGTAATCTGCGAGATTAATCTCCTCACCGTTTACCGTAACTCTCGCTTCACCATCAATCGAGATGTGGACGAGGTCGCCTTCGAACCCGTAACTGTCGATGCCGCCAGCGACGGTGCCAGTCGCTGAGGAGCCGTCGATTACGTCTTCTGAATCGATGCTCGCACCATTTGCATCGGTCTTTTCGAGCGCGCCAGTGACACTGAACTCGTAGTTCGCAACCGACCCGTCGGTTCCGTAGATGGAGATGATGTTTTCGTAGTCCGTCTCAACCGTGTCGTCTTGCGTCGTAGTCTCCGTAGTCGTCGTACTGTCGCTGGTCGTCGTCGTACTGTCGCTGGTCGTCGTTGTCGTCGTGCTGTCTGAGGTTTGTGCGCTTCCACTCGCGGCTTCTTCTGCATTCTGTGGAACGCCCGCGGGAACGCGGATGTCAGGATTACTGCCGAGATTTTCCGTCTCAGTGTGCTCACCGCGAATTTCACCAACGACTTCAGAATCGACGATACGAATCGTACTGCAGTCACCGTAGGTGCTGTGTTCGCCGGAGTAGGCGACGCTCGCTCCACCGTTGGTGTTATCGTCGGTGATGCGGATGTCACAGTTCTCAACCATAACGACCTGTGATGGGTCACCGTATCCCGTGTAGAAGCCGCGTGAGTTCACAACACCGCTGTCCCCACCCGCCGTTGATGGGTGGGGTGGCACGTCGCTCGTGTTGTGAATTACAGAGTCTCTAACGAACGAACCGTCCGAGGCGATACGTAGGTGTGCGATGTTATTATCGCTGAAGTAACAGTTCGTGAAGCCGGTCGAGCCGCCTTCACCGTCGGTTTTACCGGGCTCAATGAGGCGAGCCGGGCCAGCAACGTAACACGCGTTTGCCGTCCACCGCGAAACGTACATGTTTTGGACGTCTATGTGTCCTGCGTGGTCTGGTGGGACGATGAGTGCACCCTTGCGAATGCCATCTTCGTGCCCGTCGCCCATGTACACGTTCTCAATGAGACCGTTGCCTTCGACGCCGAAAACGTACTTGATTCCA
Source organism: Haladaptatus sp. ZSTT2 (assembly GCF_037081775.1). NCBI lineage: Archaea > Methanobacteriati > Methanobacteriota > Halobacteria > Halobacteriales > Haladaptataceae > Haladaptatus > Haladaptatus sp. ZSTT2. Next base: position 1,201,051 of record NZ_JBAMHQ010000001.1, read on the forward strand.
CCAGTGTCGCCACCGATGTCGAAGACACCTCTAATGCCGATGTTGCGAATCGTCCAATCGTCACCGCTCGCGGAGAAGCTGACGTCTGCTTCAGGAGCACTCACGTCGATAAGGATGTTTTCGAGCGTTTCCCCGCTCCCAACGTGGAATGAACGCCGCTCACCAGCGTCTAATACGATTTCTGTATACTCTGCTGCATCTGCCGAACCGCTTACTGCAGTCCCCGCACCAAGGGCTGCAGCAGACATACCAAGTGCCTTGAGGTAGGTACGTCTGTTGAATAATTTATCATTAACACCGAGTTTTTCACCACTGCGTCGTTCCATGTTTTGGGGAATCTACGTTCAACTAAAGATATTTCCGGCTACTTTAGTTCCATTTTATTGAATGTTAGCAGCAGGTGGCTTTTTTTAATTCCCAGATACCTGGATATTTATTAGTATCACTCCCGTTCAGGCTCCTAATACGAGATTCAGATACAGAAAAACCATGAAAGTAGAAGGGAAAATTTCGTGAGATTAACACCGTCCTAACGTGATTATTGGACGTTTATTGATTGACTGAATATCCCGATAGCTGTAGTTCGCGCCCGGTAGCCAAGTCGTACGCGTAGAAGATTCCTATCGTCTCTCCCAAGGTATGGAGCCCATTACAAAGTCAGTATTTGCACAACTGAGAGTAGAATGCCTGGGATTAGCTTGGTTCTTGGAAGCGCTAACGAAGACTCCATCGAGTCGGCGTTGAATGCTGTTCGCTTCTTCGAGAACTACGAAGTACGAACTGAGTGGGTGACCGAAGAGACTTTGATTAGCTATTCGGGCTATGCAGACTACCCGCTCACACGTGTCGAGACCGACTCCGAGATTATCATCCTTGAAGGAAAGCTCTATGGTAGCGGGAATATCGAGTCAGTTCTCACACACGTTGGGGGAATGATTACTAATGAACGTCACGAAGAGCTTTCAGAGTGGGTCAGAGAGACGGACGGTGACTTCCTTATAGTCGTCTACAACAAAGCCAGCGAAGAAACCCACGTTATTAACGATGTATTCGCTCGCCTTCCAGTCTACTACGCTACGATAGGCGACTCACTCATCGTTTCCCGCGAATTAAAGTTCGTCCGGACGTTTGCCACCGAGTCTGGGACGCCTCTAGTAGTGAACCAGCTTGGGGCTGCTCAGCAACTTGCCTTTGGATACTGTCTTGGCGATCGGACACTCTTCACCGACGTTCGCTGTCTCCCTCCAGGAACTCACCTCACGATAGCCGACGGCTTCAAACTTTACCGAACCTATCAGCACAATTTCGACGGGAGAACGCACGCAGACAAGACGGTCGAAGAAAATGGTGTTGCGCTCGCGTCGCTATTCAAAACGGCTGTGCGAAACCGGCACCGACCCAATGCAACGACTGTCCTCTCGCTCAGTGGTGGCCTCGACTCTCGGGCAGTTGGCGGTGCCTGCATCGCCACCCAGACGCCGTTTACTACTGCCACGTTCGACACCGGTGACGAAAGCGAGAGCGACGATGCCCGTGTGGCGAGAGAGATTGCAGACCGACTTGGTGTAGAGTGGCACAGCTACAAGACTGAGACGACAGATGATGCGCGCGACTGGCTGCTCGACATGAAACAAGGAATGAACTACCTCGGAATGGCATTCATCCTTAGCTTCTTCGAGCAACTCCGCGAAGACTTCCCACAGGCAACATACCTCACCGGCGATGGGGGTGACAAAGTGTTGGTTGACCTCACACCAGTCAAATCCCTCTCCTCAGAGGAGGCCCTCGTTGAGTATATCATCGAAGCGAACAGCCGCATCCCGCTCGACGAGGCCGCTGCTATTGCCAATGTCACGCCAGAGTCCATTGTGGAGAGCGTCAAAGAACGGCTTGCAAGCTACCCAGAACGACAGTTCGCCCAGAGATACGTCCACTTCCTCATTCGTGAGCGAGGCATCAACTTCCTCAATCACGGCGAAGACCGGAATCGGTACTTCTTCTGGAGCGTCTCGCCGTTCTACGCGCTCCCAGTGTTCGAGTACGCGATGAACTGTCCAGACGAACAAAAACAGGGACAGGCGCTCTACAAGGCGTTCCTCGGGGAGTTCGCTCCCGAACTCATCGACATCGAATATCCGAACTTCGGCGCACCGATTACTTCGCTCGAATATCGGGCGAAACGGTTCGTGTTTGACGTCCTCTCGCGGTACCCATCACTCCGTCACACGGTCGTCAAACGGATGAAAGACGATTCGATAGCGAACAGCGCAGTCACGAGAGAAATCGATGCCCAGCTTTCGACCGCTGACCTCGATCCGCTCGACACCGACGCGATTGCAGCGGTTACAGCCAATCCCGGTGCCTACCGGCTGATAGAGCTAAATTTCCTGCTCACACTTACCACGATTGTCTCCGATATGCGAACCGCAACAAAACACTCGGTAACGGGTTCACCCGCAGACGATTAATCTCCGCGGAGTGTCCTTCGCTGAAACCGTCCGGACACGAAGGAGAGAGCCGTATATCAAGGCTTGTTAATCCAGCTGTGACCGTGGCAGGGAATCAATAACAAAAGGCGAGTGCTGCGTTTGAACGACAAATGGATTGTATACAACACCACTGGAGCCGGCCACGTCATCCGGTACGGGGAGCACGATGAAAGTCCTCTTCGACGTGAACCACCCGGCACACGTCCACCTGTTCAAACACGCCATCTGGGAACTCGAAGCAAACGGCGTCGAAGTGCTCGTCACTTCGCGGCACAAAGAGATGACCACCGAGTTGCTAGACGCCTACGGCATCGAGCACGTCCCGCTCTCGGGTCGCCGCCCCGGGACACTCGGGCTGTTCGCAGAGTGGGCCATCCGCGAAGCCCGGATGCTGAACGTCGCCCGCAAATTCAAACCCGATGTGGTCGTTGGCCGACTCAATCCGCCGCTCGTCCACGTCTCGAAGCTCCTCGGCGCACGGAACGTCATCGTCATGGACACGGAAATCAAGTCCGCGGCAATCGACCGCATCTACTCGGTCATCACCCACCCGTTTATCGACGTCTACTGCACGCCACCGAGCATCGAGCCGCCGACCGACCGCATCGACCACCACTTAATGGACTTCCAAGAGCTTGCGTATCTCCATCCGAACTACTTCACGCCCGACCCGAGTGTGCTCGAACGCTACGGCGTGAACCCGGAAGACACCTACTTCGTCCTCCGGTTTGCGGGTTGGGACGCCTTCCACGACGTGGGCTTTAGCGGCATCTCGCCGGAGACGAAACGCGAACTCGTTGAGTATCTCTCTGCTCACGGCAAGGTCTACATCACGAGCGAGGGTGACCTCCCCGAGGAGTTCGCGGAGTACGCCCTGCCGCTTCCCTCGCATCTCGTCCACCACCTGCTCGCCTTTGCAGACCTCTACGTGGGCGACTCGGGTACGATGTCCTCTGAGGCAGCGATTCTCGGCACGCCCGCCATCCGCGCGAGTTCGATGGTGAGCCACGACACAGAAAGCATCTTCCACGAACTCGAACACGAGTATGGTCTGATGTTCGCGTACGCGGACGAGCAGGCCGCACTCGACAAGGCAAAGGAACTGGTCGAATCGCCCGCAACCGCCGACGAGTGGCGCGAAAAGCGCGAGCGCCTCCTCGCGGAGAAAGGCGACGTGACCACGCAACTCGTGGACATCATCTGGGAGGCAGGACAGGCAGTGCGCCCGAACGCCACCGACGCACAGACGCCCACACCGGAGGCGCAGCTATGACACAACAGATTCTCATGCAGAAAGAAGACAGCGTACAGGACGACGAACAGCTCCGGGTGCTGAACCTCGTGACGAGCAGCGAGTCGACGTTCTTCAGACAGCAGGTTCGCTCCCTCGAAGATCGCGGCGTCTCGTGTACGAACCTCGCCGTCTCTCCAAAGCGGCCGAAAACGGACGAGAAAACCGAAACCCGTCCCGTCACCGACTACATCAGATTCTTTGGAACCGCAACCAAGGAGTCGTTCGGTGAGTACGACCTCATCCACGCCAACTCCGGGTTGATTGCGCCTGCGGCAGTGTTCCAGCCAAACCTTCCCGTGGTGCTCTCACTGTGGGGCTCTGACCTCATGGGCAAGTTCGGGCCGGTGAGTAAGTTCTGCGCCCGACACGCAGACGAAGTCATCGTGATGTCAGCAGAGATGGCGGAGTTGCTCGGTCAAGACTGCCACATCATCCCGCACGGCGTGGACACAGAACGGTTCAAACCCATGGACAAAGCCGCCGCACGCGCCGAGCTTGGCTGGGAACAAGACGAAACCTACGTCCTGTTCCCCTACGCGGCGTCGAAAAGCGTGAAAAACTATCCGCGTGCAGCGCGCGTGGTGGACGCCGTCCGCGAGCAGTACGACGGCACGCTCAACCTGCAGACGGTGTTCCGTGTGCCCCACGAGCAGATGCCCCTCTACATGAACGCCGCGGACGTGCTGTTGCTCACCTCACACCGCGAAGGCTCGCCAAACGCGACCAAAGAGGCGCTCGCGTGCAACACGCCCGTCGTCTCCGCCGCGGTTGGCGACGTGCGCGACCAACTGCGTGGCATCTCGCCGTCTGCCGTCGGTGAAACCGACGAGGAACTCATCGATGGACTGCTCTCGGTGCTCGAATCCACCAAAGAGCCAAACGCGCGTGAGAAAGTGCTCAAGGAGATGAGCGCAGAGCGCATGGGCGAGCGCATCCACGAAGTGTACGAACTCGCGCTCGCAAAGCAGTAACGCGGTAAAATCAGGGGGACGTGACCCGGGTGGTCGCGTCCGGCGAATTTTCTAACTGTTCATACAGGTCGCGTGGCGGGCCAATCCACGCGCCGAGTTCCTGGGCGTATTCGATGATGCGTTTGTAGAGTTCTCCCTGGCCGGGGAAGTCGCGGGCGGCGAACTTCATCGGGTGCCAGAGAATCGTCATGACGGCGTTGTTTGCTGCGGCTTCGTCGAGAACCGCCTTGCACTCACTCCACGCGTACTCGAAGTCCACCCCGGGGTCGGGGATGGCGTTTTCCATGAACGTGAGCGGGAACACCACGAAATCGTCGTCGAACGGCCGGACGATGTCGTAGCCGTGCTGGAAGCCGTACTCGCTGCTTGATCCGAGCGAGGCGTCGTACTTGAGCCCGAGGGCGGCGTGGTACTCCCACGTCGTCGGAACGTCGAGGTTGAGGTAGTGCTGTCGACCGCCCGTAATCTCGTGGCCGAGGATGGCTTCGAGCGTTTCTTTCTCGTAGGTGAGTCGCGCGAGGTCGGTGGGCGAATCGTACGAGCCGTGTATCCCGACCTCCCAGCCGCCGTCGTCTAAGCGGTGGATGACGTCCACGATGGCCGGGTCGGTAATCGCGTATCGCCCGGCGTACAGCTGCCAGCTTTTCGGGCGAATCCACTCGCGCGGGTGTTTGTCCCCGAACAGCCGCTTTTCGTTCAGGAAGTAGAACGCAGAGCGCACCCCGAGATCAGCTTCGAGTTCCATGATGGTCTCGAACTGCCAGTAGGGGTTGTGCCCCGGCACCAGCGTCTGCAGGTGGTACGGGTCGCGGTTTTTGAGCGCGTAGTAGAGCGATTGATACCGCTTGTACGGCCGGTCTACGTCGTGGGTGAGACAGAGCCAGAACGTTGGGTCTGTGTCCTGAGGATTGACAGGACGCTCAGGGAGCGAGAGTGAATTAGTCACGAACGTCATTACACATGTATGTCCTGCGACACACACACCTATTGTTATACGGTCAGTTCTCGCAGGCCAAGTCGAGTTCAAACGATTACGCGCTATCCGATCCGTTAGTCACAGCATTTCCGTGTTCGGACAATGCGGGTAAGAGACCCATAACAAAACGCGAAGGGAGACAATCAAAGCCAAGACAAACAGCTATGAGCTTTATCACTCGAACGCCGCGAGCACAAGGAACTATAGAGGCGTCTTCGACTCAGACGCGCGCCAGTAAACTCGCACTGGCTGTGGGATTTGTTGCCTTCTGGGTTGCGGTCATTGCAGCCTACAACGCACCCGCAACAGCCTACGAACTCTCGATTTACGCCGCAACACCAGATCAATTTTGGGCGGGCATCGCTACGGCAGTCGTCCTCGGGCTTCTCGTCGCATGGTTCGTAGCGCCCGAAAATAGCTTACGGAGCCTCGCAATCGCGCTCGTCGTTGGTTCCATCCTCGCGGTCGCCGCACTCCCCATCATTCGTGGCTACTTCTTTCTCGGTGCTGGCGACTCGCTCACACACCTTGGATGGATGAAAGATATCGCAACTGGCGTCCTCAACCCCTTGGACTTCCTCTATCCGGGAATCCACACCTCCACTGTGTTCATCGAGCGCGTGACCGGAATGTCTCTGGAGCGGGCGACGCAGTTCCTTGTGCTCGCCTACCTCCTGGTATACGTGACGTTCGTCGGGCTCACCGTTCAGCTCATCGCGAAAACCAAGTATGCGTTGTTGTTTGGGCTGTTATCAGGACTACTCGTATTGCCCATAAACAATATCAGTGTCCACCTTATGGCCCACCCCAGCACAGAAGGAATTTTCTTCCTGCCATTGGTGCTCTACGCGACGTTCCGCTATCTCACCAAACCGGCAAAGCCATTCAGAATCTGGCGACTTCCAATAACTCCATCGGCGATCGTGCTCGCATTGGTTCTCACTGCGATCTTACTGATTCACCCACAGGTGACAGGGAACGTCATTCTCATCTTTGGGTCGATCAGCTTCATGCAGCTTGCATTCCGTCAATTGCGCAGTGAACACCCCCTCAGTCAACACCGCGCGCTCTTTGGACACACCATCTACCTCATCACGATTTTCTTGCTGTGGGCGCCACGAAACCCTCGCACGACGAATACGATTGATACGTTAACCAACGCTATCCTCTACGGGGCGTCTTCAGGGAGTGCAATCGCCCAACGTGGCTCGACGCTCACGGAGCTCGGTGGCAGCCTCCCAGAACTGTTCTTCAAGCTGTTCTTGATCAGCCTCGTGTTCGGGATTCTCTCTGCGATGATCATGCTGTTGAGTCTCGGCAGAAAATTCGCGGGGGAGTATCCCGTTGGGGACGCAATTGTCAAGTACATTACTCTTTCGATGGTGCCACTGTTCGGGATGTTCCTGCTGTTCTCAATTCTGCAGGGATCCACCCAACGCTTCCGCTACATCGGTTTCGTCATGGTGTTGCTCACGATTCTCGGTGCAGTAATGCTTTCGTGGGGCTTCGACTGGCTCTCGCAGCGGACGACAGGTACCCGTGTATTGCGAGCAGGTGTTGTCATCGCGTTCGTGTTCATGTTACCGCTCAGCACGATGACGATATTCTCTTCGCCATTCATCTATCAGCCCACACAGCAAGTGACCGAGGCAACATTCAACGGCTACGAGACTGCCTTCGAGTACCAAGATCCGTCGATTCCGTTTACGGGAATTCACAGCGGGCCATCGCGATACGTCCACGCAATCTACGGCTCTCCGTTCACCAACGAAGAAGAAATAGTGCCAGGAGCAAAAGCGGAAGTGCCAAACGCTGGATTCGCAGTAGGCAATCTGACGACATACTATTCGTCTGACCGGTACATCATCTACTCTGATTCGACGGAGCAACGAGAGTTAGATCTCTACGAAGGCCTTCGGTATCCTGCGGCCGGGTTTGCTGCTCTTGAGACGACCCCGAGAATCGACCAAGTCCACTCCAATGGAGAGGTTCGCGTCTACCTACTGCACCCGAATACAGCGCCTAACGTGACTGAGAATTCGACGGTAACAACGTAACTTCTGCATAACAATATGACACAGGACGGTATAAAAACCAAGAACACGCGGACATACGGTTCCGACGTTCCACAAACAGAGTCAGAACCCAACGCAGTCACTCATCATGAAAACAAATACTGAACTGAACTCAAGAGCATTCGTTCTTGGACTAGACGGGGTACCGTGGGATTTGATAGAAGAATGGGTTGGAGAGGGAGAACTCAAGCACTTCGGAACGGTGATGCGAGAAGGGGCGGCAGGTCCACTCACGAGCACGGTACCAGCAACGACGCCGCTCGCGTGGCCCTCGATTGCAACGGGTGTCAGACCCGATAAACACGGTATCTACGGGTTCCGCCGGCTCACAGAAAACTACACCCATCAGGTGTACACCGGCAACGACGTGAAACAGCCCACACTCTGGGAGATGCTCTCACCGGCCATCGTCGGGAATGTGCCGATGACCTATCCGGCGCGTGAAATCAACGGAACCATCGTCGCCGGGATGATGACGCCGCAGATTGGCGAGGGGTTCACCTATCCGCCGTCTCTGAGCGACGAAATTACGACCCGAATTCCGGACTACCAAATCGCCCTCGATTGGAGCCAGTATCTGGACTCGAAAGACGAGTTTCTGCCAGATCTAAACGCCCTCGTCCAGAATCGAAGAGAGTTGATGCGCCTGCTCATGGCAGACGACGACTGGCGACTGTTCTTCTTCGTGTACACGGCTCCAGACCGCCTCCAACACATCATTTGGGAAGAGGACATCCTCCTCGAACACTACCGGTACTTAGACGACATCCTCGGTGAGGTCATGGCGTACGTCGAGGCTCACGACGCGACGCTGTACATCGTCTCCGACCACGGCTTTGGGCCCATCGAAAAGAAAGTCGCAGTCAATCGCGTACTCGCAAATGAGGGGCTGCTCACCCAGCGAAAGCAAAAAGGTGTCCGTGGAACGCTCTCTAAACTTGGAATCACCAAAGACGGGGTGATGGGTGTGCTCTCCCGGCTTGGCATCGACGACGAGATGGTCGTAGACCACCTCCCACAGTCGGTGACGGCGCAGGTGGCAAAGCAGATTCCCGGCGCACACTTCCTGTTCGATGTCGACCACTCGAACACGACAGCGTTCGTTTACTCGTTCGGTCACGTCTATGTAAACGACACGCGGAGATTCGAGCAGGGAATCGTCGATCCGACCGAAATTCCGGCCGTCAAGCGCCAGCTCAGGTCGGTGTTCGAAGGACTCACTGACCCTGAGACTGGCGAGCACGTCCTGCGGGTGACCGATGGTAAAGAGGAGTATCCCACGGATCCGACCGCACCAGACCTCATCGTTGAGCCACTCCCGCGGTACGATATCGCAACGGCACTCTCAGAGGAGATATTCACGCCGACACCAATGGCAGGAAACCACCTCCCAGAAGGGATCTTCCTCGCGTGGGGTTCCGACATCGCTGCCGGCAGTCGGCCAACCGACGCAACCGTCTACGACGTTGCACCGACTGTCCTCCACGGGCTCAGCGAAGCGATTCCCGACAATACGGATGGACGAGTACTCCGTGAAATCTTCACGCCCGAATCCATTCCCGCAACGGCCGAAATACGCGAAAAAGCGTACGCCAAAGGAGAGGTCATTGCGACCGTCGACGAGGATTTCTCCGATGTAGAGAACCGACTCCGTGGGCTCGGCTACATCGAGTAATGCTGCCGAGCGCTAAATGACCGCAGTATTTCACTTTTCCGTTAATTTCGTAATAACAATACGAGCACTCGCGTTACTAACGCTATGACCTCGAGGACGGGGTGTCAACCGAGCCGACGCGATGTGCTTCGGCTCGGCTCTGCAGCACTGGCAAGTGCACTCGCCGGGTGTTCCCTTTCTAACACCGATACCACGACAACCACGCCCGGAATGCCCTCGGACACGCCCCAATCACCCGAGGGGCCGACACCGTACACAAACGACCAGTTCGGGACGGTCATCAACATGGTTTCAGATGCCGGTGCAGACTCCTCTGGACACACCTCGATTCTACCGCTCCTCGAGGAGTATGCAAGCGATGATACTGTGTTGTACTTCCCGAACGGGAGATATTTGATGGATGATCTATGGGCATTCCCGGCGTTCTCGAATTTCGGTATCGTCGGTGAAGCAGCGACAATCGTTCCCCCCGAAGGGTACAACAGATACTTGTTCAATATCGGATCGATAGAGGAAGAATCGGGAACCGATTTCTTGTTCGAAAATATGCAGTTCGATTTTCGTGCGAAAGATACTGCACCGCGGCCGCTACAGGTAGCGGTCACGGATGGACTCATCGTCCGTGACGTAGTTGTTATGGGGATGTCCGGAACGGTTCGCTTTGATGTGACCAATGAGACTGGGTCAGGCGTCATCGAACGCCTACAAGTTCCCGATGGTGGAAAAGAACCCTACCCAACGGGACTTCTTATTAGTCCAGATAACCGTGGCGAGCTGACGATTACCGACTGCCATATCGCCGGTTTTCCGGGAAACGGTCTCTACGCCTCCGGGTCGGTTGGGCCGATAAACGTGATTGGTGGGTTCTATCTCAACAATGGTATCGCCAACGTCCGCGTTAGTAGCCCCGCCGTGGTTCGTGGTGTCCATGTTCGCTGTGATCGCTCCCCTGAAGGCTTTCAGAACATGCGGGGGATTCGACTCCGTAATGGCGATTCGGTGCTGATCGAAGACTGCACCATCGAGATGATTGACGTCACCTACAGCGAAGGTGCCATCGTCATCGAACCACGAATGAAATCAGCGATCATACGGAATACGGACATCCTCACGACAGCGGATAACGTCCTCGGAATCAACGCAAAAACACTCAAATCACCTGATGAAACAGCGCATATCCAATGCGAGAACGTCAAAATTTTTGGGACTGCACAAAACGATGCAGCGATTCGGATTGTCGACCGCGATAATTGCGTCTTCGAGAACCTCAGTATCGTCCAATCCGGTGCCAATAGAGATGGCGTCCATTTACTTCGTTCGGACAATGCGGTGATTCGCAATGCGACGATTTCGGTAACGCGAACACCAATTCTCGTCGAGGAATCAACCGGACTCAGCGTCAAAAACGTGACCACTAGCCCCCCGAAGTGAGAAGTGGATGGGAGTTCTTCGAGGCGGTCAGCGTTCCATTCTTGCGAAAATGCGACGCTACTCTTCTACGGGCGTTGGCAGGTAGTTTCTGAGGAACGTGAGTTCCCTGCCAATCGACTTCTCGACGAAGTCTAAGAACACGGCGTCCTCAGGCTGGAGGCAGCCAGCGAGCGTGATGACGACGAGTTCTGCGAGGCCGATGGCGACGACGAATACGACGAACGTGAGCGGCGTGAGCGTCATCACCGTCGAGAGCAGGTACGCAATCGGCCCGAGGACGAGGGGCACCACGAGGTAGGTGGTGACGGTGATACGCGAAAACGGCGTGATGCCGAACTTCAGCTTCAACACGAAGTAGACGACGGTGTTGCGGGCGACGTAGGCTGCCGTGGTAGCGACCGCCGCGCCCACGAAGCCGTAGCGCGGGATCAGGTAGACGTTCAACAGCAAGTTGAGCGTGAGTGTGATGACGTCCGCGAACAGCATGTGGGTCGTGTAGCCGAGTGCGGCGAGCGTCGTACGGTTGTGGCCCATCGCGGCGTCCGTGAGGAAGCCAAGCGAGAGGATGGTGAGCGCGAGACCCGCGGGGGCGTATTCGGGCGAGAAGAACATCGTGAGCAGTTCACTCGAAAAGATGAACACGGCGGCGAACGCCGGGAATGAGGCGATAAAGCCCCACTTGGTCGTCACCCGGTAGATCGAGGAGATGTCCTCATAGTTGCCCTCAGAGTCGAGCCGCGAGACGATTGGCAAGTAGAGGTAGCCAAACGCGGAAACGAACAGCATCAGGCTGCTCGCAAGCGGGTAGGCGGCGTTGTAGAGGCCGACCTCCGCAGACGAGCGGAAGAAACCGACCATGAGCGTGTCCATCTGCGTGAGCAAGATGGTCAGGAACATCGCAAGCGTGAGCGGAATCGAGTAGGCGACGATTTCCCGGGTGTGGGTCTTCACTGGGCCGTACAACGGGACGAGCCGGTTCGAGAAGTAGTGCACCACGAACAGTCCGAGCACGGAGGCGATGGCGTAGGCGTAGCCAACCGCGATGATGGAAAAGCCCATCGTGAGAATTCCGATGAGCAACAGTAGGCGGACGCCCGGACGGATAAGGTCTTCTGAGTAGAATTTGTACTTCGTGTTCTCCATGCCCCGGAGGAAGCCAACGCCGATGTTGACGCCGACGTTCACGGGGATGAGGAGGATGAAGATGGTGAGCAGGTCAGTCGAGACGGCATCGTCGAACAGGTACGTCGTGAGCAGGTCCATGTTCAGGTAGAGCGCGACTGCCATGAGCAGGCTCGTGATCATCGAGGCAGCGAAGCCAACGAGCCACACGCCGCGGATTTCCGCGGGGTCGTCGTAGCGCGAGACGAATCTGGGCATGCCGTGATTGAGACCGATGAGCGCGATGGTGAGGCCAACGGACATGATTGCGAGGCCAATGGTCACCTCGCCGTAGACCGCGGGCGTGAACGTGCGAGCGATGACGATGCGCTCTGCGAATCGGGATACCGATGAGAGCCCGACGCCGAGGAAGATGAGCGCCGAACTCGCAAGGAGCGCTAAGAGGTTATCATTCTTTGCAGACATATTTTGACAGGTGACACCGTCCCCGTGCCAGTGAACCGGTGGGCAGGTGGGTAGCGTGTGGGCACTGTATGGCTAGATACACTCCGAATCCACATTTCGTTATTCGTCGGCTACCAGCCACCGTCGCGATTGTTGCGGGCGTTACCAGCCGCCAAACGGGCGAATTGACGATGAAGAAGAAAACAGCTGCACTTAGCCGAACAGCCGTTCGCAATACGACATGTTCCATCCTAACGGGTTCACGAGCGCCGCCTCGATACCCGGCTGTGAGTGGTCGAGTCCGCCGAGCGGGCAGACGAGGAATGACGTCGGTTCGATGAACTTAGAGAGCGGGTAGGAGTTCCAGCGGGCGAAGCCGTGGGCCGCGAGGATTCGGTGGGGGATGACGTTGCCAGTCGCGCTGATGTGGTCAACGAAGTCAAACTCCGAGGTGATGCGCGAGAGGAGACACGAGAACGCCGCGCCGAGTTCGAAGCCGCCTGCGAGCGGTAAAATCTCCGTCAGGTTGGCCGTCATTGGCCCCTCACTGGTCTGTTCGAAGCCCACGACGATCGCTGCCTCTCGCACGCCGTTGCGGCTGGCAGAGTACATAACGAACTCCGTGTCGGGTTCGGCAAACCGCCAGTTGTAGAACTCCGCGTCCCGGCGGACGTGTGGCTGGTCTGTGTGTACCCTCTCGTGAATTTCGAGCAGGATGTCTGTCCGAACCGAGTCGTGGCGCGTGACGACGATGTCGTTGTCCGTGAGCTTGAGCATGTCTTGCACGCGGAGTTTGAGCGTGCCAACCGGGTTTGCGACCTTCGCGCCGAACTGGAGGGCTGGTGGGTGTTCGTCGGTGGTGAACGCCGTAAAGTTGTGAATCCGTTCGTACTTGTCGAACTGGCCGAGGTCGTGGTGTGTCCAGCGCTCGTCGTTCATCTTCATCATCCCTCGGCGTGAGGGCTCGTTTGCGTAGGTGAACGTCGCGGCGTAGTCGTCCCAGCACTCGTCTCGCATCCACTCGTACATCTTCGTCATCAGCCCCTGGCGGCGGTGGTCTGGGTGTACCATCAGGTCGATGAGCTGGAGGGCCATGACTGTCTCATTGCCTACCTGAATCGGGAGGGGCAACACCGGCCGGAAACCCCCAATCTCGCCGTCTTTCTCCGCGACGATGATGGGGACGAAATCCGCGTAGGGAAGCTGTTCGTACTTCCACGCGAACCACTCGGGCGTACAGCCGCTGAACGCGAGATTGTACAGGTTGAGAAACGCCTCTCGGTCGCGCTCATCGTACCATCTAATTGAATATTCGTCACTGGTGTAGTCGAGACTCGATGCCGTACGTGGGACGGACATATGGAGAGAGGTTCTGCTGGAACCTGAATAAGAATGAATCTCCTAACGATTGATGGGTCTGAGAGGTAAGTAGAGGTTAATCGCCCGCAGCAACCCGTGTGGCGAAAATCGGGCAACGAAGCGACACGACGGGCGGCGTGTCGCTCGTGTTATCAAGAGCAGTTCACGAACTGCGAGCCGCCCGCACGTAGTAGACGCCCTCTCGACTCCCGGCTGGCGTACCCAGGTTCGTGAGGGTGAATCCGGCGTCCGTGAGGAACTGTTCGACTTCCTCAACGGTCGTTCCGTACCGCTGCGGGCACTTTTCGGTGTGGAGTTCAGCGTAGATGAGCGAGACGTCTGCGAGCGCATCACCCATCCCTTCTAACACCTTCATCTCCGCGCCTTGGACGTCGATTTTCAACACGGTAGGCGCGGGAACCCCCTCCGTGATGGCCGTCTCGCCGCGCCGACACTCGACGGGCAGCCAGCCATCGGGAGCGAGATAGTGGTGGCCCGCCCCCGCCTCTGCGCCCTTCGCCCGGTCGTCTGCAGACGCCATCCGGCCGGGGCCATCGTCGTCTGTGAGCGCAACCGACGAGGTCTGCCACCGTTCGGATGGGGCGTTTGCTTCGAGGTTGGCGTGCAGGCGGGCTTCGTTCACTGGCTCCGGTTCGAAGCCAACGACGATCCCAGTGGTGAGTTTGTTCGCGATGAAGCAGGCGTAGATGCCGACGTTTGCGCCGATATCCCAGACGACCTCGTCGCCGTCTAAGTCCGCAAGGAGCGCAGCGAGGATGTCTTCTTCACCGAACAGCGTCGTCACCCGCTGGTATTCGAGCAGCGACGTGGTCGCAAACTCAGCCGTGACGTCGCCAACCTGACCGCGATGTCGCCACCCTTTCGGGGCAGCGCGCACCAGCAGGTAGCTTTTCCGGGCGAGCGGGGCGAGCCCCGCAGCCTCGACGAACTGCCAAACGCGGCTCATCGGTCGTAGACGGAGATACCTTTCTTCCGGTTCGACCGCACCTTAAGCGAGCGCGGGATGAGCCCGAGGAAGGGCAGCGGGTCGTCAAGGTTGAGGAACACATCGCGCGTCGTGAAAAACGACGTCGTGAACGGGATGAGCGCCTGGTATTGGTTGCGCGAGAGCTGCTCTCGCAGCCACATGATGTCCGTGTAGAACAGCTTTCGCTGTTTGACGTCCGTCCGATACTCTGGCTCCGGAATCGTCTGCCAGTTGGCGATATCGACGCCGCCACTCGTCGCCACGACGGGCTGTTCGGCACGCGGCTTGTCGAAGGGGAACTGGCCGGTCAGTTGCTTGTAGTGAAGCCACGGCACGTCAACGCCGCTGTTGATGGTGAGCGCGAGCGACCCCCAGTAGCGACCGTTCACCTCGAGCAGGTAGAAGTCGCCGTCTGGCATCTTCATGAACTCGACGTGTACCGGCCCGTTCCAGTCGAGCGCCCGGACGATTTCGTCTGCGTAGACTTTCATCCGCGGCTCCCACGTCCCCTGTCTGACAGCGCCGATCCCACCGGAAGGTGGATAGACTCGATACTTCTTGTGCTGGAAGAACGTCACCAACTCGCCTTCGTGTGCGAGACCGACCGTCGCCATGGTCTCGACACCGTCTATGAACTCTTGGACGAG